>NZ_JBSHAY010000035.1:0-87390 GCF_053611725.1 Streptomyces sp. NPDC054783 | reverse complement strand
GATGTCCAGCCGCCGGAGCGGCCACGGTCCCTTGGTCATCTCCGAGCCGAGGAAGAAGTTGCGCCACACCGGCATCAGCGGCACGGTGGCCAGGTACCTCACTGTTACTGGTCGGAGTGGGAAATAGAGGGATCCGCACCTTGCCAGAGAGATCCTGATCGATCTGGCGAAGCGGGCCAATGACCGGGAAGGCGCCGTGTGCGGCGGAGGGGCGTTGTCGGCGGCAGCAAGGGGCGCGTGTGCGCCGCTCGTTGGGACGCCCGCCACCCATGGCTTCCATCGTGCGTCAACTCGCGCCACCTGCCTCTGTTTTCAAGATCGATTGCCCTCAACAGAGGCTTATGGCAAGGCACCTGCTCTATTCATTGACAGCGAAAAAGAACCTCTCTAGGTTTCCGGCCATGACGCCGGCCGCTTCCCTCGTCTTCACCACGCTGCTCTCCCACGGTCCGCTCACTCGGGCCGAGGTGGGGCGGCGGACGCAGTTGTCGCCGGCCGCCGTCACCAAGGCGGTCCGTCCGCTGATGGAACTCGGCTATCTGGTCGAGGGCGTGGACGAAGAGGCGCGTCCCGTGGTGGGACGTCCCGCCAACCTCGTGTGGGTGGACGGGGGGAGGGCGCTGTTCATCGGGATCAAGGTGACAGGCGACGAGATCATCGCCGTACTGGCCGACCTGTGCTGCCGTGTCCGCGTGTCCCGGCACGTACCGCTCACGGGCCGCGAGCCGGAGGCGGTGCTGCCCGTCATCACCTCGCTGGTACAGGAGTTGCTCACGGAGGCCGACGGTTTCGGTGTGCAGGTACGGGGCCTGGGCATCGCGATCTCGGGCGACGTGGACCGCGCGGACGGCGTTGTCCGCTACTCCCCCTTCCTGGAGTGGCGGGACGTACCGCTGGCCGCGATCGCCGGCACGGCGACCGGGCTGCCGGTCACGGTCGACAACGACGTGCGGGCGCTCACGGTCGCCGAACACTGGTTCGGGGCCGGAGTCGGTCTCTCGGACTTCGCTCTGGTGACGGTGGGCGCCGGCATCGGATGTGGCCTCGTGGTGCACGGTCAGGTGGTGTCGGGCGCGCACGGCGTGGCCGGCGAGATCGGGCATCTGTCACTCGACCCGCTCGGCCCGCTGTGCCACTGCGGCAACCGGGGATGTGTGGAGGCGATCGCGGCGGATCCGGCGATACTCCGCGCTGTGTGCGCGGCCACGGGCAAGCAAGTGAGCGACGCGGCCGAGGCGCTGGAACTGGCCCACAGCGGAGACCCCGGTGTCAGAGAGGTCTACGCACGAGCCGGCGAAGCCATCGGCAAGGCCATCGGCTTCCTGGTGAACATCCTCGGTCCCGAGCGGGTGGTCATCTCCGGCGAGGGCCTGGCCGCCTACGACCTGGTCGCGGAGGGCATCCGGGACGCGTTCGCCGCGTCCGCCTTCGGCACCGCTTCGCAGTGCGACGTGGTGACACGTCCCCTGCCGTTCGAGGAGTGGGCGCGCGGAGCCGCGGCCACCTCCATCCAGTCCTTCATGGGATCGGGCATGTGAGAAGGAGGAGCGATGACGCTGCAGAGCCGCAGCCCCCACAGTCCGACCTCATCGCGGCAGGGGTTCTCATGACCGCGATCTCCACGCTCCTGATGTGCTGCACGGTGCAGCGCCGGTTCATCAGCGGGCTCCCCTTCGGCTCAGGAAGGGGCTGAGCCGAAGCGCCCGGCGTGTCCTGACCGGCCAGCTGCCCTCTCCGGCCTCTCCAGCCCGGCTTCGGGCCCCGTACGACGCCCCTCCCCCACCCGGAACCACGCTCGTCCCCCGCCGGGTGCCACCGCGCTTTCCCCCTCCCCTCTCATCTCACCCCACCTCACTTCAGGAGGCGACCCATGCGGTCATCCCCGTACAGACTCCTGCGCGGAGCCGTGCCCGGCTTCCCACGCCGCACCGTCAGAGCGGCGCTGGTCCTGGCCGTCACCGCCGGACTCGCCACAGTGGTGCCGGCCGCCGCCACCGAGGCCGTCGCTTCCGGCTCCCCGGGTGCAGCCGTCACCCCGGCCGCGACCACGGCCGACGCCACCTCCGGCCTGGCGGCCAAACCGTACATGGGCTGGTCCAGTTGGAGTATGCAGTCCTCCCAGTACCCGGGCCTGAACCCGGACGGCAATTACAGCTACCTCACCGAGGCGAACGTCCTGAAGCAGACGGACGCCCTCGCCGCCACGCTGAAGAACTACGGCTACGACCATGTCAACATCGACGCCGGCTGGTGGATGGACAGGAACTGGACGTCCGAGTTCGACCAGTACGGCCGGCAGACACCCGACCCCGTCCGGTTCCCCCATGGCATGAAGTCGGTCGCCGACCACATCCACTCCAAGGGCCTCAAGGCCGGCATCTATCTGCCGGTGGGCCTGGAGAAGGGGGCGTACGGCGACGGCGAGGTGCCGATCCGGAACGCCCCCGGCTGCACCACGGCGGACATCGTCTTCCCGGATCTGCGCACCACCAACGGCTGGGACAGCGCCTACAAACTGGACTTCGACAAGCCGTGCGCGCAGAAGTACGTCGACGCGCAGGCACAGATGCTCGCGGACTGGGGCTACGACTTCCTCAAACTGGACGGGGTGGGCCCCGGTTCCTCCAAGTCCGGCGACAACTACGACAACGTCCCGGACGTGGCCGCCTGGCACCAGGCCATCACGGGCACGGGGCGCCCGATCCATCTGGAACTGTCCTGGTCGCTCGACATCGGCCACGTTGCCGACTGGAAGAAGTACTCCAACGGCTGGCGCATCGACACCGATGTGGAGTGCTACTGCAACACCCTGGTCACCTGGGAGAACTCGGTCAACGACCGGTGGAACGACGCGCCGGCGTGGAGCCACGAGGCAGGTCCGGGCGGCTGGAACGACCTCGACGCGATCGACGTCGGCAACGGCGCGATGGACGGTCTCACCAACGCCGAGCGACAGAGCTACATGACCCTGTGGGCCATCAGCAAGTCGCCTCTGTTCACCGGCGACGACCTCACCAAGCTGGACAGCTACGGCCTCTCCCTGCTGACCAACCAGGAAGTCATCGGCGTCGACCAGAACGACTCGCCCGTCGCACGCCCCGTCACACCGATGGGTGACCAGCAGGTCTGGGGAACCAGGAACGCCGACGGCACGTACACCGTCGCCCTGTTCAATCTCGGCAGTTCGCCGGCCTCCGTCACCGCGGACTGGGCGTCCTTCGGCTTCACCGGCGCGGCCTCCGTACGCGACCTGTGGAACCGCCGGAACCTCGGCACGTACAAGAACAGGATCACCGCGACGCTGCCCTCGCACGGCTCACGGCTGTTCACCGTCAAGCCCGGCGGCACGCCGCCGGCGACCACCCGCTACGAGGCCGAGTCCGCCGGCAACACCCTCACCGGCAACGCCTCCACTGCCGCATGCGGCTCCTGTTCCGGCGGCAAGAAGGTCGGCAACCTCTACCTCGACAGCAAGCTGCAGTTCAACGACATCACAGTGAAGAAGGACGGCATCTACACCGTCAACGTCGCCTACGTCAGCGGTGACCCCCGCTCGGTCACCGTCTACTCCAACAGCGGCAACGGCACCAGTCTGAAGTTCCCCTCGACGGGCGACTGGGGCACGGTCGACACCGTCAGCGTCCAGCTGGCGCTGAAGGCGGGCTCCAACACCATCACGTTCGACAGCGGCTGGGACTACTCCCCCGACATCGACCGGATCGACGTACCCAAGTCACCCTGAGCCTCGTGCGAGGCCGGGGGAGTGAACCTGTCCCCCGGTCCCGCACCGCCCCGCACCGCCCCGCACTGCGCCGTTCCCCTGACATGGAGTGCACAACGTGGACACCGAGCACACCGAGCACACCGAATCGCGCGACAACCACCCGAGCCGCAGGGGCTTTCTCGCTCTCGCCGCAACCGCCGGCACGGCCGCCGCCCTCGGCGGTCTGCCCGCCTTCACCGCATCGGCGGCCCCCGTCCGCCCCACCTCCTCACCCCTGCTGTCCGCGGCCGCCGCCCGGAACCAGCTGTGGTGGCAGGCTCCCGGCTCCGCCAACTCGATGATCCGGCAGGGCCTGCCGGTGGGCAACGGGCGCCTCGGAGCGCTCGCCGGCAACGACCCCGCCGCCGAACTGCTGATGATCACCGACGCCACCCTGTGGACCGGCGGCCTCAACGACACCCTGCAGAGCGACGGCCAATTCCCCTACGGCCGGGACGACTTCGGCTCCCTGACCCTGCTGGCCGAGCTCACCGTCGACATCGACGGGCACGACCTGGGCTCGGTCGACAACTACCGCCGCTCCCTGGACCTCGCCCAGGGTCTCGTCAGCGCCTCCTACGACCTGTCCGGTGTCACCTACCAGCGGCAGATCTTCGCCAGCCGCCCCGACGACGTCATCGTCCTGTACTTCTCCCAGCAGGGCGGCGGCACCTACACCGGTACCGTGACCCTCGCCGGGACCCACGGGGAGACCAGCACCGCCGACGGCGCCGGGCACTACGTGTCGTTCGGCGCCTCCCTCGCCAACGGGCTGAAGTACGGCGCTGCCGTCACCGCCCGCAGCAGCACCGGCACGGTCGCCGTCGACGGTACGTCGATCTCCTTCAGGGGCTGCAAGGACCTCACGGTGGTGGTCAGCGGCGGCACCGACTACGCGCCCGACGCGGCCGCCGGGTTCCGCGACCCGTCCGTGGACCCGGAGCGCCTGGCACGGACCAAGGTCCTGGGCGCGGCCGGCCACTCCGCGAGCACCCTGCTCCACACGCATGTCGCCGACTTCCGCCCGGTGTTCGAGCAGCTGGACATCGACCTCGGCACGTCGTCCGCCGCACAGCGCAGGCTGGACACCTGGCAACGGGTGCAGACCCGCTACCGGGACGACGTCCCCGACCCCGAACTCGAGGCCGCCTACCTGCAGTTCGGCCGATACCTGATGATCTCCGGATCGCGGGGCACGCTGCCGATGGGCCTGCAGGGTCCCTGGCTGGACGGCAACGACCCGGACTGGATGGGTGACTACCACACCGACATCAACATCCAGATGAACTACTGGATGGCCGACCGCGCCGGCCTGTCCGGCTGCTTCGACGCCTTCGCGGACTACTGCCTCGCGCAGCTGCCCTCCTGGACGGAGGTCACGCGGCGGCTGTTCAACAGCCCGGCCAACAGATACCGCAACTCCAGCGGGAAACTTGCCGGTTGGACCGTCGCCATCTCCACCAACCCCTACGGCGGTGGCGGCTGGTGGTGGCATCCGGCCGGCAACGCCTGGCTCTGCCAGAGCCTGTTCGAGCACTACGAGTACACCCAGGACCGCGCCTACCTCCAGAAGATCTACCCCCTCGTCAAGGGCGCCGTGGAGTTCTGGGAGGCCCGTCTCATCACCACGACCGTCACCGACGCCTCCGGGGCCTCGCGTGAGGTCCTCGTCGCCGACAGCGACTGGTCGCCCGAACAGGGTCCGCTGGACGCCAAGGGCATCACCTACGCCCAGGAACTGGTGTGGAACCTCTTCGGCAACTACCACACCGCGACCCAGGTGCTGGGCAGGGACACCTCCTACAGCGCGACGATCGACGGTCTGCGCCGGCGCCTGTACCTGCCCGTGGTCAGCCCCAAGACCGGCTGGCTGGAGGAGTGGATGTCACCCGACAACCTCGGTGAGACCACACACCGGCACCTCTCTCCGCTCATCGGCCTCTTCCCCGGCGACCGGATCCGCCCGGACGACTCCACGCCGAAGGACATCCTCGCGGGCGCCACGGCCCTCCTGACCGCCCGTGGCATGAACAGCTACGGCTGGTCCAACGCCTGGCGCAGCCTGTGCTGGGCCCGGCTGAAGAACGCGGAGAAGGCCTACCGGCTCGTCGTCAACAACCTGAAGCCGTCGGTGAACGGCAGCAACGGCACCGCGCCGAACCTCTTCGACATCATGGACATGGGGCAGGGCCGCGGCATCTTCCAGATCGACGCGAACTTCGGCACCCCCTCCGCGGTGATCGAGATGCTCGTCTACTCACGTCCGGGCCACGTCGAGTTGCTGCCCGCGCTGCCGGCCGCGTGGGCGGCGTCCGGCTCGGTGTCGGGCGTCGGAGTCCGCGGCGGCTTCGTGGCCGACCTCAGCTGGAGGAACGGCAAGGTCATGCAGGTGACGTTCAGGAGCGTCGGGGGCCGCGACACGACCGTGTCCGCGGGCGGCACCTCTCGGAGGATCAGCCTCGAGCCCGGTGAGTCCGTCACGCTGGGCAACTTCGGCTGACGATGCGGACCACGAGAAGAGTGGAGAGATCGACGATGTTTTCGGAAGAGAGAAGCACGGCGGTTCGCCGGCCGCGTCGCAGCACCCTGCTGTCCGTGTTCGGCGCGCTGACCGGCTTGGCCCTGACGGCCGTTCCACTGAGCACCGCCCAGGTGGCGAGCGCTGCCGCGCCCTCACAGCAGACCAAGGGCACCCGGGTCAGCGCCTGGTCGCCCAGCATGACGACCGGCGGCCCGTCCTTCACCGGCCAGACCATCCGGATGGTGGTGCACAGCAGTGTCTCGGGCTCGGGCGCCCGTATCACGCTGTCCAACCGGTACAGCACCACCCCGCTCGATGTCGGCGCCGTTGACGTGGCCGTCCAGGCGAGCGGCGGCGAGGCCACGCGCGGCACCACGCGGAACGTCACCTTCGGCGGATCCCGCCACCTCACGATCCCCACCGGAGGAGAGACGGTCAGCGACGTCGTCCCGATCTCCCTCGGCGCCGGGGAGAACCTGCTCGTCAGCCTCTACGTGCCCGGTACGACGGGGGTGTCGACCTGGCACTCCGACGCGTTCGACACCACCTACATCGCCTCCGGGAACCACACCGGTGACGACGGCGCCGCCGCCTTCGGCACCACCACGACCTCCTGGTACTACCTGGCAGGGCTGGACGTCGTGTCACCGACCGCGCGGGGCACCGTCGTCGCCTTCGGTGACTCCATCACGGACGGCTACCACTCCTCGACCGGCACCTACAGCCGCTGGCCGGACTTCCTCGGGCGCCGGTTGGGCGCCGGACCGGGTCCGCAGAAGCTGAGCGTCGTCGACGCCGGGATCGGCGGCAACCGGGTCCTCACCGACGTGCCCAACCTCTGGCAGGGCGTCAGCGCCCTCAAGCGGTTCGGGCATGACGCCCTCGGCCAGCCCGGTGTCAAGGACGTGATCCTCTTCGAAGGCATCAACGACATCGGCAACAACGCCGGCCCCGACGGCAGCCCGCTGACCGCCCAGGACCTCATCAACGGCTACCGCACCCTGATCGATCAGGCGCATGCCGCGCACGTCGGCGTCATCGGCGCGACCCTGATGCCCGACCAGGGCAACGGGTACTACACCCCTGCCGCCGAGGCGATCCGTCAGAGCGTCAACCGGTGGATCCGCACCGGCGGCGCCTTCGACGGCGTCATCGACTTCGACCGGACCATGCGTGACCCCGCGAACCCGGCCGCCCTCAACCCGGCCTACGACTCGGGCGACCACATCCACCCCGACGACGAGGGCATGCAGGCCATGGCCGACGCGGTGGACCTGCGGCTGCTGCGCACCTGACACCCGCCGCCGGACGCGGGGCCAGGGCCGTCACCGACGCCGTGACACCCCGAGATCGATGAGATGGCGCTTGGTCACCCGGCCGCCGTACCGCCGGTCGATCAGTGCCGCGATGCACTCCAGCAGCGCGGCTCTGGCGGCTTGCGGAAGAGCGCGGTGGCCGGAGTAGGTCCGCAGCAGTTGGAGGTAGTCCGCCGTGGTGTAGGTGAGTCCACCGACCTGAGCGCGCAGCGCGGGAAGCCTGCAACGGCATGCACATGCGATCAGTTCCTGCTGTCCCATCACGCAGATGCGTCACGCAGCACCCGGACCTCACGGCCGTCGTCGAGGCCGGAAGGCATGCTCCACGAGGTGACCGACGTGGGCCGTGCGGCAACGCGTGAGTGGCTGCGGGACATGCTGGTCGCGCCGCGGGCCGGGTACCCGGAGTTCCCCGCCGCGCCGTACTGACCGCGGAGCCCGACCGGCTCGACGCGGTCACATCCGACCTCCGCTCCGGCGCGCTCACCTGAGACTTCGAAACCCTGTCGGCACTGGCGCCGACGCGGCGTGCATGTCCTCGTCGGCGCACATGCACCGGGCGCGGGACATTCATCCGGCCGAGCAGCGCCGCCGTGGCCGGCCGACAACCGTCACGGCACGTCCCCGTCCCAGTCGAAGCGGCGGGGGTCGCCGGGGCGCGGGGCGTACACCGCACGGCCACCGACACCGAACTGCCCCAGCTCGGTGGGGAGGGCCGCCCCGGTGCGGATCTCGTCCCGCGTCCAGCTGGTTATGTCGAGCAGGAGCCCGTCCAACGGCCCGCCGACGAGTTCGGCGTACCGGCGTCCCGGCCGCGGGCCCGGTTGGTCGTGGTCCTGGCCGTAGACCCGGCCGCGCAGCAGTTGCTCATCGTTCCTGTCCATGCCGCCAGCCTCGCAGCCACCACTGACAGTGCCATGGGCCGGACGCGATGGGGGGTGGTGACCCGGCGGTGGGCCGCCTCGAGGGCGACGGTGTTGGTGCGCAGTACGCGATGCCGCGTTCGGCGAGGATCGACCGTGCCCGCGGTGAGGATGGGGTGGAAGCCACGCGGGTGGCGCAGCACTCACCGGGCGAGCGGCGGCATGACGGGCCGCCGGCCCGGTGTCGTTCACCACTGACCTGAAACGATCAACCGGGGCGCGCCGGGCCGGGGCGGCGACCCGCGGAGGCTCGCAGGACATCCACCAGGGCGGCCACCGTCGGCCGGTGCTCGGCGAAGGAGCGGAAGACGACGACGATGTGCCGCTCCATCACCTCCTGCAACTCCAGGACGTCCAGGCGGGACGGGCGCAGCCGCAGCATCAGGTCCGTCACCACGCTGACCCCGACACCGGCCTCGACCAGGGCCAGGGTGGCGGCCGTGTCCGTGACCTCGTGCAGCACCCGGGGTTCGAAACCGGCCCGGCGGCAGGCGGTGAGCACGGCACGGCCGTAGTAGCTGCCGGCCGACGGCAGGATCCATCCCCGGTCCCTGGTGTCGGCGAGGGAGACCTTGTGCCGGCCGGGCATGGCGCCGGTGGGAGCGGCGAGCGAGAACCGTTCCCTGGACAGCTCCCTGACCCGCAGGGACGGATCACGTGGGATGGGCACGTCCGGGTAGTCCAGGCCCAGGGCCAGGTCCACGCTTCCGCCGGCGACCGCGTCGTACACCTCGTCCACGTCCATGTCCCGGCTGCGCACGGTCACGCCGGGGTGTCTCTCGCGCACCTGACGCAGGGCCGGCGGGAGGATCTCGGCGGCGGCCGTGGCGAAGACGCCGACCCGCAGTGTCCCGGATATCTCGTTCCGGGTGCGCTCCAGTGCTTCCACGGCTTCGGCTTCCGTCGTGAGGATGCGCTCGGCGTGCAGGGCGAGGGTCGCCCCGGCGTCGGTGAGTTCCACGCGGCGTCCCACGCGCCGCAACAGTCGCATGCCGGTGGCCTTCTCGAGTGCGGCGATCTGCTGCGAGACCCCGCCGGGGGTGTACCCCAGGGCTTCCGCGACGGCGGTGATGGTGCCGCGTCTGGTCAGTTCCACCAGCGAACGCAGTTGCGCACTCGTCCAGTCCATACAGGAATGCTAAAAGTTCGGAAGCACCAACCGTTGATGGACGTCAACGGTTGGCTTGCTGCACGATGACGCACAGACAGCTGATCGGCATCACTCAGTCACCGACGGACAGCCCCGCCGCCCCGGGATCGGGACCCGCCCGGCGAGGTGGCCTCTGGAAGGGAGTGGCCCGTTGCCCTCCTCCGCCTACCGCACCGTTCCGGCTTCCGCCGATGTCGTGATCATCGGTGGCGGCGTGATGGGTGTGAGCACCGCGTTCCATCTCGCCGAATCCGGGGTGACCGACGTCGTCGTCGTAGAGCGCGGAGACCTCGGCTGCGGCAGTTCCGGCAAGCCGATCGGCGGCGTGCGTGCCCAGTTCTCCGATCCGCTCAACATCGAGCTGGGCAGCCGCAGCCTGTGCGCCTACCGGGAGTTTCCCCGGCGTCCCGGAGCCGGCATCCGGCTGGACACGGTCGGCTATCTCTTCCTGCTCGACAGCGAACAGCAGGCGAGCGAGTTCGAGGCCGGCGTCGAGCTGCAGAACGGCCTGGGCGTGCCGAGCCGCATGATCGGCCCCGGCGAGGCCCGGCGCCTGTGTCCCTACGTCAGCACCGACGGACTCGTGGCCGCCGCGTACTCCCCCACCGACGGGCACGCCCGCCCCGGACTGGTCGTCCAGGGATACGCGCGGGCCGCGGCCCGGGCCGGTGTCACCCTCACCACGCACACCGAGGTCTCCGGCATCGACACGGCCGGAAACCGCGTCGTCGGCGTGCACACCAGCCGGGGCCCCATCGCGTGCTCCACCGTCATCTGCACGGCAGGAGCCTGGTCGGCGCGGATCGGCGACATGGCCGGCGTCCGCCTCCCGGTACGGCCGGTGAAACGGCAGCTGGCGTTCACCGTGCCGCTCACGCCGCCCGCTCCGCGTATCCCGTTCACGATCGACTTCTCCTCGACCGCGTACTTCCACAACAGCGACGACGGTCTGCTGTTCGGGCTGGCCGATCCCGACCAGGAGGACGGCTTCGACACCACCTGGACCTCAAAGTGGCTGGAGCTGTTCCGCACCGTCGCCCGCCACCGCGCCCCGGTCCTGGCCGACATGGAGACCGCCGCGGGATGGGCGGGCCTGTACGAGGTCACACCGGACCACAACGCGCTGATCGGCCGCTCCGGTGAGCTGCCGGGTTTCCTGTACGCCACCGGGTTCTCCGGCCACGGCTTCCTCCAGGCTCCCGCGGTCGGCGAGGTCATGCGCGACCTGTACCTGGAGCGCGAGCCGTTCACCGACATCTCCCCGCTCAGCGCCGACCGGTTCCGCCATGGCGCCGACGTCCGCCCAGAAGCGCATGTCGTGTGAATACCGATACCTCAGGGGATGCGATTCCCGACGGCTGACGTGATGCGCATGCCGACGACTCACTTGGTGTGAACCCCGACCGAAAGGCGGAACCATGTCGACGATCAGTCAGTGGCAGCTGCGGGCCGCATTCGCGGAACGGCTGTCGCGGATGTACGGGCAGGAGGTTCCCGCCTACACCACGCTCGTGGACGTCACGCGCGAGGTCAACGAGGACGTCCTGCGCGCGCAGGGGGCCGGCGCCGAACGTCTCGGATCCATCGGCCGGGTGACCGCCGAGCGGCACGGAGCCATCCGTGTCGGCACGCCACGCGAACTACAGCAGGTCGCCCGCGTCTTCGCCGCCCTCGGCATGCACCCGGTCGGGTTCTACGACCTGAGGGAGGCCGCGGCCAGCGCCGTACCCGTCGTGTCCACCGCGTTCCGGCCGGTCGACGGCGAGGAGCTGGCACGCAACCCCTTCCGGGTCTTCACCTCGATGCTCACTCCGGGCGACCCCCGCTTCTTCGACGCCGGTCTGCGCACGCGCCTCGAAGCGTTCCTCGCGAGCCGTGAACTCTTTCCACCGGAGCTGCTCGCCCTGGCCGACCGTGCCGCGGCCGAGCAGGAGCTGCCCGAGGAGCAGGCCGAACGCCTCCTCCAACTGGCCGTGCAGGCCTTCGAGTTGTCTCCCGAGCCGGTGGACAAGGCCTGGTACGAGACCCTGGAGCGGGTCTCCGCCGTCGCCGCGGACATCGGCGGCGTGCGCAGTACGCACATCAACCACCTCACCCCGCGCGTCCTGGACATCGACGAGCTGTACCGGCGCATGACCGAGCGCGGCATCGAGATGATCGACACGATCCAGGGCCCGCCGGCCTGGAAGGGCCCCGATGTGCTGCTGCGGCAGACCTCCTTCCGGGCCCTGGCCGAGTCCCGCGCCATGCGCACCCCGGACGGCGGCGTCGTCAGCGGCGTCCTGCGGGTCCGCTTCGGCGAGGTCGAGGCCCGCGGCATCGCCCTCACCCGCGAGGGCCGCGCCCTGTACGACGAACTCCTCGGCCTCATCGACGAGCGGGCCTTGCTGAATCCCACCGGGGCCCGAGGCGACATCGCGCGTGGCGTGTGGGAGCGGCACATGCCCGGCAGCGAGAAGGAACTCGCCGCCGAGGGACTGGCGTACTTCACCTACCGGCTCGACCCCGACCGGCCCGGCGACGGAAGCCGGCCGCCGGCGGACCTGGAAGGCCTGGTGCGGGAGGGCTGGGTGCGCGCCCAGCCCATCGTCTACGAGGACTTCCTGCCCCGCTCGGCCGCCGGCATCTTCCAGTCCAACCTCAGCGGCGAGGGCATCCGCCACAACGGCCGGCAGGGCACGGCCTACGACGCCGCCTGGCTCTCCGGCGCCATCGGCCGCGACGTCCTCGACCCGTTCGACCTCTACGAGCAGCAGCAGAACCGCTCTCTGGCCCGCATCGCCCACCAGCTCGGCCTCACCGGCTCCCTCCGCTGACACTCCCTCACACCGCCAAGGACCATCATGACCAGCACCGTCCTGCCCACCACGGACGACCTGCGCGCCCGCGCCCGTGCCGCCCTTCGGAACATCGGCGTCGACGTGGCCGAGGGCACCGACCTCCACGCCCGCACGCCCCTGACCGGCGAAGACCTCTTCGGCCTGCGGGCGGCCACCGAAGCCGACGCCGAAGAGGCCGTCGCAGCCGCCCGTACGGCCTTCCTCACCTGGCGCACCACGCCCGCCCCGCGCCGCGGGGAACTCGTGCGCCGCCTGGGTGAGTTGCTGCGCCAGTACAAGGGCGACCTGGCCGACCTCGTCACCATCGAGGCGGGCAAGATCCGCTCCGAGGCACTCGGCGAGATCCAGGAAATGATCGACATCTGCGACTTCGGCGTAGGTCTGTCCCGTCAGCTCTACGGCCGTACGATCGCCTCCGAACGCCCCGGCCACCGGCTGGCCGAGACCTGGCATCCGCTCGGGGTGGTCGGTGTCATCTCCGCCTTCAACTTCCCCGCCGCCGTGTGGTCCTGGAACACCGCGATCGCCCTGGTCTGCGGCGACACCGTGATCTGGAAGCCCTCGGAGCTCACGCCGCTGATCTCCCTGGCCTGCGACCACCTTCTCGCTCGTGCGGCCGGCGACGTCGGGGCGCCCCGTGACGTGCACCGCCTGCTCCTCGGTGACCGCTCCGTCGGCGAGAAGCTCGTCGACGACCCCCGTGTCGCCCTGGTCAGTGCCACCGGGTCCACCCGCATGGGCCGCGAGGTCGGTCCCCGGGTCGCCGCCCGTTTCGGCCGCAGTCTGCTGGAACTCGGTGGCAACAACGCCGCGATCGTCGCTCCTTCCGCCGACCTCGACCTCGCCGTCCCGGCCATCGTCTTCGCCGCGGCCGGCACGGCGGGCCAGCGCTGTACGACGCTGCGCCGCCTCATCGTGCACCGGGACATCGCCGACACCCTCATCGAGCGGCTGACGGCCGCCTACACCAGGCTGCCCGTCGGTGACCCGTTCGACGACACCACGCTGGTCGGCCCGCTCATCTCCCCCGCGGCGCTCGACGCCATGCGGGCCGCCCTGACCCGGGTCCAGGCCCAGGGCGGCAAGATCCTGGCCGGCGGAAACCGGCGCCTGGCCGAGGCGGCACCAGCGGCGGCGTACGCCGAGCCCGTCCTCGTCCGCGCCGACGAACAGACCGACGTCGTACGGGAGGAGACCTTCGCACCGATCCTGTACGTCCTCACCTACGACGCCCTCGACGAGGCGATCGCCCTGCACAACGACGTGCCCCAGGGCCTGTCGTCCAGCATCTTCACCCGCGACCAGCAGGAGGCCGAGATCTTCCTGTCCGCCGCCGGCTCCGACTGCGGCATCGCCAACGTCAACATCGGCACCTCCGGGGCCGAGATCGGCGGTGCCTTCGGCGGCGAGAAGGACACCGGCGGCGGCCGGGAGTCCGGCTCCGACGCCTGGAAGTCCTACATGCGCCCGGCGACCAACACCATCAACTACTCCGGCGAACTGAACCTGGCCCAGGGCGTCAGCTTCCTTTGACCAGGCCGTTCGCGGGCCGGTAGGCCCCGCTGGGGTGGGACACGGACCCCGGTCGACACAATGGCGGCGTGGACACGCAGAACCAGATCATCGTCGCCTTGGACTGCGACAACCGCGCCGCCGCCGAGCACGTCGTCGGTCAGCTGGGCGACGACTGCCATTTCTACAAGGTCGGACTCGAGCTGCTCACCGTGGCCGGCCCCGACGTCGTCAGGCGCCTTGTCGCACAGGGCAAGGAGGTCTTCCTGGACCTCAAGCTCTTCGAGATCCCCCACTCGGTCGCCGGTGCGGTGCGCGCCGCGGGAGCGCTGGGTGTCTCCATGGTGACGGTGCACGGCATGGGCGGCCTGGGCATCTTGACCGCCGCTGTCGACGCGGCCCGCGCCTTCCCCGGACTTCGGATCCTCGCGCTGACCGTGGTGACCAGCATGACCGACGAGGACCTCACCGACATCGGCATCGGGAACTCGACCGAGGAGCAGGTGCTCAGGCTGGCCCGGCTGGCGGGGAAGGCCGGCTGTCACGGTCTGATCGCGTCGCCTCAGGACGTCGCGGCCCTGCGGAGCGCCCTGGGCGGCGATCCTCTGATCGTCTCTCCGGGGGTCACTCTGCCCGGTGACTCTCCGGCCGAGCACGCCCGCCCCGGAACACCTCGTGCCGCCATCGCCGCCGGCGCCTCGCACGTCGTCGTGGGGCGAACGGTCACGCGTGCCCCCGACCCGGCGGCCGCTTTCCGTCTCGTCCGCACCAGCCTCGTCCCGTAGGTCCCCGGGCAGAGCGTTCTGCTGTTGGCCCAGGTTGTCGCGCCGTGCACAGTCCGTCCGTGGGCCCCTCGACCTGGCGCCCGTGGCCGAACATCTGGCGGCGGGACACTGGGGGCGGGTGGCGTCCCTGCTGCACATCGGTGCGGGTGTGCCGCCGTTCCGGCCCCGGATCGCCGAGGCGGTCCGCGACGACCTCCGGCAGGTGGCGGCCGACAGCCCCGTGGCGCTCGTGACTCGGGCCTCGACCACCGGGTGACCGGCTCGGTCCACGCCACCTCGTCCAGCTCGTCAGTACGACTTGGTTCCGCCGTCAGTTGGGATTGTCACCGTCGGTGAGGGTCTCCCAGGCCACGAAGAGGTTGTCGGTGCCGGCCGGGCGGTTTCGCTCGGTCAGGGTCTGGGTGTTGGTCATGGCGATGCCCAGCCGGTTGTGCAGGGCGTTGTAGCCGACCTCGGTCATGGGGCCGAGCCCTCGCTTGACCGATCCGCCGCACAGCCAGCTCGGGACCGTGGCGCCCAGCTCGTACTTGGACTGGAAGCCGAGCGCCTGCCGCAGCCGTTCGCCGACGTCGGTGCCGTAGAGATCCTGCCCCTGGATCCGGCTGGTCTCGGCGACGTGCGAGATCGCGGAGATGCCGTAACCGGTGTGCACGAAGTCGCGGCAGGTCTCCTGGGTGAGGCCGGTCACGAAGGTGGACTGGCCCTGCCAGTAGGAGACGATCTTGTCCCGGGTGTTCAGGTTCTGGCTCGGTACGGTCTTCGGCAGGTCACCGTCGGAGGACAGGTACACGTAGGCGGCGGTGCGGGTGCGGAAGCGGGCCATGGCCGAGTCGTAGGAGGCCTTGTCCTCGAGGAAGACCGAGATGCCGACGGCCGCCTCCATCATCGTCAGTTCCCAGTTGCCGTTGGAGTTGGAGCCGTTGATGACTCTGGGCAGATAGACGTTGCGGAGCAGGGTGGCGAACCGGCCCGCGTTGGCCCAAGTGCCGGTGTAGGTGTACTTGATGAGCTCGGCGGCCTTGGCCCAGGAGGCTCCCGCCCAGGCGGTCTGGAGTGGCGCGTTGCTGTTGGTGTGGTCCGTGAGCGTGGCGGACCAGGCGTCCATCAGCTCGATCGCCTTTCGCGCGTACCTCTCGTCGCGGGTCATGTACCAGGCGAGGGCGTCGGTGTACGCCGCGATGGCGTCCTCACGTTCGTCCGTGCAGCCGTAGTTGGGGTCGGAGTACGGGCCGCACTCGACGACGGCACGGGGTTTGGGAGTTCGGCTGAGGCTTGCGTACTGGCTCGCCATCATCTGGTCGTAGGCGGCCTTCCAGGGCTGGGCGCCGGCGAGAACCTTGCTGCGCGCGAAGTCGAGTTGAGCACGCGAGACGGTGACGCCGGGGTGGACGAAGGCGGCAGGAGCGGCCGCTGCCCGCTGGGTGCCGGGCCAGGAGAGCAGTCCGGTGGTCAGCATGGCGGCAGCGGCGGTGAGCGCGAGAGCGGGCCGGAGGGACGTGCGACGACCACGTGGAGCGGGTGTTCCCTGCATAGGGCGCGTCCTTGTATGTGAACGGTGAGCGAGTCCTTGAACCACGTGACCGACGACCATAGGTACGGACCAATGCCCCGTCAAGCGTCTCAGCAGCACGGGAGGTTCAGGCGCTCACTCCACGCGGCCGATGCCGTCAGCTGTCGCGGTGGGGAGGTTCGATCTCCGCCCAGATGGTCTTCCCACGGGCGTGGTGGCGCGTACCCCAGCGCCGGGCGAGCTGGGCGACGAGCAGCAGGCCGCGGCCGCCCTCGTCGAAGGTGCGGGCCCGTCGCAGGTGGGGGGCGGTGCCGCTGCCGTCGAACACTTCGCAGATGAGCGCGGCCTCACGGATCAGACGCAGTTGGATGGGCGGCTGCCCGTAGCGGATCGCGTTCGTGACGAGTTCGCTGACCACCAGTTCGGCGGTGAACGCCACCTCGTCCAGGTCCCACGCCTCCAGCCGGGCGAGCACCTGTGCCCGGGCGTCGGCCACCGCGGCCGGGTCGGACGGCAGGTCCCAGGCGGCGACCCGGCCCGTGTCGAGGGCTCGGGTGCGGGCGACGAGCAGAGCGACGTCGTCCTCGGGCTGCGCGGGCAGCAGGCTGTGGATCAGGTCGTCGCACATCGCTTCCAGCGACCGGCAGTCGGCCCGGTCGAGGCACCGGCGCAGCAGCGCCAGGCCCCTGCCCAGGTCGTGATCGGTGCCCTGGAGGAGGCCGTCCGTGTACAGCACGAGAAGGCTGCCGGGCGGCAGTTCCCACTCGAAGGGCTCGAAGGGCAGGCCGCCCACACCCAGCGGAGGGCCGGGAGGAACGCCGGCGAACTCCGCCGAGCCCGCCGGCGTGCGGACGGCGGGCGGCGGATGGCCGGCGCTGGCCGCCGTGCAGCGGCGCGACACCGGGTCGTAGACGAGGTACAGGCACGTGGCGACGAGTCCGGTGGAGTCCTCGAGGTCGGGCTCGCGCTCCGCGGTGCTGTCCTCCTCGGCCGCCAAGTGGGTGACGAGGTCGTCGAGATGGGTCAGGAGTTCGTCGGCGGGGAGGTCTACGTCGGCCAGAGTGCGCACCGCGGTCCGCAGCCGCCCCATGGTCGCCGACGCCCGCAGCCCGTGACCCACCACATCGCCGACGACCAGCGCAACCCTCGCGCCCGACAGGGGGATCACGTCGAACCAGTCGCCGCCCAGTCCCGCCCGGGTACGGGCCGGAAGATAGCGATGCGCCGCCTCGACCGCGTCCTGGGCGGCGATCCGACGCGGGAGAAGGCTGCGCTGCAGCGCCAGGGCGGTGCTGCGTTCGAGGGTGTAGCGGCGGGCGTTGTCCACGGCCACGGCGGCCCGCGCGGCGATCTCCTCGGCCAGGAGCAGGTCGTCCTCGGTGAAGGGATCCTCGCGCCGGTGACGGACGAGGACCGCGATGCCGAGGGTGATGCCGCGGGCGCGCAGGGGAACGATCAGCAGTGAGTGAATGCCGAACTTCCGGACAGCTCCCGCCCGTTCGGGATCCGCCTGCTCCCAGCCCCTGACCGTCGCGTCCCCGATGCGGTGCAGCGAGGCCCTGCCCGTGGCCAGGCACCGGATGGGAGGTGAGTCCTCCGGGTAGTCGTCCACGGCTCCCGGCTCCACCAACGCCTCGGGCACGCCGGGCAGGACGGACTGGTGCGCCGCGCGGCGCAGGGGAACCCTGCCCGTCGTGGAGTGCCTCGGTTCGACTCCTCGGACCAGAGAGTCGAGCAGGTCGATGGTGATGAAGTCGGCGAGCCGGCCCACCGCGACGTCGGCCATCTCCTGGGCCGTGCGCGTCACGTCCAGGGTGCTGCCGACCTGTGCGCTGATGTCGTTCAGCAGGGTGAGCCGCTCCCGGGCCAGGTGCTGTTCGGTGACGTCGAGCGCGGTGAGTTCCAGGTACCCCACCCGCCCTGCCGCGGTCGTGAGCGGGGAGACCGTGATGGACCAGACCCTTTCGCGTGCTTCCGGCCGGGCCCTGCCCCGCACGTGGAACCGTTCGGCCTCACCCGTCACGAGGACGCGGCGCATGCCGTCCTCGACCGTGCGGCAGATGTGGGGCGGCAGGATGTCGGTGACCCGCCGACCGCCCATCTGCTGCTCGTTCAGGCCGAGTTCACGCACGGCGCCGGCACTCGCGCGGACGGCCCGCAGCGCCGAGTCGTAGACCATCACGGGCAGTTGGCACTGCGCGAACGCCTCGTCCGTCGACACCAGGTCCGGTCCCGGCGGGTGCGATGGTGCGACCACGAGCAGCTGCTGGGCGCGGCCTTCACCGTCGACCGACGGATACGCGTGCACGTGGACGGCCATGTGCCGGCCGTCGCGGTGCCGGAGCACGGTCGTCGCGCCGTACCCGTGAAGGGCCGCGTGGGAACGGTCCCCGAGGGCCGCGTCCGGCACGATCAGTCGGGTGACGGGGCTCCCGACGGCCTCCTCACGGGCGTACCCGAGCAGCCGCTCGGCACCCGCACTCCACGCCGTCACGATCCCGTGGGCGTCGACGACCGCCGTGGCCGCGTTCGCGGGATCGGGGGCTGCGCCGAGCGGTGTGGAATCGGCCACGACGGTTCACCACCCGTTCCGCCCGCTCGGACCGCATGGCCCCGGGCGAACGCCACGGGAGTCACGGGCCGCCCGGGACGGCCGGCCTCGCCACGCCGACCCCATACCTCACTTCTATCGTGCTTTGCTCGTGCTCGCGCGTCGTACGGCACGCCGTGACCGCAGCTCGCACGGGCAGGAGGCGGTCCAGGCAGGTGTCCGGCGCGGTCTCCAGGGCCGCCCCGGTGAGGGCTCCCGGGCGCCGACCGCGTCGATCACGAGGCCGTCGGTGCCGGTCGGCAGCAGCCTGGCCTCGACCTCCCGGACCGAGCCGGTCCCGGAGCCCGGACTCACCCGATGTGGTGATCGTCGGGCAGGAAAAACGCCACCCGGCCGACGGACGAGTCGGCCCGGCCCCGGCCCGGCGGCACCGGACCCAGGGGCGCCTCAGCCGCCGACCGCGCCGGGGAGCCCCGAGCGTTCCGGCCAGAACTCCAGGTGCACGCACGACTACGATATGTGTTCGTGCGAGCCGCGTCGGTCATCCGAAGCAGCCGCTCCGTGCCGCGGGCCGGAGCGGTGGTCGTCGTGTTGCTGACCGCGCTCCTGCATCTGCTCGGCTGCTGTCACGGTCCTTCGGCAGCCGAGACCCTGCGCACCGACGCCTTGACGCAGGTGACGCCCGGCGGTTGCGGACAGCAGCCGACCGAGGGGCAACGGGAGACCGCATCCGGGCAGGGCGCGTACGGACCGCACGCATACGGACCGCACGCATACGGGCAGAGCGCAGCCGGGCAGAGCACGCCCGCCCCCGACGAGGATGCTCACCGCTGCGCCCCGGACGAGCCGACCGTACAGCCGCCGCGTCACCCCCGTCCGTCCGGATGGCCGCTTCCTGCCGTCCTGCTGTCCGATCCTCCCGGCCCCGCCCCGGCCGTCCGGCCGTCGGTACGCCACCACTCCCCCGCTGTCCCCGCCGAGTCCTCCGCAGGAGATGCGCGGGCGTTGCTGGGCGTGTGGCGGACCTGATCGGCACCTCGCCGTGCTCACACGACGTGAGCCCACGGCGACCGATCAGCTCCGCCCCTGTTCCCACCATCGGCCGGCCGCCGGACACGGCGCCGGTCCCAGGAGAAGCACGCCATGAACCAACCCCCGCACACCGCGCAACCGATGCCTGCGGACCAGTCGCCGGCCGACGCCAGACAGCCTCTGCACACCCCGGCCGGCCTCGTCGGTGACACCCCCGTCCTGTGGATCGGCGAGCCCTTCACCGCCGTCGGCCGCGGCTTCTGGGCCAAGCTCGAAGGTCACAACCCGGGCGGCATCAAGGACCGCAGCGCCCTGTACATGGTCCGTGCCGCCCGTGAGCGAGGCCGGCTCCGGCCCGGTGCCCGGATCATCGAATCGACCTCAGGCACCCTCGGGCTCGGCCTGGCCCTGGCCGGTGCGACGTACGGCCATCCGGTAACCGTCGTCACCGACACCGACATCGAGCCGTTGATGACCGGCCTGCTCTCCGCGTACGGAGCGCAGGTCGACGTGGTCGCCGCGCCCCATCCGCGAGGCGGCTGGCAGCAGGCCCGCCGGCAGCGCGTCGAGGAGCTGCTCGCCGTCCATCCGGGCGCATGGTGTCCGGACCAGTACAACAACCCGGACAACGTCGTCGCCTACGCCCCGCTCGCCCACGAACTCGTCGCCCAGCTCGGCCGCGTCGACACCCTGGTGGTCTCCGTCGGCACCGGCGGTCACTCGGCCGGCGTCGGTTCGGTGCTGCGCGGCTTCTTCCCCCGGCTGCGGGTCGTCGGGGTCGACGCCACCGGTTCGACGATCTTCGGCCAGCCCGCCGCATCCCGTCTCATGCGCGGCCTGGGCTCCAGCATCCACCCCCGCAACGTCGCCTACGGCCTCTTCCACGAGGTGCACTGGGTCGCCTCCCCCGAAGCCGTGTGGGCCGCCCGGCGCCTGGCCCGCCACCACTACGCCGGCGGAGGCTGGAGCGTCGGCGCCGTCGCCCTCGTCGCACGCTGGCTGGCCCGCACCCTGCCCGCGGACAACCGGATCGTCGCCGTGTTCCCCGACGGGCCGCAACGCTATGTGGGGACGGTCTTCGACGACACCTACTGCCGCCGCCACGGCCTCCTCGGGGCCCCGCCGGCCGACGACCCGGACGAGATCGCCGACACCCGGGAGCGCACCGTCACCCGCTGGACCCGCTGCACCCACGTCATCGACCCCCTCACCGGCGAAGGACGCCACGACCTCGTGGGAGCCACGCGATGAAGCAACTGTGGCAGCAGACCCGTTCCTTCCCGCCCGCGGCGAGGCTGCTGATGGCCAACCAGTTCGGCATCAACCTCGCCTTCTACATGCTCATGCCCTACCTCGCCACCCACCTGTCCGAGGGACTCGGCCTCGCCGCCTGGGCCGTGGGCCTCGTGCTCGGCGTCCGCAACTTCTCCCAGCAGGGCCTGTTCCTCATCGGCGGCACCCTCGCCGACCGCCTCGGCTACAAGGCCCCGATCATGGCGGGGTGCCTGCTGCGCACCCTGGGCTTCGGCCTGCTCGGCTGGGCCGACAACCTGCCCGCGCTCGTTGCGGCCTCCGCCGCGACGGGCTTCGCCGGCGCCCTGTTCAACCCGGCGGTCCGCGCCTGCCTCGCCGGCGAGGCAGGCGAACGGCGCGTGGACGCCTTCGCCACCTTCAACGTCTACTACCAGGCGGGCATGCTGCTCGGCCCGCTGGTGGGACTCGCCCTGCTGGCCGCCGACTTCCGGCTCGTGTGCACGGTCGCCGCGGCCGTCTTCGCCTTCCTCACCCTGCTGCAATGGCGCGCGCTGCCCGCACGTCACCGGCACCCGAGGGACGGGGACGGTGGGCAGGGCGGTGTTCTGGCGCAGTGGCGCGGGGTCGTGGCCAACCGGCCGTTCCTTCTCTTCTCCGCCGCGATGATCGGCTCGTACGTCCTGGCCTTCCAGATCTATCTCGCGCTGCCGCTCGCCGCGTCCGACGCCCTCGGCGCCGAGGGGACCGCGGTCACCAGCGGACTCTTCCTCGTCTCGGCCGCGGTCTCGGTCGTGGGCCAACTGCGACTCACCGGCTGGGCCAAGGACCGCTGGCAGCCCGGTGAGGCGCTGGTACGGGGGCTGTCGGCCATGGGGCTGGCGTTCGTGCCGCTCGCCCTCAGCCCGCGCGGCTCCTCGCCGGCCGTAGTCGTGTCCCTGGTCGTGGCCGTGGTGCTGCTGGCGGCCGGATCCGCGATCGTCTATCCCTTCGAGATGGACACGGTCGTCGCCCTGTCCGGCAACCGCCTGGTCGCCACGCACTACGGCCTCTACAACACCGTCTCCGGACTCGGTGTCACCCTGGGCAACCTGGGGACCGGGGCACTCTGGGACTTCGCCGGTCGCCACGACGCCGGCTGGCTGACCTGGACGGCTCTCACGGCGACCGGGACGGCCTGCGCCACGGCGGTCGCCGCTCTCGCCCGAACGGGTCGCCTCACCGCGCCACAGCCGGAGCCCGTCGCAGCGTGAGCCTCGGCACGGCGGGCGGCTCGGCCGCATGGTTCTGGCCGCCCGGGGCGTCGTGGCCGGGTGAGCGTGCCGTCCGTCCTGCGGCGCGCTCTCCCGGTGCCGGCGACGCGGGAACACCGGGTCCCACGGCCCCGCGGAGGCCAGGGGGCGGGGAGACAATGGCCGTATGACGGACAAGAATGCGGCGACGCTGTCTCGCAAGACGTATGAGGCCGAACTGCTGCGGCTGCAGACCGAGTTGGTCAAGCTGCAGGAGTGGGTGCGCGCCGAGGGTGCCCGGCTGGTCGTCGTCTTCGAAGGGCGGGACGCGGCCGGCAAGGGCGGCGCGATCCAGCGGGTCACCCAGTATCTCAACCCCCGTGTCGCCCGGATCGTGGCGCTGCCCAAGCCGACGGAGCGCGAGCGCACCCAGTGGTACTTCCAGCGGTACGTCGAGCACCTGCCGGCTGCCGGGGAGATCGTGCTCTTCGACCGGTCCTGGTACAACCGGGCCGGCGTCGAGCGCGTCATGGGCTTCTGCACCAGGGAAGAGCACCAGCTGTTCCTGCGCCAGTGCCCGATCTTCGAGCGGATGCTGGTCGAGGACGGGATCCTGCTGCGCAAGTACTGGTTCTCGGTGAGCGACGCCGTACAGCAGGAGCGCTTCCAACGCCGTGTGCAGGATCCGCTGCGGCGCTGGAAGCTGTCGCCGATGGACCTGGAGTCGATCACCCGTTGGGAGGCGTACTCCCGGGCGAAGGACGAGATGATGGTGCACACCGACATCGCCGAAGCGCCCTGGTACGTCGTGGAGAGCGACGACAAGCGGCGCGCCCGGCTGAACATGATGGCCCACCTGCTGTCGTCCCTCCCGTACCACGAGGTGCCGCCACCGGTGCTGGAGCTGCCGGAGCGGCCGCCGTCCACCGGCTACGAACGGCCGCCGCGTGATCTGCAGACCTACGTCCCCGACCACGCGGCGCACCTGTGAACCCGCCCCCGTCACGGTCCGGGGCGTCGGCACACCGGAGTCCCGGACCGGTTCAGCCGTCCCACGCCCAGTCGGCCACCTCGGGCAGGTCCATGCCGTGTTCGCGGATCCAGAGGTGATGGCGCTGCCGGGCGTCCTCCATCCGCTGGCGCACGGCGGCCGCCCGCACCGCCAGACCGGGTACGCGGTCGATCACGTCCATCACGAGGCGGTAGCGGTCCAGGTCGTTGCGGACCACCATGTCGAACGGCGTCGTCGTGGTGCCGATCTCCTTGTAGCCGCGCACGTGCAGGTTGCGGTGCCCGGCGCGCCGGTAGGCGAGGCGGTGGATCAGCCACGGATAGCCGTGGTAGGCGAAGATGACCGGCTTGTCGGCCGTGAAGAGGCCGTCGTACTCGAAGTCGCTCATCCCGTGCGGGTGTTCCTCGCTCGGCAGCAGCCGGGCGATGTCGACGACGTTCACCACGCGCACCACCAGTTCGGGCAGCTCCCGGCGCAGCAACTGGGCCGCTGCCAGCACCTCCTGTGTGGGCACGTCGCCCGCGCAACCCAGGACCACGTCGGGCTCGCGGGTACCGTCCTCGGTGCCGGCCCACTCCCAGATGCCCGCGCCGCGCGCGCAGTGCACCTTCGCCTCTTGCATCGACAGCCAGTCGAAGCAGGGCTGTTTGCCGGCCACGACGACGTTGACGTAGTCGCGGCTGCGCAGCACGTGGTCGGCCACCGACAGCAGGGTGTTGGCGTCCGGCGGCAGGTAGACCCGTACCGCCTCGGGGCTCTTGTTGAGGATGTGGTCGACGAAACCGGGATCCTGGTGGGAGAAGCCGTTGTGGTCCTGCCGCCACACGTGCGACGTGAGCAGGTAGTTGAGGGAGGCGATGGGGGCGCGCCAGGGCAGGCGGCGCGTGGTGCGCAGCCATTTGATGTGCTGGTTGACCATCGAGTCGACGATGTGCACGAACGCCTCGTAGCAGGAGAACAGCCCGTGCCGGCCGGTGAGGAGGTAGCCCTCCAGCCAGCCCTGGCAGGTGTGTTCGGAGAGGATCTCCATGACCCGCCCGTGCCGGTCGAGGTGTTCGTCGACCGGCAGGGTCGCGGCCTGCCAGGCCTTGCCGCTGGCGCCGTAGACGGCCTGCAGCCGGTTGGAGGCGGTCTCGTCGGGGCCGACCAGGCGGAAGTCACGGCGGTCGGCGGTGGCCGCCATGACGTCCTGGAGCAGGTCGCCGAGGACGCGGGTCGGCTCGTGCAGGGTGGCGCCGGGCTTGTCGACCTGCACGGCGTACTTCTCCAGTGGTGGCAGGGGCAGCTCGCGCACCAGGAGTCCGCCGTTGGCGTGCGGGGTGGCGCCGAGCCGCCTGACTCCCTCGGGGATGCAGGCGAGCACGTCCGGGCGCGGGGCGCCGCGCTCGTCGAACAGTTCCTCGGGACGGTACGACCGTAGCCACTGCTCCAGCTGCCGCAGGTGCTCGGGGTTGTCCCGGACGGCGGCGAGCGGCACCTGGTGGGAGCGCCAGGTGCCCTCCACCGGCAGCCCGTCGACCACGGCCGGGCCGGTCCAGCCCTTCGGGGTGCGCAGCACGATCACCGGCCAGCGGGGCCGGTCCGTGGCCCCGTCCTCACGGGCGGCCCGCTGCAGGGCGGTGATGCTGTCGACCGCGGTGTCCATGGCCTCGGCCATCGCACGGTGTACGGCCGCCGGGTCGTCGCCGGTGACATGGATGGGCTCGTGGCCGTAGCCCCTGAGCAGGTCGTCGAGTTCCGTCTCGGGGAGCCGGGACAGCACGGTCGGATTGGCGATCTTGTAGCCGTTGAGGTGCAGGACCGGCAGGACGGCGCCGTCGTCGACCGGGTCGAGGAACTTGTTGGAGTGCCAGGAGGCGGCCAGGGGTCCGGTCTCCGCCTCGCCGTCGCCGATCACACAGGCGACCAGCAGGTCCGGATTGTCCAGTGCGGCGCCGTAGGCATGGGAGAGGGAGTAGCCGAGTTCTCCTCCCTCGTGGATCGAGCCCGGCGTCTCGGGCGCGACGTGGCTCGGCACGCCGCCGGGGAAGGAGAACTGCTTGAACAGCCGGGCCATGCCCGCCGCGTCCCGGGTGATGTCCGGGTAGGTCTCGGTGTACGACCCCTCCAGCCAGGAGTTGGCCAGGACGGCGGGGCCCCCGTGGCCCGGCCCCCAGATGCACAGGGCGTTCAGGCCGCGGGCCTTGATGAGGCGGTTGAGGTGGGTGTGCACGAGGTTGAGGCCGGGTGAGGTGCCCCAGTGGCCGAGCAGGCGCGGCTTGACGTGCTCCGGGCGCAGCGGTTCGGTCAGCAAGGGGTTGGCCATGAGGTAGATCTGGCCGACGGAGAGGTAGTTCGCGGCGCGCCAGTGCGCGTCCAGCGTGGCGAGCTCCTCGTCCGTGAGCCCTGCGGGCGCCTGCTGCGTGTCGACGGACATCGGGGTTCCTTCCGGATCGGACGGCGATCGGGCCCTGCCGGGTGCCCGGGTGGGCACAGCACCCACCCTCGGGCGGACCGCCGGGTACCGACAGGGCCGTTCGGGCCACGCCCGCCCGCAAGGCGTCCCTTCGGGCCGGCTCAGCGGCTGAGGCCCGCCCCGTACAGCGTCCGTCCGCATCTCGGCGCCGGCCGGGTGACCAGCTCCGACTGGGGGTACGCGAACACCTCTCGGAGGGACGGCGTGGATGGCGCCGAGGTAGGCCCCCGGTCACACGGAACGCCGAAGCATCCGCCCGACGGGCTCGACACCTCAGCGCAGCGGCCCTCGCCGGGGTGCGCGGGGTGCCCGGCGGGGAGCGAACCCGGAGTTGAGTTCGATCAGCCGGACGACCCGGTAGCGGTGTGGTCTGAAGGGCTCGTAGAACGCCTCGACCTCGTCGTCCCCCAGCGGCCGGCCGAGCAGGGCCATGCCGGTCATGCGGCCGAGGTGGTAGTCGCCCAGCGGCAGCGCGTCGGCGTCGCCGAGGGCGCGGTGGCCGACCTGGGCAGCCGTCCAGGTGCCGACGCCGGGCCGCTTCGCCATCAGCGCGTAGGCCTGGGCGGGGTCACCGGCGGCCCGGTCGAGCCGTGCGGCGTGGCGGGCGATCCGGACGACGGTGCGGGAGCGCTGCAGGTCCACACCGGCCCGGCGCCATTCCCAGCTCGGGAGGGTCCGCCAGACCTCGGGTGAGGGGGGCACCCGCATGCCCACCGGCGCGGGACCGGGTGCCGGCTCCCCATGGGCCCGGACCAGGCGGGTGAAGGACGCGGCGGCGTCCAGGCCGATCACGCGTTGTTCGATGACCGCCGGGACGATCGCCTCGAAGAGGCGCCCGGTGCACGGCACACGCAGGCCCGGCGTGCGCCGGCGGGCGGCCCGCAGGACCGGATGCCCGGGCCGGAACAGGTCGGGCCGGTCGCCCGCGCCCAGCTCGGTGCGGATGCCGTCGACGAGTTCGGCGGCCCCGGCTCCCCAGGCGTCGATGCGAAGGTCGTCCAGGCGTTGCTGGCGGATGCGGTACGTCACCGGGCCGGAGGCCGTCAGCGCCGTACGCCACAGGGCACCGTCGGCCCCGGTGCGGTGCGTGGGGTCACCGGGGCCGCGGCGCAGACTCTCCAGAGTCAGCCGCGCGTCCACGGGGAAGCCGGGCTGCCAGTGCAGGGACCGGTCGGGAGTCTGGTGCATGTTCTCGCCTGCGTAGGTGGCCTCTTCGCTACGACTACCCACGGACCCGGGTACCGGAAGCGGCTGCACCGACGCCGCACGGCCCGGGAAGCCGGTCCGCGGTACGGCGGCTGCCATGGAGGGGGGAAGCGCAGAGGGCTCGGGTGGCCAGGGCCGGCACGCTGATGCAGGGCGCCGGGGACGAGCACGGCCGTCACTCCGATGATCGGGGCCGACGGGGCGTTGCCGACCGCTTGGACGGCGAGCGCGGCGAGCAGCAGGTCGGGGCGGGACCAGCGGCGCCCGAGCCGGGACCGCAGCGCCGACGACGGCAGGGCCACCAGGCCGACCGGGACCCAGGTCCCGCTGCCGGCCCGGCCCGGGGAGCTCTGTTCGTTCGCCGGGACCGAGAAGGAACCGGCCACGATGTAGCCGATGCCGACGCCTTCCTCAGGAGCGAGCCGACCGCGATGACGAAGACCAGTACGGCCAGGGAGGAGGATCGGGGTGCAGACGAAGCGGCCGACCCCATGCCCGCGGCGAGCGCGGCGGCGGCTTGGGCGACGTGGCCCCATGGCCGACGGCGACGGCGAAGCAGGGCCGTGCCCGTCACGACGTGCGGTCGGCCCGGCCCGGGTCGTTGGGGTGGGACTCCAGCGGGGTGACCGCGAGGGTCATCCACGGACGCAGCGGCAGCGTGCCGAGCACCTTCTCGCGCAGCTCCTCCTCGTCGGTGGCCCGCCAGACACCGATACTGCGCAGCTCGCCGACCGGCCGCCACAGCCGTGCCAGATTGCCGGCGGCGGCCAACTCCCGAGCGCGGACGGCTTCGGCGGCCCGTCGGCGGTCGACCTCGTTCTGGGTGGTGCCCTCGGGAATGGTGGTGGTGATCTCGACCAGGAACTCTCGCATGTCCCGACTCCGTTCGAAGGGGCCGTTACCGGGCTGCCGTACCGTCATCGTCCGTCCGCCGCCGGCCCGGGCGCCACGACCGGCTTCCTCGGTGCTGGTAGGCAGGGGCTCCTACGTGCCGTGGCCTGCCGGTACTACGGCTCCGAGCGTCTCACGGGGCGAGAGAGAAGTAGTTCTCCTCTTCCTGGGTGAAGTGCAGGCGCAGCGCGGTGTGGAGTCCGTAGAGGCAGGAGCGCAGGTCGTCGAGTTGTCCGGGGCCCAAGCCGCCCTCGGCACGGGCGAGTTGCAGGTGCGTGGCGATGCGGCGGGAGAGGCGTTCGATCTCGGTGTGGGCGCGGCTCATGGTGGCGGTGGCCTCGGGGCCGCCCAGGGTGGGGGCGAGGGCGGGGTAGAGCTGGTGTTCTTCGGCGTACTCGTGCGGCAGCAGGCGGTCGGTCAGCAGTCGGTGGGTCTCCTCGACGGCCGCCAGCGCATCGGGACCAGGGGCGTCGGAGAGGTGGTCGGCAGCGTCACGGACCGCCTCCAGAACGTCCTGGAGATCGTCGTGTTCGGCGGCGAAGCGGTGGATGAGGGCTTCGGCGGCGGGGGTGAGAGGCGGTCGCGCGCTGTGGTCGGTGCGCAGTGCTCGCAGGGCGTTGAGGATGACGGCGACGTCGATGCCCTCCTGGAGCAGGGCGCCGGCGGCCGGCCGGAGCAGGCCGAGGGCTGCCGCGGCCATGGCGGCCAGTGACATCAGCATGCCGCCGAGGGCGCTCTGGACGGCGATGCGCCGGGCGCGCCGGGCGATGGTGACGGCGTCCGCGAGGCGGTCCACGCGGTCGGCGGTCAGGACGATGTCGGCGGCTTCCGTGGAGGCGGTGGAGCCGCGGGCGCCCATGGCGACGCCGATGTCCGCGGCGGCGAGGGCGGGCGCGTCGTTGACGCCGTCACCGACCATCACGGTGACCGCGCGTTCGCGTTCGGCACGTACGGCGGCGACCTTGTCGGCCGGGCCGAGTTCGGCACGCACACCGTCCAGGCCGAGGACGGCTGCGACTTCACGGGCGGGCGCGGTGCGGTCCCCGGTGAGCATCAGCAGCCGGTCGATGCCCGCCGCGCGCAGGTGGCGCAAGGTGCGCGGGGCGTCCTGGCGCAGGGGATCGCGCAGGAGTACGGCGCCGGCCAGGTGTCCGTCGACGGTGAGCCACGCGACGGCCGCGCCGTCCAGCAGGACTCGGTTGTCGACGGCCTTCGCCCAGGCCGGGCGGTCGGCGGTGGCGTCGACGCGGCCGACGCAGACGTGGTGTCCGTCCACCGTACCGGTGGCACCGCGTCCGGGCTGCTCGGTGACGCCTGCCGGGACCGACAGCTCCAGCCCGCGTTCCCGGGCGGTGTCGACGATGGCCTGGGCGAGGACGTGGGGCGAGTACTGGTCGAGCGAGGCCGCGAGGCGGAGGACTTCGGCGGGTTTGGAGTCGGGCGCGGCGGTGACGTCGAGGACCCGGGGCCGGCCGCGGGTGAGGGTGCCGGTCTTGTCGAGCAGCAGCGTACGTGCGTGACCGAGGTTCTCCAGTGCGCCGCCGTCGCGGATGACGACGCCGAGGCGGGAGGCGCGGGAGAGGCCGGACACGATCGCGACCGGCGCCGCCAGCAGCAAGGGGCAGGGGGTGGCGACCACGAGGACGGCGACCGCGCGTACGGCGGAGCCGCTGACCAGCCAGGCCAGTCCGGCGACGGCGAGGGAGAAGGGCAGGAACCAGGCGGCGTAGCGGTCGGCCAGCCGCACGACGGGCGCGGACTCTGCGCCGGCCTGCCGGGCCAGCCGCACGATCCCGGCGTAGGTGCTGTCCTGCTCGGTGGCGGAGGCGCGCAGTTCGAAGGCGCCTCCGGCGTTGACCACGCCACTGCGCACCTGCTCGCCCGGGCCCCGCTCGACCTGGAGGGGCTCTCCGGTGAGTACGGACTCGTCGAGGACGGCGGCGAGGCTCTCCACGCGGCCGTCGACCGGGACGACCTCGCCGGGGCCGACGACCAGCAGGTCGCCGACGGCGACCTCGGCCAGGGGCACGGAGGCGACCCCGCGGGGAGTGCGGCGGCGTGCGGAGCGGGGCGCGTGTTCCAGCAGGGCCCGCAGGTCGTGGGAGGCGCGTCGCTGGGCCGCGGCCTCCAGCGTGCGGCCGGTGGCCAGCATCAGGGCGATCAGGGCACCGGCCAGGTACTCGTGGACGGCCAGGGTGCCGCCGAGCGCGAGGACGGCGATCAGGTCCACGCCCGCGCGTCCGTGCCGCAGCGCGGTGAGCACCCATCCCGCCGCGGGGAGCACGGCGGCGAGGGTGCCCAGCCCCCAGAAGAGGTCGGCGAGGCCGTGGGCCCCGGCGAGCCGGGCGATGCCACCGGCGGTCAGGGCAGCCGCCGTGACCGCCAGAAGGACGGGTTCGAGCCGTGGGAACGCGACCGACGCGGCCCGGCGACGCAGCCGTGCTGCGAGGGTGACGTGTTCGTTCATGACGCACCTCGGTCCGTCCGGCGCGGCGACCGTCGGGGGCGGTCCCCCTCCATGACATCGCCCCTCCCGGTGCCGGTGGCAGGGGACGTCCGGCCCTGTTCCGGGGCCGGACAGTCGGTGCCGCGCGGGCCGGTGATCGCCGGCTCCGGTCGGTGCGGCGACCCAGGAGGGGGCATGCGGCAACGGCCCGGCGGGCATGGATGCGCAACTGATCCGGTACGGCGTGGTCCTTGATGATCGGACAGCCCCGTTCGTCGAGGTCGATCGGTTCGGCGAGGAGTTCGGCGCACAGGCCGCGGCCGTTGCACGTGATGCGCCCTCGTCCACCGCGGCCACCCGGTCCGCCTCCTCGTCGAGCGAGATCGGGGCTGGGCGCGGTCAGCGCGGCCCGCCCGGTCCGGACGCCCTCGACCGCGTATCCCTCTCCGGGGGTGCGTTCCGACGGTCCGTCATGAGCCGTCCGTGTGTTCCCGCATCTGTAGGAAGCGGCCGTGCCAGGTGTGGTACCAGACGGTGCCGGTGGTCGCGTTGACGGAGAGCATGCCGACGACGTGGTGGGCGCGCAGGGTGTGCAGGGTGTAGTAGCCGGGGAACTGATCGGCTGCGCCGGCGTGCAGTCCGGTGTGGTGCTCGGTCAGCCACTGGTCGGCGATCCGTACCGCCTGGCCGGGCCGGACCGCCGGTGTGCCGGTCCGGCGGTGTGCGGGCATCATTCCGTAGGCGGTGTTCCACATCATGGCCGGGCCGTACTCCAGGTGCACGGTGCCGCTCCCCGGGTCGATGAGGACTTCGGTGGCATGACGGCCGTCGGGGCCCAGCAGTTCGGCGTAGTAGCCGTTGCTGAACCGCATGACCTCCCCGACGTGCAGGCCCCACCGGTGGGCGAAGCTCCCGGCCGCACGGTCCGCATCGGCCATGCCGCGGACCTGGCCCTCCCGGGAAACGGCGCCCGTCATCCCCCCGGGACCTGGCCGCCACGGCCCGGAGCCGACGCCCATGACCCACACCAGCGAGGCGATGAGCGCGGCCACGGCGGCGAGCAGCACCGCCAGGAAGAGCCATCTGCGCGGCAGCCCGGTCATCGGGGCCCCGGCTTGTGTGCGGCAAGGCGCTGGCGCGCCTCGGTGTAGGTGTCGGCGTCGATCTCGCCGGTGGCGAAGCGCCGGTCGAGGATCTCCTCCGGCGTCTCTCGCGGTTCCGGAGCGCGGTGCGGGCTGCCGTCACGCGTTGCGGGGTGCTGGGTGAGGCGGATTCCCGCCCACACGGCCAGAGCGATCAGCACGATCCACAGCAACGGCATGAAGGCCATCCACGCCCAGCCGCCATTCCAGTACATCATCGCTGCTCACCTGCCCAGGAGGGGTCCTGCTCCCCACTTTCCCCGGGAGCACGGGACGGCGGCAGGGCCCTTCGGCCTCATCGCCGGACCTGCCGGGCACATCTGTGCCGGGTGCGGTCCGGCACACACTGCAAAATACCCCCCGGGGTACTCGTGCTACCGTCGAGATATACCCCGGGGGGTAATTTCACCGGAAGGGAGTTCCCGTGTTCTTCGTCGACACGATCGAGGTGGCCGGGCTCGGCAACCGCAGCTATCTGGCGGGCGGCGGGCGGACGGCCGTGGTGGTCGACCCGCCGCGTGACATCGACCGGGTGATCGCCGCCGCCGCACGGCGCGGGGTGCGGATCTCCCAGGTCGTCGAGACCCACGTCCACAACGACTACGTCACCGGCGGACCGGAACTGGCCCGCATCACGGGCGCCGCCCACCTCGTCCCCGCCGCGGCCCGAGTCTCGTACACGCGCGTGCCGGTGCGCGACGGCGACCGCCACGAGATCGACGCCGTCGCCGGACTGGTGCTGCGCGCGATCGCGACGCCCGGCCACACCCCGCACCACACCGCGTACGCGCTGGAGGAGAACGGCACGGCCGTCGCCGTGTTCACCGGCGGGTCGCTGCTGATCGGCACCGTCGGCCGGCCCGACCTGGTCGAACCACGGCTGACCGAAGACCTCGCCCGGGCCCAGCACACCTCCGCGCACCGCCTGGCCACCGAGCTGCCGGACGAGGCCACCGTGCTGCCCACGCACGGCTTCGGCAGCTTCTGCTCGGCCGGCCGGTCGGAGGGCGCGTCCACGACGATCGGCAAGGAGAAGGCGTCCAACACCGCCCTGACCCGGGACGTGGACGGCTTCGTCGCCGACCTGCTCGCCGGTCTGGACGACGTTCCCGCGTACTACGCCCACATGGGCCCGGCCAACGCCGCGGGGCCCGCGCCCCTCGACCTGACCCCGCCCGCCCTCGCGGACGCCGACGAGATCGCCGGCCGGCTCGCCGCCGGGGAGTGGGTGGTCGACCTGCGCAACCGGATCGCCTTCGCCGAAGGGCATGTCGCCGGTTCGTTCAACTTCGAGGCCGAGGGACAGCTCGCCACCTATACCTATCTGGCCTGGCTGGTCCCGTGGGGCAAGCCGGTGACCCTGCTCGCCGAGTCCGCCGCACAACTGGCCGAAGCCCAGCGCGAGTTGGCCCGGGTCGGCATCGACCGCCCGGCCGCCGCGGCCATCGGGGAGCCGTCGCGCTGGGCCCGTGAAGGCGAAGCGCTCGCCTCCTTCCCGCGGGGCACGTTCGCCGACCTCGCGGCGCATCCCGGGGACGGCATCGTCGTGCTGGACGTCCGCCGGGACTCGGAGCGGGCGACCGGCCATGTCGCGGGCTCGGTCCACATCCCCGTGCACACCCTGCGCGACCGCCTCCACGAGGTTCCCGACGGTCAGGTGTGGGTGCACTGCGCCGGCGGTGTGCGCGCCGCCATCGCCGCCTCCCTGCTGGACGCCGCGGGCCGTGACGTCGTCGCGGTCGACGACCGCTTCGACTCGGCCGAGAGGGCCGGGCTCACCGTCCGTACCCCCTGACGGCGTCCGCCGCCGGGCATCGCCACCGAGAAGTCGAAGAAGACCAGGATGACGAACAGGAGCGAGACCAGGATGAGCCTCTTCCAACGCGGCCGGGGCGGCCCGGCGCGGGTGACCGTGCGGGAGGCCGCCGTCCGCACCGTGGACGCGTGGGCGGCCGGAAACAGTGCGACCTCCGTGTTGCTCGACATACGCGAAGCCGACGAGTGGCAGGCCGGACACGTCCCCGGCGCCGTGCACCTGTCCCTCACGGCACTGGCCGCCGGTGCCGGGCTTCCCGGTGAGGCGCAGGCGCGGCCGGTCGTCGTGATCTGCCGCTCGGGCCGTCGCTCCCAGCGGGCCGCCGAACTGCTGCGGGCCAGGGGCGTCGAGGCCGTCGACGTCATGGGCGGCATGCAGGAGTGGGCCCGGGCGGGACTGCCGGTCGTGGACACACGGGGCGGGAACGGGACCGTCGCGTGAGCGCTGTGCTACTCGCTCTGATCGCGGGGGCCGTCATCGGTCTGGCGCTCGGCGCCCTGGGTGGCGGCGGCAGCGTGCTGACCGTGCCCGCCCTGATCTACCTGCTCGGTTTCACCCCGGTCGCGGCCACCACGGCCGGCCTGGTCATCGTCACCGTCACCTCCGCGACCGCCCTGTCAGGGCACGCCCGCGACGGCCACGTCCGCTGGCGTACGGGGCTGCTGTTCGCGGCGGCAGGGATCGGCCCGGCCATGCTGGGCGGCGCGCTCGCCGGACACCTTCCGGCGGCCGCGCTGACCGTGGCCTTCGCCTCGGTCGCGGCCGCCGCCGCGGTACGCATGCTCAGGCCCCGCTCGGTCTCGGACAGCACCGTGCACGTGCGGCCGGGCCGGGCGGCGGCCGCCGGTGCCGGACTGGGCGCGGTCACCGGCGTGCTCGGTGTGGGTGGTGGCTTCCTCGCGGTCCCCGCGCTGGTCAACGTCCTCGGCATGCGGATGCGGTCCGCCGTGGGCACCAGCCTCCTCGTGATCACCGTCAACTCACTGGCGGCGCTGGCGATGCGCGCGGGTACGGCCCACGGCCTCGACTGGTCCGTCATCGGACCGTTCGCCGGGGCGGCGATCCTGGGCGCCTGGGACGGCAGGCGCCTGTCGGCGAAGCTGTCCGGGCCCACCCTGCAGCGGGCCTTCGCCCTCGTCCTGCTGGCGATGGCCGGCTTCATGCTGGTCGACGCGGTGGCGGGATGACCGGGCGAACGCGCTCGCCCGGCTGTGGCGCCCGCTGTCCCGGTTCCCGATCCCCTACGCCAGCGACAGGAACAGCTTCTCCAGCCGGGCCCGCATCGCCTCCGGGTCCTCACCGTTCTTGCGGCCCGATTCGATGTCCGTCACGCACTGCTGCAGGCCGGTGGCGATGATCGCGAAGCCCGCCCGGTCAAGGGCCCGCGAGGCGGCGGCCAGCTGCGTGATGACGTCCTCGCAGTCCCGCCCCTCCTCGATCATCCGGATCACGCCGGCGATCTGGCCCTGCGCACGCCGCAGCCGGTTCAGCACGGCCCTCAGGGACGCACCCTCAAGCTCCAGTTCCACCATCACTCCTCCGATACCCCTAGGGGTACTGTACGTCCCGGTTCGGGACGGCGGCGACCAGCAAGGATCACCTCTGCCATGACCACCACCCCCCTCACCCTCGACACCACCCAGGCCCGCGCCCGGCTGGCGGAACTCACCGTCATCGACGTGCGCACCCCCGGCGAGTACGCCTCCGGCCATCTGCCCGGTGCCCTCAACATCCCCCTGGACCAGGTCCGGCGCGCGCTGCCCGGGATACGGCACGCCGCCGGACGCGGCGACGTCCTCGTGGTGTGCGCCTCCGGCGCACGCTCGGAGACCGCGTGCAGGCTGCTGGCCGAGGAGGGCATCCCGACGGCCACCCTCACCGGCGGCACCACCGCCTGGGCCGGCGAGGGACACGACCTGCACCGGCCGGCCGTCTGCGACACCCGGGCCCGCTGGAGCATGGAGCGGCAGGTGCGCTTCACTGCGGGCACGGTCGTGCTTCTGGGCCTGCTCCTCGGCCTGCTCGTGCATCCGGCCTTCCAGATCCTCTCGGCCGGCATCGCGGGCGGCCTCGTCTTCTCCGCGCTCACCGACACCTGCGGCATGGCCGCCATACTGGGCAGGCTGCCGCACAACCGCCCCCGCCCGGCGGACCTCGCCGCGACGCTCGCCGCACTGCGCCGGGGCTGACCACCGCTCTCACGGACCTGCTCACGACGCCTGCCGGATGTCCGTCTCCGGTGGCTGTCCGAGTGTGGTGTGGACGGTGCGGTGCGGTGTGAGGCAACGGTCGGGGAGCTACGGCGATGGGAGGGACGGGACGCACACGGGGGCGACGCGGGCCGGGCGCTCGCCGGCCGTCCTGCTCCGAGGCCGCAGGGCCGGCTCACATCAGGAGGTGCCGTTCTACGGCCGGGCATCTGCGGGCTGTTCGGCCGCACCGACCCGCTGGAGGAGCAGGCGGGCCAGACCGCGCGCCTCCTCCGGGGTGAGCGCCGCCCAGACGCCTGGTTCACCACCCCGGTCCTCCCCCACGTCCAGGGCGATCCGGCTGACGGGCCGGTCCGGGTGTCCGAGGCTCAGGCACCGCACCTCGATCCTGCGACCGCACCTCGTCACCAGGGATTGTCGTCGGCACAGCGCTCTTCAGGCCGGTAAGGCCGGTCGAGCCGGTCGTTCGCTGCCGTCGTCATCGGTCTCACGCTCCTCCGCCGTCGGGTTCCTCCCCCGGCGGCCGCCACCCCTGCGGCCCTCATACCGGGCGGGGTATGAGGAAGAGCGCTTTGTGCGCGGGAGTTGTTCCCACGCGCCGGGGACGAGAGCCCTCGGAAAGAGCCGATGGGCCCTCGTGCCGCGCCCGCAGCGGATGCAACCGTGAAGTTGGGCCCCTGTGCGCCGTAGACCTCACTGACAGCCCCTGGAAAGGCGGTGGGGACGATGACACTCCCTCTGGTGGTGGGCGTCGACGGATCGGACTCGTGTCTGCTCGCGGTCGACTGGGCGGTGGACGAAGCCGTCCGGCACGGCGTTCCCCTGCGCTTCGTCTACGGCTCCCTCTGGGAGCGTTACGAGGGCGCGCTGCCGGGCACCGGCATCGGTCGTCCCTCCGAGCAGGTGCTGGCCGAGCACATCGTGGCCTCCGCGGCCGAGCGCGCCGAGCGGCACAACCCCGCTGCGAAGGTCACCACCGACATCGTCCCGGAGGACGCCGCGACCGCCCTCGTGCGCGAGGGCGGGGCCGCCTTCGCGGTGGTGACGGGCTCGCGCGGGCGCGGCCCGCTCAAGGGACTGCTGCTCGGCTCGGTCGGTCTGGCCGTCGCGGCCCGGGCGCGCTGCCCCGTGGTCGTGGTCCGAGGTGATCGGGCGGGTCTGTCCGGTACGCACGAACGGATCCTGCTCGGCCTCGGGGACGCGGACACGGGTTCCGAGGCCCTTCGGTTCGCCTTCCGCGAGGCCGACGTCCGGGGCTGCGTCCTGGACGTCGTACGTGCCTGGCGCCACCCCGCCTTCGAGGCGAGCGGTGAGCGCAGCCGGGCGGAAGAGCCGGCCGACGCGTCGGCCTCCGCGCTGCTCGATGCGTCGCTCCGTGCGCCGGTCGCCGAGTATCCGCGGGTCCGGACCCACCGCTCGGCGCTCGAGGGGCCGGCGAGCAAGGTCCTGGTGAACCGGTCGGCGGCCGCCGACCTCGTGGTCATCGGTGCCCGCCGCAGGAGCAGCCACTTCGGCCTCCAGCTCGGCCGGGTGGGCCACACGCTGCTGCATCACGCCCAGTGCCCGGTCGCGATCGTGCCCCAGCAGCCGTGAGCGCCGGTGCGCCACGCCGCTCCGCTCTCAGCCGAACAGACTGCGCACCCTGATCGTCTCGACGTGCCGCCACGAGCCACCGGGCAGCAGCAGCCAGTCGCCCTTCGTCGACGAGGCCTTGCGCACGACGGCGGTCCGCGCCGCCCTGCGGGACGGCAACCGGGAACCGCAGCCCGCTGCCTCGGCCCGCGGCCGGGCCAGTGCCCCCTTGCTCATGGCTCCTCCCACAACCTGGGGCGCGGTACGTCAACCGCGTTCGCCTGCATGAGCCCTCACTCCCTCAGACATCATCGTCCTTTTCTCGGAGGATCGCCCTCGGACGTGTTGCCCTGGCGAGATCGCCGGAGCGCGTGCAGCGTGGAAGCGAACGTGGCCGATCGACGGGGTGCAAGAGCCGTAGGAGAGGTGGGACACATGGACAGGGATGCCTCCGGCCCCCGGGTGGTCGTCGGTGTCGACGGATCGCCGTCCTCGTACGAGGCCCTGCGCTGGGCCGTCCGGTACGCGGGCCTCGTCGGCGCCACCGTGGACGCGATCGCGGTGTGGGAGCTGCCGGGGCTGTACGGGTGGTCGGCGCCCGCGGTGGACACGGACGTCGACGAGGAGGAGACCCGGCAGCGGATGCACCACGAGCTGACCGACGTGCTCGGCGCGGACGCGAGCGGCTCGGTCCGTAGCCAAGTGGTGCACGGCAACGCCGCCGACGTGCTGCTGCGGGCCGCCGAGGGAGCCGAGCTCCTGGTCGTCGGCAGCCGGGGCAGGGGCGGGTTCGCCGCCGCCCTGCTCGGCTCGGTCAGCCAGCATGTCTCCCAGCACGCGAGCTGCCCGGTCGTGATCGTGCGCGCTCAGCGGCAGTGACCCGGTCGCGCCCTGCCCGGCCCGTTCAGCGCACATGCGACGCCCGTTGCGCTCCCGGCGGTCCCGGGGGTTCCCGCAGCACGCTCCAGGCGATGGGACCCAGCAGGTCGGCCAGCCGCCGGAAGACGTCCAGCAGGAGGTCGTCGATGGTCACCACGCCGACGAGGCGGTGTCCGTCCAGCACCGGCAGCCGGCGTACGCCGATGCGGCGGAAGGTGCGGTAGACCGTCTGGACGTCGTCCGCGGCGTCGACCGTGACCACGCCCGCAGACATCACCGCTTCGACCGCCGTGGCCGGGGGCAGCCCGCCACCGAGCCCGCGCACCGCTATGTCGCGGTCGGTGACGATGCCGCGCAGCGTCCCGTCCTCCACGACGAGTACGGAGCCCACGCCGGACTCGGACATCGTCCGGGTCACCTGCGTCAGGGAGACGTGCGGTGGGACGGCCACCGCGGGAGCGGTCATCATCTCGGACACCTTCACCCGGGCTCTCCCTCCAGGTCCGACGCCCGTGGGCGTCGCTGTGTCATACGACGTCGAGCACGTCGGCAACGGGCCGACGGGGACTTGGACGGCCTTCGGGCCCGTAGCCGAGCCGGATGGCCATCTGCACATGAGCCATGGCCGAGACGGGGTCGCGGACCGCCCACCGCAACTCGTCCCATTCCAGGGGCTGGGACGTCAGCGAGGCGACCAGCCCGTCCGTCGTGGCCCGGAGCAGGACCCGCTCCAGCGCCTGCCCCGCGCACAGCCAGTCCTCCGGCCGGTCGCGGGGGGTGCCGAGCAGGGCGATCTGGGGGTTCCGTTCGAAGGCCGCCCAGCCGCGACCGGGCACTGGGCGTCCCGCGGCGAAATCGCGTACCGGAGCGGCGGTCCGGCGGCTGCGGGGCCCGAACGCCTCGGCGGGGATGCCGTCCGAGGCCTCGGCGCCGGCCGTCGGTTCCGTTCTGGCCCAGCGTGCCGTCTCACCCCGTACACCGGGATCCACGGCCTCCCGGCCCTCGGCGTCACCCACCAGTTCCAGCAGCAGCGCCACATGCCAGGGGCCCGGGAACAGCAGCTCCGCTCCCTCGGCGCGGGCCGCCTCGCGCAACCGGTCCTTCAGCGCGCCCGGTATCTCCTCCTCGAGGTAGGGATGACGACTGGAGTGCCGGCGGCGGATCGCCGGCTGCAGTGCGGCGAGGGCTTCATCGGGCCGAGCCGCGCCGCCGAGGTCCAGTTCGGCCAGCAGCGCGGGATCGGCCGGGTCGGGCAGCAGCCGGACCACCGGATCCCGGCCGGCCGCGGCGGCGGCCACGCGCAGGTTGAGAAGCGCCGCGCCGCAGCCGAGGTACAGGCCGCGGTTGTCGGGATCCGTTCGCGGCAGGGCGCGCTCCAGGTCGGCGTAGATGCACAGGACCCCGCTGTCGTGCCGGTAGCGGAACCTCCAGGGCTGGGCGTTGTGCAGCGAGGGGGCCGCCGTGGCATCGGCCACGAGGGCGGTGATGTCCGGCGTGGCGAGGGGTGGCGTGATCACGATGGCCTCCCGGGGGTCGCGGGCCCGGCCGTCGCCCGCGGTGACGAACCGCACCTGCATACCGGACGGCATACCGGGTCCCGTCTCCAGCCTGGGCGGCACTCGCTGTCCGGGGCAGGGCCGCCCGGACCCGACCCGGGGGCCGGTGGGCCCTCGTGCCGAGTCCGGCGGACGCCGACCGCCGTCAAGGGCCACATGTCCCGCCGGCTCCCGGAAGGTCCGCTGTACGCATGCCTGCACGAGGCCACAACGCCGGCTCCCTGGTGGGCGGGTGTCGCGGCCGCGGGGAGTTGCGGTACACACGCCTCGGGACCGTGGCCCTCGCCGTCGCCGGTCGGGCGGCCGGGCCGGTTGTCGTGGTCCGGGGCGAGACCTCGGGCCTCCGCGGGCCTCGCGGGCACACACGGCCGGGTCGTACTGGGCGTCGGCGAAATCCCGGCGGCGGTCGCCCCGCCGGTCCGTGGTGCACCCTCCGCTCACCGGCGCCCCAGGCCTCGGCCGGGAGGAGCAGGCGGCCGCAGGCCCGGTTCGACTGCGCCCGGCTGCCCCGGATGATCGGCGAGAAGATCCGCCAGCCGCTCGTTGCGCACACGGTGCCACGCCGCACCGGTCGCGACATGGCCGTCGCACCGGGCTTCCCGTGCCGCCCTGGCGATCTGCGCGCGTACGTTCAGGCCCGCGTCGGCGGAACGACGAGGACGGGGCACTGGGCGTAGTGCAGCACTCCCTGGCTGACCGAGCCCAGCAGCATCCCCGTGAAGCCACCGTGCCCTCGTGTGCCCACCACCAGGCCCAGTGCGTGGGCGGAGGCCTCGGTGAGCGCCTGTACCGGGTGCCCGGCGACCAGTTCGTGCCGCAGGTCCACGTCCGGGTAGCGGGTGTGGCGGCCCGCCACGGTCTCCGAGAGCAGTCGCCGGCACTCCTGCTGGACTCCGTGCTCGTCGAAGATCCTGAGCGGTCCCCGCTGCCAGACGTACAGTGCCCGCACCTCGGCACCGCGCAGAGAAGCCTCCTCGAACGCCAGGTCCACTGCGGCGGCCGAGTGCTCGCTGCCGTCGACGCCGACGACGTAGAACGCGGGCTCCTGGGAGACGTGTTCCGTTTCCGGGACGACCACGACCGGGCACCTTGCCCGAGCCATCAGGGGCAGGGCGACCGCGGCGGAGCCGAACACCTCCTGGGTTCGGCTGAGGTGCTCCGAGCCCAGCACGACGGCCGTGGCGGTACGGCTCTCCTCGCCCAGCACCCACACGGGGTCGCCTTCGGCGAGTACGGCGTCCACCTCGACGGCGGGATGCCGGGCCGCGACGAAGTCCACGGCCTCGGCGAGGAGTTGCTTTCCGCTCCGGTGCAGACCCTCGTTCCACCCCTCCCAGGACGCCGGGACGTCGGGCCCCCGTTGCCCCCTGGTCGGCACGCCCTCCGCGCGGACCGGCCGCAGCGGCAGGCCCCGGCGGGCCGCCTCGTCGGCCGCCCAGGCCAGCGCCGTCCGACGGGTGGGACCGGTCTCCACACCGACCACGATCGGCCGGCGCTCACTCGGCGAGGACATGATCGCCTCCAGCCTCCGGCCCGGCGGCCGTCGGCGGCACGTGGGCCGCGGCGTCCACCGGTTCCGGCTCGTGCACCAGGTGCCGGACGCAGGCGCCCGGACCCGGGAAGTACAGGGTGACTCGTCCGTCGTCGGACGGGCGCACGTCGTAGGGCGGGCCGCCGTCGGCATGGTGGACGCCGACGACCTCGCCGTACCGGGTGACGACACCGGCCGTGGTGCCGCGTACGACGATCCCGTCGCCGGCGCGGGCGGGCATGAGGGCGGCACGCTCACCGCGGTGTGTGGGCGGCGCGGCCCGGTCGGTTCGCCGTCTCGGTGCCGGCGTGGTCATGGTCCTCGCCTCCTTGCCGCGGTGGCCCGTGGTGCGGCGGCCCGGGACGTGCCGCCACCTGCCGTCCCGCGGTCCTGCCGCCGCCGTCCGGTCCCATGCAAGTCGCGCGCCGTACCTGCTGCCAGGGGCCGTTGGTCCCTGTCCCGGGCAGGTCGGCCTCACCTGTCTTCGGAGTCACCCGGTGCCTCCGGAGTCACCCGGCGGCCCCGGCCGTCGGATCCGGCGAGAGGATCCGGGACTCGATGTCCGCGCGCACCTTCATGGTCAGCTCGTCCAACGCCCGTGAGCGGACGGCCCGGACGGGCTCGGGGTCCTCGATCCGGCGGGCGGCGGCCGGCAGACCGGCGACGTCCTCGCGGAAGCGCTCGCGCGCGTCCTGCCAGCGGTCCGGGGGGCCCGTCCGCCGCCCGCCGGACATGACCGTGCGCAGCAGCGGTCGCGCCGAGCCCGGAGGTTCCTCCCCGGCCAGGGCGACGACGTCCGGGTGTCCGGCGCGCCGGTGGACCTGCTTGCGTCCGGGGGCCGAGACTTTCGCCGAGGACAGCTTCATCACGGGCCGGCCGTCGTACTCCACGAGCTTGTACGCCGCGTCCAGGTAGGGGGCGTCCGCGGCCACGCCGACCCGCGTACCCACGGCGTACACGTCGATCGGGGCGCCGGAGCGCACCAGCCGGGCCACGCCGTACTCGTCGAGTCCGCCGCTGGCCACGATCCGCACGTCGGTCAGCCCGGCGGCGTCCAGGAGGGCCCGCGACCGGCGCGCGAGGGTGTCGAGGTCGCCGCTGTCCAGACGGATCGCACAGCCCGGTCCGCGCCGCAGGTCGTGCAGGACCCGGGCCGCGATGCGGACCCCCGCCTCGGTGTCGTACGTGTCCACGAGGAAGGTGACGGGGCCGCGATGGCAGCGCGCGAAGGCACGGAAGGCCTCCTCCTCGTCGTGGAACGTCTCGATGTAGGAGTGCGCCATGGTGCCCGATGAGGGAATGCCCAGGGCCGTCGCAGCGGCGACGTTGCTCGTGCCGGCGAAGCCCACCAGGGCACCGAGGCGGGCCGCCTGCAGACCGGCCCACGGGCCGTGCGTACGGCGCAGGGAGAAGTCCACCACCTGGCGCCCGGCCGCGGCCAGCACACAGCGTGCCGCCTTCGACGCCACCACCGTCTGGTGACACACCTGGTTCAGCAGGTACGTCTCGACGAGCTGGGCCTGCGGCAGTGGTGCGGTCACCTCCAGCAACGGCTCCCCGGCGCACACCGTGTGCCCCTCGGGAACGGCGCGCACCTCGCCCTCGAAGGCCAGGCCGAGGAGCGGTTCGAGGTCCCGCACCGGGCGGTGCAGGGCTGCGGCGAACTCCTCGGCGTCCTCCCGCTCGACGCGGTATCCGGCCAGGAAGTCCAAGGCCGGTTCCAGGCCGGCGGCGACCAGGAAGCCACGGCCGGGCGGAAGATCGCGGACGAACAGGCCGAAGGTGGCCGGTGCCCGCATGTCCTCCCGCAGATAGGAAAGGGCCATGGTCACTTCGTAGAGGTCGGTGGTCGTGACGTCGGACATGGTGATCGCCGCCGTGTGTGGTCGTGCCCCCGTCACCAGTCTGATCGCGCCCGGTAGGGGCAAAAGGGACTTTGAGGACCCGTGACGGGGGCTGTTCGGCCTCGGCACGGGAGCCCGGAGCGTGCTGAACTGGAATCAGGAGAAGAGCGAGGAGGTATGGCCATGGGCACACTCACCCGCAGGCAGAGGATCCCCTTCCCAGACATGCCCGACTGGTTCGAGACCATTCCGAGCAGGTTCGCGATGCCCTCCATCCGTATCGAGGACTACACCGAGAACGACCGTTACGTCATGCGCGCCGAGCTTCCGGGCATGTCTGCCGAGGACATCGACGTCGTCATCGGCGACGGGGTTCTCACGGTCAAGGCCGAGCGCACCGAACGGGACGCGGACAAGAACCACAGCGAGATCCGGTACGGCGCGCTGAGCCGCAGCGTGACGTTGCCGCCCGGCGCCGACGAGGACGACGTCAGGGCCGACTACACCGATGGCATGCTGACCGTCAGCGTGGGCCTGGGCTCCGAGAAGGCAGAGGCCAGGCACGTCGAGATCAAGCACGGCGGCTGACGCGTCCGCCCACGCACCGGCGGGCTCCGTGGGGGGCCCGTCGTTATCCGCGGCCAGTTCGTCTCGCAGCCGGGAATCCAGCGGCGGGGCGGCGCGCAGACCCTTGCGGCGGGTCCGTTCGGCCTCCCGCCCGATCCCTTCGCCACGGTCCGGACACTCGCCGCCCGCTGCCGAAGGGCCGCTGGCTGCGCCCGGGCCGGCGCCCACTCGGCGGCGCGCACCGGGAAGGGCCGTCGTGCCGTTCCACCGGGGCCGTTCGGCTCTAGGCGGCGGGCGGCAGGGCGCAAGACTGGGACCGTAGGCACCCGACGGAATCCGGAGGCGGCCGTGAACGCACACGAGACTTTCTCCGCAGGGGGCGACGCCCGGCGGAACCTGCCGTCCCGCCCCTGGAGCCCGGGCGAGGCCGGACGGCAGGACAGGCTGGTCCGCTACCTGGGCGCCGTCGCCACCGCCGCTGCCAGACACGCGGCGGTCGCCGAACGGCCGCCGCAGGCTCCGGCCGAGGAGACCCCCTGGCCTGCCGCGCAGATGCCCGAGGCCACGCTTCCGCTGGTGCGGGACGTGATGGAGGTGCCCGCCGCCTGTCTGCGGGACGACCTGCCGTTCCGGGAGATCGCCCGGCTGCTCGCGCGCGAGCACGTCGGAGCGGTCCCGGTGGTGGACGACAGCGACCGTGTGGTGGGGATCGTCTCGGAGTCGGACCTGCTGGCGAAGGTGGCGTTCGAGGCCTCCGGTCACCGGCCCGGGAGGGTCGGCAGGCTGCGCGAGCGGCAGCTGCACAGCAAGGCCCGTGGCGAGACGGCGGCGGATCTGATGACCAGCCCCGCGATCACCGTGCTGCCGGGCTCGACCGTCGCCGAGGCGGCCTGGCTCGCCGCGCTGTCCCGGCTGAAGCGGATCCCGGTCACCGACCACGAGGGCCGGCTGGTGGGCGTCGTGCGCCGCGACGCGCTGCTTCAGGCGCTGATCAGGGATGACGCGGGGATACGGGAGGAGGTCGAGGGGAGGATCGAGGCCGTCTGCTCACCGGGCGACCGGAAGGCCGTCGAGGTGACCGTGCACGACGGCATCGTGGAGCTGACCGGGCGGGTGCCGTCGGCGACAGGAGCCCGGCTGGTGGCCGAGGTCGAGCAGATCGCCGATGTGGTCGAGGTGAAGAACCTGCTCACGGCGGGCTGACCGCGCCTCCCCTGCCCTGTCAGCCGGTCAGCGTGCCCCGGGGCTCAGGAACTCCGCGGCGCCAGGTGGGATGCGAGGACCGCCGCCTGGACTCGCCGCTGGACTCCCAGCTTCGCCAGCATCCGCGAGATGTGGTTCTTGACGGTCTTCTCCGACAGGTACAGCCGCTTGCCGATCTCGCGGTTGGTGAGACCGTCGCCGATCAGGGCGAGGATGTCGCGTTCGCGTGGCGACAGGCTGGCCATCTCGGGCGGCAGCGACGACGAGGGCTGCCCCGGGTCGGTGCGCAGGGAACGCATCAGACGGGACGTCGTCGCCGGGTCGAGCATCGACTGTCCGGAGGCGACGGTACGTACGGCGGAGACGAGGTCGGAGCCCTTGATCTGCTTCAGCACATAGCCGGAGGCTCCGGCCATGATGGCGTCCAGCAGGGCGTCCTCGTCGTCGAACGAGGTCAGCATCAGACACGCCAGCTCCGGCATCCGGCTGCGCAGCTCCCGGCAGACCGAGATGCCGTCGCCGTCCGGAAGCCGCACGTCGAGCACGGCGACGTCCGGGCGCAGCGCGGGCCCTCGGGTGAGGGCGTGCTCGGCGGTGTCCGCGTCACCGACCACGGAGATGTCCGGTTCGGCGTCGAGCAGATCGGCCAGGCCACGTCGTACGACCTCGTGGTCGTCCAGCAGGAACACCCGGATCGGGTTCTGCTCCGTGAAGGTCCGTGTCTCGGTCATGACGGCCTCTCGTTCCCCGGGAAGGCACGGACCGCGGGATGTCCGCGAGGCGGATCATCCATCCAGCGGTCCCGTACTGGCTAGGGCCGACCGGCCCCGGTCACTCCGTGGTGGGCGGGTGCGAGGTCGAACTGCACGTCCACCACGCCTTCCACGGCCCGCACCAGGTGTGCGGCCACCGGGACCAGGGCGGTGTCGCGGATCCGGCCCGTCAGCGTGACGACTCCGTCGTGCACTTCCACGTGGATCGCCGAGGCCGGTGCCGGGAAGAGGTACGACACGACCTCGCGCCTGACCTCCTCGGCGATGTCTTCATCGTTGCGCAGGAAGACCTTGAGCAGGTCGGTGCGGCTGACGATGCCGGCCAGCAGTCCGGCGTCGTCCACGACCGGCAGCCTCTTGACCCCCTCCTGCGCCATGGCGCGCGCGGCCTCGGCGAGAGTGGCGTTCGCCCGGACCGTGACGGCGGGCGAGGACATGAGGTCGCCGGCGGTCAGGGCGCCGGCCTTCGCCATGTCGGCCGGCCGGCGCAGCCGCAGGTAGCCGGCCTGCGGGGCGTCCCGCAGTTCCTCCGTGGGCAGCATGTCGGCCTCGGAGACCACGCCGACCACCCGGCCCTCGCCCTCGATCACGGGCAGGGCGCTGACCTGCCAGTCCTGCATCAGCCGCACGATCTCCTTGAAGGGGGCGCGCCGCCCCACGGCGACGACCGTGTGGGTCATGACATCGCTGACGATGTGCGGAGTGCCGTACATGGTGACCTCCGTAAGGTCCTGGCGGCCGGTCCGTTCTCAGCATGTGCCGGTGCCCGGGGAACCGGCCAGGGGCCACCGGTCCCCCGGGTGGGCCGTTCGGCTCCCCGCCCGCCGGTCGTCGGTCGCGGGCAGCGGTTGCTTGGCACGACGGCGTGGGGCGCCCTGCGCGGTCCGGCCGCCGGAGGAGGGGTTCCGGTCCGGGGCCGGTCGGTCCCGTATGGGGACTTGCGGCCCTTCGCCCCGCGAGCGCAGCGGCACCACGCTGGACTGGATCCCTCGTCCCGGGAGGTGGAGACGATGACTCGAACGGTCACGGCAGGTCTCGACGGCTCGCCCGAGAGCCGGGCCGCCGCCGAATGGGCGGCGCGCGAGGCAGCGTTGCGCGGTCTGCCGCTCAAGATCGTTCACGTCTGGGAGCCGGTGCCCGAATCCGTGGCCCAGGCACCGCTGCTCGGCGGCGAGACCCGGCAGCACTGGACCGAGGAGGTCACCCGTGAGGCCGCCGAAGGGCTGCGGCTGCGCCATCCCGGAGTCGAAGTGATCACCGACCGGGTCACCGGGGATCCGGCCCACGCCCTGACCGAGGCGGCGGACGCCGCCGAGCTCATGGTGCTGGGCTCGCGCGGCTTCGGCGGGATCGCCGGCTTCATGGTCGGCTCGGTGAGCCTGGCCGTCCTCGCCCACTCCGAACGTCCCGTGGTGCTGGTCCGGGCCGGAGAGCAGGCCGCCGACGAGCACAAGACGGACCCGGTGGGGGTACCGTCCGCCGCGACCCCCTTCCGGCCCGTCGTGCTGGGCCTGGACATCGGCACGCCCGACGAGACGCTGCTCGGATTCGCCTTCGACGCCGCCGCCCGGCGCGGGGCGTCCCTGCGGGTCCTGCACGCCTGGAGCGAACCGCCCACCTCCTTCTACCGCTTCTACGGTGACGCCGAGCTGTACGACGAGCTCGCCCGCGGGCAGGCCAAGGCCCTGACCGAGCTGCTGCGGTCCTGGCGGCAGAAGTTCCCGGACGTGGAAGTGATCGAGGCGAGCCGGTGCGGCAGTGCCGCGCAGGTTCTCGTCGACGCCTCCCGCGGGGCCTCCCTGGTCGTCGTGGGCCGACGCGTCCGCACCAGCCCGCTCGGCGTCCACATCGGCCACGTCGCGCATGCCGTGCTGCACCACGTCGTGGCCCCGGTCGCCGTCGTTCCGCACGACTGATCCCTCGAGGGAGCGGTGAACACCAATGGACCTTCCGATGGACCTTCCGATCGTCGTCGGCGTCGACGGTTCCGAGCCGAGCCTGCGGGCCGTCGACTGGGCGGCCGACGAGGCCGCCCTGCGCGGAGCCCCGCTCCGGCTCGTCTACGCCTCCCTCTGGGAGCGCTACGAAGGCGCGCTGCTCGCGCAGGAACTCGACAAACCGCTGGAGGAGGTGATGGCCCGGGATGTCGTCGGTACGGCGGAGGAACGCGCCCGGCGCCGCCGGCCGGAGCTGAAGGTCACCACCGATGTACTGCCCGAGGAGCCGGAGTACGGGCTCGTACGGGAGAGCGGCGCCGCCCTCGCCATGGTGCTGGGCTGTCGTGGCCGCAGCGGCATGGCCGAGGCGCTGCTGGGTTCCGTGAGCCTCACGGTCGCCGGGCACGCGCACTGCCCCGTGATCGTGCTGCGCGGCGCCCACGACAACCGGGCCCGCTCCGGGATCCGGGGCCGGATCGCGCTGGGGGTGGGCGAGCAGCCGACCGGCTCGGCCGCCGTACGGTTCGCCGTCGAGGAGGCCTCCCTGCGCGGGGTGCCCCTGCAAGCCGTACGGGCCTGGCGGCGCCCGGCGCACGCGACCCCGCATTCCCAGAGGCAGCAGGCGGTCGAGTTGCTGGAGCAGGCACTGCGGGACGTACCGGCCGAGCTGGACGCGGACCGCCGTACGGTCGAGGGCCACGCCCGTGACGCCCTGATCGCCGTCTCGCGCGAGGCCGACCTGCTCGTCGTCGGCGCCCGGCGCAGGCACGGTCCCGTCGGCCTCCAGCTCAGCCGCGTCGCCCACGGGGTGCTGCACCACGCGGCCTGCCCGGTGGCCGTCGTACCCGAGCACGCCTGACGGAACGCCAGGCGGACGGCGGGACCCTGGTGCCCGAGCGGCGGGGGCCACGGCCCAGCACCTTGTCGCAGCCATCGTGTCGCTGCCTCACCACCAGGCACCGGCAGGCCGACTCGCACGCTGGGGACGTCGCGGGGAGGCGCGCCCGGTCCCTCCCGGCGGCGGTGCGGATCAGCCCGTCCGGTGGCCCCAGCGGGGCTCGACCAGGTCCCACTCCCGGTCCCAACGGGCCATGCGACGCCGGTCGAGCCACACCCGGCCGAGCGCTCCGGCCCCATAGGCAGGGGCGGCGACGGCCAGGGCGGCCGCCGCGCCGAAGAGACCGGCCTCGATCGCGCCCTCGGTGGGGTTCGCCGGCTTCGCGGGGGTGAGGCCGCCGTGGTCGTCCTGCCAGACCACCACCCCGGCGCCCGCCTTCAGACCGCTGTCGACCAGCGTGTCACCGGTACGGGGAGTGCCGTCCGGCGCTGTCCAGCGCACCTTCGCCCGGACCAGGCCGCCCGCAGGCCAGGCCGACGTGGTGCCGTGCGGTGCGTCGGCGAGGAGTACGGCGCGGACGGGATGCCGGTGAGCGCGCTGGGCCGCGAACACATCCCCGGCGGCGCGTGCCGTCACCAGCCCTGCGACGGCCCCGCCGACGACGACCAAGATCCAGACGGCCAGGACGAGCCAGGCCTCCACGACGTCCTCGCGTCGCCGCAGCGGATTGCTCCGCCAACGCCACATCCCGGCCTTCGCGTTCATCGCCGTTCCTCACTGGGGTCCCGGCAACGGCTGGGGTGGTCGCGTGTGCACCTCGAAGACGTCCCCCAGTCCTGTGACCCGCAGGATCCGCCGGAAGTCCGCGCTCTCCGTGATCAGCCGCAGCCGGCCCTGCCGGGCCAGCGTCCGGTTGCGTGCGCGGCACAGGACTCCGAGTCCGGTGCAGTCGATGAACGTGACCGGCCGCAGGTCGAGCACCAGGTCGAGCTGGGGGCACGTGGTGAGTGCGTCGAGCCGGCGCGACAGTGCGGGGGCGCTCAGCACATCGATCTCGCCGTACAGGGCCACGACGGTCGCTCCGTCGGCCACGCGGTGGGCCGCGAGCGCTTCCGGTGCGGTGGGGTGCTCTGCCGTGCGGGCCGCGTCGTTCTCGGACATGGCACGAGCGAACCGGGCGGGCCGGGCGGGCCACAAGGGCCGTCCGGCCCCGGTCGCCGGTCCGTGCGGGGCACTCCCTCGTCCTCGCGACGGCCGCGGCTCCCGATCGGCACCGTCCGGCCGCGGCTCCCGATCGGCACCGTCCGGCGGCGGGCGAGGGCCGGACGGCCCAAGCGCCACCGCTCCCCCGCTGGGGAAGCTGAAGGTGCGGGCGGTCCCGGCATCGTGCCGGGACCGCGATCCCGCGGCGGAGCCGACGAAGAGCCACAGGGAGCTGCCATGAAGGGCTTCGTGTTCCACGGTCCGGGGCAGGCGTCCTGGCAGGACGTCCCGGACCCCGCCCTCAAGGAACCCACCGACGCCATCGTGAAGGTCGGCGCCGTGACCATCTGCGGGACGGACCTGCACATCCTCAAGGGCGATGTCCCCGAGGTCCGCCCCGGCACGGTGCTCGGGCACGAGGCGGTCGGCGAGATCGTCGAGGCCGGCAGCGACGTGCGCACCGTACGGCCGGGGGACCGGGTGCTGATGTCCTGCATCGCCTCGTGCGGCCGGTGCCGGTTCTGCCGGGACGGCTCGTACGGCCAGTGCCGGGGCGGCGGAGGCTGGATCCTGGGCCATCTGATCGACGGCACCCAGGCCGAATACGTCCGCGTTCCCTACGCCGACCTGTCCGTGCATCCGCTGCCCGCCACCGTGCCCAGCGAGGACGCCGTCCTGCTCGCGGACATCTTCCCGACGTCCTACGAGGTCGGTGTCCTCAACGGGCACGTGCGGCCCGGCGACACCGTCGCCATCGTCGGCGCCGGACCCATCGGACTCGCGGCCGTCGTCACGGCGCGCCTGTTCGCCCCGGAACGGATCATCTCGGTCGACATGGCTCCGGCCCGGCTGGAGGCCGCCCGGCGGCTCGGCGCCGACGCCGTCGCCGACGCACGCGAGGAACCAGGCCAGTTGGTCGCCGATCTGACCGACGGTCTCGGCGCGGACGTGGTCATGGAGGCGGTCGGCGTCCCGGAGAGCTTCGAGCTGTGCACCCGCATGGTCCGCCCCGGCGGGCACGTGGCCAACATCGGCGTGCACGGCAAGCCCGCGACGCTGCACCTGGAAGACCTCTGGATCAGGAACGTGACCATCACGACCGGGCTGGTGGACACCTACTCCACGCCCACTCTGCTGCGGATGGCCGCCGCCGGCCGGCTGCCGACCGGGCAACTGGTCACCCACACCTTCCCGCTGGACCGCATGGAGGAGGCCTACGACGTCTTCTCCCGGGCCACCGAGACCGGCGCGCTGAAGATCGTGCTCGGCGGGGAGCAGCACGCGGAGGTGGCCGTTCCCGCGGCCTGACGCAGAAGGAGCGTGACGGCCATGGCCGAACGGACGAGAGCGAACGTGGCGACCGAGGCGCCGCTGGGCGATCTGGGCCGCCGCCTGGCCGCCCGGCGGGCCGGGCTCGGGCTGACACGAGGGGAGGTGGCCGCCCGTGCCGGGATGGCCGTCACCTACCTCGGGTATCTGGAGGAGCATCCCGGTGCCGCCCCGGGCCCCGGCCCCCTGACCAGACTGGCCGAGGCGCTGGAGACCACGGTGACCGAGCTGACCGGCGGCGCCGTCGATCTGCCACCCGGCCCCGGACGTGCCGTTCGCGAACCGCACTTCGCCGAGCTGACACCGGGCGAGTGCCGGGCGCTGCTCGGCTCGCACGGGGTGGGACGACTGGCGGTGCCCACGGATACGGGGCCGGTGATCGTGCCGGTCAACTACAGCGTGGTCGAGGGTGCTTTCGTCTTCCGGACCGTGCTCGGCGCGACACCGTCCCTCGCGGCCGGCCAGGCGGTGGCCCTGGAGGTCGACCGCATCGACGACACGTTCAGCCAGGGCTGGAGCGTCCTGATCCGCGGCAGTGCACGGTCGGTGACGGATCCTCAGGAACAGCAGAGGCTCACCGAGCAGGCGTACAGCGCCCCTTGGGCGGGCGGAGGGCGTGACCTGTGGGTGCGCGTCGAGCCACGCACGGTGACCGGTCGTCGGATCACGGTCTGAGAGCGGCCGCCCACGCCCTTCTTCGCATGCGCAGCAGTGGTGCGTGGGTCACCTGCTGTCGCCGCTGTCGACGCCGCCCAGCGCGGCCCGGCCGGCCTCCAGCCGTGCCACCGGTACCCGGAACGGTGAGCAGGAGACCTAGTCCAGGCCGAGCACGGAGGCGCCGTTCAGGCCGATGTCCGGGACCGTCTCCATCATGCCGGGCGTGGAGAAGCGCGTGCCGGAGCGCACGGACAGCAGCGGCGGGTCGTCCGGCTGCCCCAGCCGTCGCCCGGTGACGGTCTCCGGTGCCGAGAGGTGCCGGGAGGCCTCCGGCGACAAGCCCTCCGGCTCCTCGCCCGTGGCGAGGAAGGCGCGGCAGGCCTCGGTGGTGACGGTGACACCGGGCGGCACGGGCAGGCCCAGCCGGGTCATCTCGGCCAGGTTGGCGCCCTTGCCGCCGAGCAGGTCGGCCAGGTCACGTCCGCCGTCCCGGGAAGTCGTACACGTGACGGACCATGGCGGCGCTCCTACGCTGAGCGGTCTGTGTACGGCTCCAGCGTCCCGCGGGGGAGAGGCCCTCGGGGGAGGTGCACTCGGTCCCGCCGGGCGGCCCGACCGGCCCAACGGCGCCGGCGCGGGGCGCGGGCCGGTGAAGCGGTTCGCGCCTCCCGTGCCCACCCGGCCCGGGAGGCGCTACGGTGTGGGAAGACCCATCGGTTCCGAGCCATGTGCTGATGGGGACTGGAGGACGTGGTGACCGATTCGGAGGAGCCCCGCGTACGACTGCCGCAGCTGAAACTCGACGAACTGCTGGAGGAGCTGCAGGCTCGGATCAGCGCAGCCCGCGGCACACAGGATCGCGTGCAAGGTCTGCTGGAGGCGGTCCTCTCCGTCGGCCGCGAGCTCGACCTGGAGCAGGTCCTGCACTCCATCGTGGAGGCGGCCGCGGTGCTCGTGAACGCCGAGTACGCCGCCCTCGGCGTCATCGGACCGGACGGCACACGGCTGTCCGCCTTCCACACGGTGGGCGTCACCGCGGAGCAGATCGCCGCGATCGGCCCCTATCCGGAAGGACACGGCATCCTCGGCGAGCTGATCCGGCACCCGCAGCCGCTGCGGCTCGGCAAGATCTCCGCACACGTGTCCTCCTACGGCTTCCCGCCGGGCCACCCGCCGATGAACAGCTTCCTCGGCGTCCCGATCCGGGTCCGCGACCAGGTCTTCGGCAACCTCTACCTGACCGAGAAGCGCGGCGGGCGGGAGTTCGACGAGGAGGACGAGTCGGTGCTGTCCACGCTGGCCGTGGCCGCCGGCGTGGCCATCGACAACGCACGCCTGTACGAGGACTCCAGGCTGCGCGAGCGCTGGCAGCGCGCGAACGCGGAGATCAGCCACAGCCTGATGTCCGGCATCGACCGTGCCGAGTCCCTGAACCTGATCGCCGAGCGTGCCCGGGAGATCTCGGGCTCGGCCCTGGCGGCGGTCGCCATGCCCATGGAGGGCACGAAGTCGCTCACCGTGGAGATCGCCGTCGGAGTGGACGCGGAGGCGCACCGGGGACTGGTGCTGCCCATGGACGCGAGCCTCATGGGGCTGGCGTACACCGCGACCGCCCCGGTCACCAGCGACGACGTGGTCCACGACGAGCGAATCACCCCCGAACCGCCGCGCTTCGATGGGCTCGGACCCGCCGTGGCCGTCCCGATCGGCACGGGCGAGAACGGCGTGCGTGGCGTCGTGCTGGTGGCCCGCGAAGCCGGCCGGCCGGTCTTCCTCCAGAAGGAGACCGAGTTGCTGCAGGGGTTCGCCGCCCAGGCCGCGATCGCGATGGAGCTCGCCGACCGCAGGCATGACGCCCAGCAGATCGCGCTGCTGGAGGACCGCGACCGCATCGCCCGGGACCTGCACGACCTCGCCATCCAGCGGCTGTTCGCCACCGGGATGACCCTGCAGAGCGCGGGCCGATTCATCGAACATCCCGAGGCCGCCGAGCGGGTGCTGCGGGCCGTGGACGACCTCGACGAGACCATCAAGATCATCAGGTCGACGATCTTCGGGTTGCGGGCGCACACGGGCCCCTCGAGCAGCGGACTGCGGGCGAGGGTCGTCCGCGCCGCCGGCGAAGCCACCCCCGTGCTGGGCTTCGCCCCCAGCGTGCGCATGGAAGGCCTGGTCGACACCGACGTGCCGCCGGAGATCGCCGACCATGTCGTCGCCGTGCTGACCGAGGCCCTCACCAACATCGCCCGGCACGCCCACGCCGACCGGGCCCAGGTGACGCTGACGACCGACGGCCGCGAGGTGCGTCTGCGGGTCGCGGACAATGGCGTGGGCATCCCTTCCGGCGGCCGGCGCAGCGGCCTGCTCAACATGGCCGAACGGGCGGACAACCTCGGCGGACGGCTCGAGGTGACCAGCCCCGAGGGAGGCGGTTCGGCACTGGACTGGCACGTTCCGCTGCCCGCCGGGTAGGCCGCGTGGTCCTCGGTCCCCTCGCCGCCGGGCGCGCAGGGCCGACGGGGGCACGGGATCGGGACCACTCGGCCCATGTCACCAACGGCTCCGCCGCCGCAGCCTGAAGGTGTCCGAAGACGGCACCCACGCCTCTGGAGGACGCCATGAACGGCACTCCGGCCCTGGTGAACGACGTGATGACCCACCGGGTCGTCGCCCTGCGCACAGGGGCGGCCTTCAAGGACATCGTGAAGGTCATGCGCGACTGGCAGGTCAGCGCCCTGCCGGTGCTGGACGATGCGGGCCGGGTCGTCGGCGTCGTCTCCGAGAGTGATCTGCTGGCCAAGCAGGAGTACCAGGACGGTGACATCGGCCGGTACGGGCAGATCCGCCACCCCGCGGAGGTCGGCAAGGCGGACGCGGTGACCGCCGCCGAGCTGATGACCGCCCCGGCTGTCACCGTGGCGCCCGACGCCACGCTCGCCCACGCCGCGCGCCTCATGGCCCGCGCCCGGGTCAAGCGACTGCCCGTCGTCGGCCGTGACTTCGCTCTCCGTGGCATCGTCAGCCGCTCCGACCTGCTGAAGGTCTTTCTGCGGGACGACGAGGACATCGCCGAGGAGGTCCGGCGCGAGGTCGTCGTACGCCTCTTCGGCCCGCGCGCCGTCACCGTCCGGGTGGAGGTGTACGACGGTGTCGTGACACTGGCCGGCCGGGTCCGTGAGACGGCCCTGGTCCCGCTCGCCGCCCGGCTCGCACGGGCCGTGGCGGGCGTGGTGGACGTGCACTGCGCACTGGCCGGACCGCCCCGCCGTCCGGACCTCGACCCCGACCTCCCCGAGGCCGGCAGGGCGCCCACGCCCTGACGGACGGCGCACGACAGGAGGCGGCGACGATGACGCGGAAACCTCCCACGGCGGCCGGCCGGGTACGGCTCTGGCGCTGGCGCCGCAATCCGCTCAGGCGGCGCAGCGACCTCGTCGAGGGCTGGGTCGTGCTCGCCGCCTGGCTGCTCGTCCTCGTCGGCGGAGGCCTCGCGGGCGTCGTGGCGGCCCAGGTCACCGACTCGGCGTTCGCGGCGCGGGCGGCCCGGGCGCATGCCGTGTCCGCCGTACTCACCGACGACGCGCCGAAGACGCCTGTCACCGCCGGCGGGTACGACGACGGCCGTGTGTCGGCCGCCGTGCGCTGGACGGACCCGGACGGATCCGTGCACACGGGCCGGACACAGATCTACCCGGGAGCCCCGGCGGGCACCCCGGTGGCCGTGTGGGCGGATCGCGCCGGCCATCTGGTCTCGGCACCGGTCACCGGTGAGGCGGCGACCGTGCAGGCGGCCCTGACCGGCGCCCTCGTGGCCGTACCGGCCGGTGCGGCTGTCTGGACCGTGGGGTGGGTGGTCCGCTCCCGGCTCGTGCGGCGGCGCATGGCCGAATGGGACGAGGAGTGGAAGCAGATCGGGCCGGAGTGGGGGAACCTGAGCGGAGGGCGGGGCTGAACGCGGATGCGGCCGTCGGTGCGTCACCGACGGCCGCACAGGCCTGCACAGGTTTGTCGTCTTGTCGGCACTCGGCTTTGTCGTCTTGTCGGCACTCGGCTCGTCACTCGGCACCGGACGCGGTGAGCCGGCAGTCCACGCCCACGACGCCCTCCACGCCGCGTGTCATGCGCGCGGCGAGCTGGATCCGCGCGGGGTCCTGCACCCGCCCGGTCAGGGTCGCGACGCCCTCGGTGACCACGACGTGGACCGGTTCGACCGGGGCCGGGAAGAGCGGGTCGACGACATCGCGCCGGATCTCGTCGGCCAGGTCGTTGTCCGGCCGCAGGAACACCTTCAGCAGGTCCCCGCGGCTGACCACGCCTTCCAGCACGCCCTCCGCGTTCACCACGGGCAGGCGTTTGACGTGCCGCAGCGCCATGATGCGTGCGGCCTCGGCCAGCGCGGCGTCGGCGTGCACGGTGACTGCCGGGGTGCTCATCACCTCCTCGGCGCACACGGCCCCCGCCTTGGCCAGGTCCGGCAGCCGGTGCAGTTGCGTGAACCGGTCCGGGTCGCTGTCCCGGAACTCCTCCTTGGGCAGCAGGTCGGCCTCGGACACCACGCCGACCACCCGGCCGTCGCCCTCCAGCACGGGCAGGGCGCTGACCTGCCACTGCTCCATGCGCTCGACGATCTCCTTGAACGGAGCCTTGCGGCCCACGGCGACGGCGGCTCGCGTCATCACGTCGCTCACCCGGTGCGGGCTGCTGTCCATCGCGCTCTCCTCACAGGACCGGGGTCACGTCAGACTGCCGCTGCCGTAGGGGGCGTAGAGGTCGAGCAGCCGGACCCGGGAGGCATGCAGCCGCTGGGCGACCACACGCCCGACCCAGACGGCGATCGCGCGCCCGAATTCCGGGTCCTCCGCGCACGTCGCCCGTACGGCCTCGGCGTCGAACTCCCAGGCCCGCACCGGGCTCATGGCCTCGGCGCCCAGGTGCCAGAGGTACGGCGGGAAGTGCCAGGACCAGCCGACCAGTTCGCCGTAGCCGAGGGTCTCGATGACGGCGGTCCGGCGGCCCGGTATGTGCAGGTCGAGGGCGACGGTGCCGGTGCGCACGATCCAGAACCGGTCGGCGCGCCGGCCCTCCTCGAACAGACGGGTCCCGGCCTCGAAGGAGACGTCGTGGGCCAGGCGCAGCAGCCGTTCGCGGTGCATGGGCTCAAGAGCCGCGCTCATGGTGGTGGTGGAGGTCATCGCACCGGCTCCCTTCGTGGCTTCTGCTCCCAGCGTGGGCCCGTCCGGCCGAGGGCGCCACGGGCCACTCGGGCCGGGCCGGGGGTCCTTCGGCCCCGGGACGGACGAACGGCCGGCCGACGGGTCGCGACAGGCTCGAAAGGGCGGCACGGCGTCCGCGACCTCGCACATTGTCGGCACGCACAGCACGGCGAGAGACACCATGAGCGGCTCCACCCGCCCGGCGGAGGGCGTCGTCCGGCACCGGACCGCCACGGCACCCGGACCCACGGCTCCGTCACGGCATGACAGGGCGGGAAGGACGCCACGAGAACCGGCGGTACGGCAGGGACGCCGAGGGCCCCGGCGCGGAACTCCGCGCCGGGGCCCTGGCCGAGCAGTGGGCGCCGGATCAGCCGTTGTGGTCCTTCGACCCCGTCGCCGTCTTCGAGTAGGCGTCGTGCCAGGCGGCCTTGGCTCCGGAGTCGCCGATCCGGTAGACGTCCACGACCGCTCCCATCGCGACGGCCAGCGAGAGCACACCGACGACGATCCGTACCGGCAGGGCGGACCAGCGCGTGCCGTTGCCCTGTCCGGGCTCGGCGGGAGTGCGCCGCCCCGCCCACCACACGACCGCCGCCAGTACGAACAGGCCCAGCGCCCACGGCAGCAGTCCGTCGCCCAGCTCGGTGTGCCGGCGTACCAGGGCGTCATCCTCCACGTGTCGTTCGAGCCACTCTCCGGCGTGCGTGGTCAGCGGCACGCCGGCCAGGGCCACGAAGGCGAGCACCGGGAGCAGGACGCCCAGCCGCCGGGCGGCGCGCGGCCAGAGCGCGGCCGTCACCAGAGCCAGCGCGGTGAGGGGTATCAGCACGACGACCACGTGGACGAACAGGACATGGGCGGGCAGACCGTTGATCAGAGTCATCCAGGGGCTCCTGAGGGGGGTGTGGGCGCGCGCCAGCCTTACACGGCCACCTCTCAGTCAGCTCTGAGCCATTCAAGCCACAGGGAGCTCGCGGCGGAGACTTCGCCACGGCACTCCAGGGGCCGGACGAGGGTGACCACCGGGCGCACAACGCCCGTTCAGACAGCTCGAGTTGAGCGGTGCGACGGATCTCTCGTCGTCGGGGTGCCGGAAGAGGTGCAGCAGTGATCGGCCGGGCGGCCTCGGGAGGGGTGCCGCCGGGACCGGGCCGGGGCTCGCCTGAGCAGGCGGCGCTCGTGCAGCGCCGTGGCGTACGCGTCCGCCGTCCCACCGGGCCTCCATCCGCCTGCTCAGCACTCGATGACGTTGACGGCGAGTCCGCCGCGGGCCGTCTCCTTGTACTTGACCTTCATGTCGGCGCCGGTCTCCTTCATGGTCTTGATCACCTTGTCGAGGGAGACGTGGTGGCGGCCGTCGCCGCGCAGGGCCATCCGGGCGGCGGTCACGGCCTTGACCGCGGCCATGCCGTTGCGCTCGATGCACGGGATCTGGACCAGGCCGCCGACCGGGTCGCAGGTCAGGCCGAGGTTGTGCTCCATGCCGATCTCGGCCGCGTTCTCCACCTGCTCCGGGGAGCCGCCCAGCACCTCGGCGAGGCCGCCCGCCGCCATCGAGCAGGCGGAGCCGACCTCGCCCTGACAGCCGACCTCGGCGCCGGAGATGGAGGCGTTCTCCTTGAAGAGCATGCCGATGGCGCCGGCGGCGAGGAGGAAGCGGACGATGCCGTCCTCGTCGGCGCCGGGCACGAAGTTCCGGTAGTAGTGCAGGACCGCCGGGATGATGCCGGCCGCGCCGTTCGTCGGGGCGGTCACGACCCGGCCGCCGGCGGCGTTCTCCTCGTTCACCGCCATCGCGTAGAGCGTCACCCACTCCATCGCGCTGCTCGCCGGGCCGCCCTCGCTGCGCAGCGCCCGGGCCGCCGCCGCGGCCCGCCGACGGACCTTCAGGCCGCCGGGGAGGATGCCCTCGCGGGACAGGCCGCGGGAGACGCAGCCCTCCATGACCCGCCAGATCTCCAGCAGACCCGTGCGGATCTCGTCCTCGGTGCGCCAGGCCTTCTCGTTCTCCAGCATCAGCGCGGAGAATGACAGGCCGGTGTCACGGGTGAGTCGCAGCAGCTCGTCACCCGTGCGGAACGGGTGGGCCAACTCGGTGTCGTCGGCCTTGATCCGGTCGGCCCCCACGGCGTCCTCGTCGACGACGAAGCCGCCGCCGACCGAGTAGTACGTCTTCTCCAGCAGCGGCAGCCCGTCGGCGTCGTACGCGAACAGGGTCATTCCGTTGGCGTGGTACGGCAGTGCGCGCCGACGGTGCAGGACCAGCTGGGTCGAGGCGTCGAAGTCGATCTCGTGGCCAGAGCCGATCTCGGCGCCGAGGAGACGGATGCGCCCGGTGGTGCGGATCCGCTCCACGTCCAGGTCGGCCTGGGTGACGTCGACGGTGTGCGGTTCGTTGCCCTCCAGGCCGAGCAGGACGGCCTTGGGGGTGCCGTGGCCGTGGCCGGTGGCCCCGAGGGAGCCGAACAGCTCCGCTCGTACCGCGGCGGTCTGGGCGAGTGCGCCGTCCTTCTTCAGCCGGGCGGCGAACATCGCGGCGGCGCGCATCGGGCCGACGGTGTGCGAGCTGGACGGGCCGATGCCGATGGAGAACAGGTCGAAGACGCTGATTGCCACGCCGTACTCCGTGGGGTGGGCGGGAGTGCCCGAGCGGTCCCGGGGCACTCCCCTGCGGGAGGGTTGTCGGTTACCGGCCGGGGTGGGCCGCGGCCGCGGTGATGCCGGCGGTGGCGTTGGCCTCGTCCACGACGAGCCACGCGTGGTCCCTGGCGTAGCGCAGGTGCCGCGGAATCCTCATGGCGAGCTCCCGGTGGGACCGGATGGGGAGTTGACGCGCAGGGTCATGGGAGGGCGGGTACGGCGGCGGGGGCAAGTGTGCGGCGGAGCCGGTTGAACAGCTTCGGCTGGTTCAGGGAGAGCACCGCGACCGGGGTGTCCTCGCGCCGGTAGACGGCGGTGAAGGAACGGCTGTCGAGGTCGCCGTCCACGACCTGCGGCTCCGCGCCGGGAGCGACGTGTCCGGCGAGCTGGATGCGCACCTGGTACTGGTCGGACCAGAAGTACGGCGCGGTGACCGGGGCGGGGGCCGGCACACCCGAGAGCAGGGTGCGGGCGGCGGTCGTCGCCTGTTGCGTGGCGTTGCTCCAGTGCTCGATGCGGGCGTGCCGTCCGGTGAACGGGTTGGGGCAGCGAGCGACGTCACCGACGGCGACCACGCCCGGGACGCCGGTGGCGCAGCCGGCGTCGCACACCACGCCGTCGTCCACCTCGACGCCGGAACCGGCGAGCCAGTCGGTGGCGGGCCGTACGCCCACCCCGGCCACCACGATGTCGGCGGGCAGCACGCGCCCGTCCGCCAGCCGCACTCCGGTGACCCGGTCCTCGCCGATGAGTCCCGCCACGCCGGTTCCGCACAGCAGGCCGACCCCGTGATCGCTGTGGAGGGCGGAGCACACCAGCCCCATCTCGCGCCCCAGTTGGCGTTCCAGCGGTACGGCGAGCGCCTCGACGACGGTGACGTGAAGCCCCAGCCGGTGGGCGGTGGACGCCACTTCGGCACCGATGAAGCCGGCGCCGATGACGACGACCCGGGGCAGACCGTTCAACAGCTCGGCGCGCAGGGCGGTGGCGTCGTCCAGGGTGCGCAGGGTGTGGACGCCGGCCAGGCCGTCGGTACCGGGGAGTGTCCGCGGGGCGGCGCCGGTCGCAATGACGACGCCTTCGGTGCGCACGTGCCGGCCTCCGGCCAGAGTGACGGTACGGGCGGCGGGGTCGAGCCGCACCGCGCGCTCGCCGAGCAGCCACTGCACGTCCAGGTCCGCGTACTCGTCCGCATCGCCGAGGGCGAGGGCGTCGGCGTCGATGTCGCCCTTGAGGAAGTCCTTGGACAGCGGCGGCCGGTCGTAGGGGGCGTGCCGCTCCTCGCCGACGACGACGATCCCGCCGTCGTAGCCCTGTGCGCGCAGCGCGCGGACCGTGCTCAGGCCTGCCAGTGACGCCCCGACGACGGTGATGCTCCTCATGCGGGCTCTCCGAGGATGTGGAGCCGTCGGCCGCACGGTGACAGCCCGTACGGCGACGGCGTGAGAGGTGACGGTCTCGAATGGATGGCTCGAATTGGTTGCCTCACCCGCATGTCTCAGATGACACAACATCATTCGCTATACGCAACATGCTTCCCGGTGCTTCGGGTCACTGTCAAGGGGAAGGGAGGCAGCAGTCCCCGATGGCGAAGAGAATTGCGCATCGCGCAACACCGTGAGGTGGCAGATGGACGGGCGATACCGGGGGCAGGTGGCGTGCAGCGGCGTACGCGACGGCTCCACGGCACCCGCGAAGACAAGAGTTGTTGCGCATGGCGCATCTTCTTGTACCAAGCAGAACGCGCCTCTTGACCCGGCACCATCTGCACCGGAAACATGTTGCGTATCACTCTCATCGTTGCGTATTGCGCACTAACGGAGGATGTCATGTCTCCTCGCCCGCAGCCCGGCCGCGAGTTCGTCCTCACCCTCTCGTGCCCCGACCGGGCCGGACTCGTCCACGCCGTCACCAGCTTCCTCGTGAGTCACTCAGGCAACATCCTCGAGAGCCAGCAGTTCGACGACCGTCTGCAGGACCGCTTCTTCATGCGGGTGCACTTCGAGGTCTCGGACCCGGCCACACGCCTGGAGCACCTGCACACCGGCTTCGGCCCCGTCGCGGAGGCGTACCGGATCACGTGGCAGCTGCGCGACGCCTCCACCCCGACCCGCACCCTGATCATGGTGTCGAAGTTCGGTCACTGCCTGAACGACCTGCTCTTCCGCCAGTCCACGGGCTCGCTGAACATCGAGATCCCGGCGATCGTCTCCAACCACCGCGAATTCGAGCCACTGGCGCGGAACTACGGCATCCCCTTCCACCACGTCCCGGTGACCCCGCAGACCAAGGGCGAGGCGGAGGCCCGGCTGCTGGAGCTCGTCGCCGAGATCGACGTCGACCTGGTGGTGCTCGCCCGCTACATGCAGATCCTCTCCGACGACCTGTGCAAGCGACTCGACGGCCGGGCCATCAACATCCACCATTCCTTCCTGCCGAGCTTCAAGGGCGCCCGGCCGTACGTGCAGGCGCACCGGCGCGGGGTCAAACTCGTCGGGGCCACGGCGCACTACGTCACCCCCGACCTCGACGAAGGCCCGATCATCGAACAGGACGTCGTCCGCGTGAACCACTCCCACACGCCGGACGAGTTGGTCGCCATGGGCCGCGATGTCGAGGCCCGGGTCCTCTCGCGCGCCGTGCAGTGGCACAGCGAGAGCCGTGTGCTGTCCAACGGCAACTGCACGGTCGTCTTCCACTGACACCGCCCAGAGCGCGGCCCGGCGAACCACCGACGACGGCTCCCCTCCCGGGGAGCCGTCGTATAGCCTCCCTCTGTCCTTCCTCCGCGACGCGTGGGCCGCACGGGACGGCAGTGCGTATAGTTGCGCTATGAGCAACCACGCCGCAGATAGCGAAACAGCTGCACCGGCGGTGAACGGGGTGCAGTCCGTCGACCGTGCCGTCAGCGTCCTGGAGATCCTCGCCCAGCGCGGCGAGGCGGGTGTCAGCGAGGTCGCCGCCGAGATCGACGTGCACAAGTCGACGGCGTTCCGTCTGCTCGGCGCACTGGAGGCACGTGGTCTGGTCGAGCAGACCGCGGAGCGCGGCAAGTACCGGCTCGGCTTCGGCATCGTGCGCCTGGCCGGGGCGGTCACGGGCCGCCTCGACATCACACAGCAGGGCCGGGAGGTGTGCGAGCGGCTCAGCGAGGAGATCGGCGAGACCGTCAACATCGCCGTCCTCCAGGAGCACTACGCCGTCAATCTGTACCAGGTGCGCGGACCGGGCGCCGTCGGCACCCACAACTGGGTCGGGCAGCTCACCCCGGTGCACGCCACGTCCAGCGGCAAGATCCTGCTCGCACACCTGCCCACGCAGGAGCGTGCCGAGGTGCTCGCGGCCTCCGGGCTGCGGAAGCACACCCCGCACACCCTGACCGCCCGGACGAAGCTGGAGAAGAACCTCACCGAGGCGCGCGAACGCGGGTACGCGGTGACGCTGGAGGAACTCGAGATCGGACTGCACGCCATGGCGGCCCCGATCCGTTCCCATCACGGCGAGGTCATCGCCGCCCTCAGCGCCTCCGGCCCCGCCTACCGCTTCACCGAGGAGCGCATCCACGAGCTGGCACCCCTGCTGATCAAGGGTGCGGAGGAGATCAGCCACCGGATGGGCTACGTGGGCTGAGGCCCGTTCATTGCCAGGGCAGCAGCTCCCAGCTGTGCTCGGGCACCTTGGCGAAGCCCAGCCCGGGCCGACGATCAGGCAGGCACCGGCGCGGGCACCGGCTCCTCGCGTAGTTCCGCCGAGCGGGCTCAGGTCAGCCGCACCTCGAAGTCCGCACAGACCGCCCGGAAGCGCGCGGACTCCAGGGCGGCATCGCTGGTCACATCGAGGAGGCCGGTGGAGACGCGGTCGCCGAAACCGGCCGGGGAACGGCGGTGCCGGGCCGGCTGTCCGCGTCTGCCCGGCACCTCCGAGTCAGCTCCGCCGCCCTGCCGGGCCGCTCACCGGTATTCGACGGCCGCGTCCAGGAGCCAGTCCGCCAGGTAGCCGGCGAAGGAGGAGCGCACCAGTACCCAGAAGCCGGCCCTGGGCTCGTCGCGGGCCACCAGGACGACCTGGGTGCGGGCCAGCGTCGTCTGGGCGCAGCGACCGGGGCCGAAGGCACGCGGGTGCAGGTCCAGCGCGCAGCCGTGGGCCAACAGGTCGCGAGCGCGGGGCCCGGCGACCAGCAGGGTGGTGCGCTGGGCCGAGACGTCGGTGACGGAGACCGGTTCGTCCGCCGCCGAGCGGATCCGGCTCTCCAGGTCCCGCTCGGTGCCCCGCCGGCCGACCACCAGCCATTCGTCGGGGCCGAGCCACACCGCGGTCACGTCCCCCGCGTGCACGACGGTGTTGGGTTCCAGGGGCAGTTGGAAGCCCAGGGCGAGTCCGACGGCGTCCGCCGCCGGGCCCTTGGCGTCGAGGCGGACGTTCACCTGGGCCAGGAAGGGGAGTTCGGCCAGGCGGATCGCGCCCCGGGAGGAGCGCGTCGCGGCGGCCAGGCGGTGGGCGGCGTCGGCCAGGGGGCTGCGCTGCCATGCGGTCAGGGCGGTGTCAGCCATCGCGGCGGGCTCCCTCGGGGTCGTAGAGGACGGGGCTTGCGACGGTCACCGGGACCAGCCGGTCGCCGACGGGTGCGAAGAGTCGGTCGCCGATCCGGTCCCGGCCGCCCTTGATCAGGGCCAGTGCGAAGGTCCGGCCGAGCGCCGCGCTCCGGTAGCTGGAGGTGACATGGCCGAGCATCGGCACGGGCGGGGCGGGCAGTTCGCCGTCGGGGACCAGGTGCGTGCCCTCCGGGAGGAAGACGGCCGGGTCCTCGGGGAGCAGCCCGACGAGGTGCTTGCGGTCGGGACGGACGGTGTCGGGGCGGCCGTAGGAGCGCTTGCCGATGAAGTCGGGCTTCTTCTTCGACACCGCCCAGCCCATGCCGAGGTCCTGCGGGGTGACCGTGCCGTCGGTGTCCTGGCCGACGATCGGGTAGCCCTTCTCGGCGCGGAGGACGTGCATGGTCTCGGTGCCGTAGGGGGTGATGCCGTACGGGGCCCCGGCCTCGTACAGCGCCTCCCACAGTGCGAGGGCGTCCCACGGTGACACGTTGATCTCGTAGGCGAGTTCGCCGGAGAAGCTGATCCGGCACACGCGCGCGTCGATGCCGGCGACGGTCGTGTCCCGCCACGCCATGAACGGGAAGTCCTCGTTGCTCACGGACAGTTGGGGTGCGAGCGAACCGAGCACCGCACGGGAGCGCGGGCCGACGAGGGCAACGGTGGCCCACTGCTCCGTGACCGAGGTGCAGTGGACCTGCAGTTCGGGCCACTCGGTCTGCAGCCACTCCTCCATCCAGTCCAGGACGGCCGCCGCGTTGCCGGTCGTGGTGGTGACCAGGAAGCGGTCCTGGGCGAGCCGGATGACCGTGCCATCGTCGAAGACCATCCCGTCCAGGCGGCACATCACGCCGTAGCGGATCATGCCGACCTTCAGGGTGCTCATCATGTTGGTGTAGAGCAGGTCGAGGAAGACCGCCGCGTCCGGGCCCTGCACGTCGATCTTGCCGAGGGTGGAGGCGTCCATGAAGGCCACGCCCCCGCGGGCCGCACGGCACTCGCGCAGCACGGCGGTCTCCATGTCCTCGCCGTCCTGGGGATAGTACCAGGGCCGCTTCCACTGGCCGACGTTCTCGAACAGCGCGCCGTGCCCCACGTGCCACCCGTGCAGGGCCGTCGTACGGACCGGGTCGCTCAGCGCGCCACGGTCGCGCCCCGCGAGGGCGGCGAAGGAGACCGGGGTGTACGGCGGCCGGAAGGTCGGCAGGCCGAGCGCCGAGATGTCCACGCCGAGGAGTTCGGCGACGACCCCGCTCGCCAGCACGCCGGCCGTCCTGCCCTGGTCGCCCCCGGTGCCGGCGGTGGTGTAGCGCTTGGTGTGCTCCACCGAGCGCAGGCCCGCGCCCGTCGCCCGCGCGAGGTCGTCGACCGTGACGTCGCGCTGGAGGTCGACGAACCGGGGGGCGCCGGTGCCGGTCGGGATGGTGAAGACCTGCGTGGGCGGGGTGTACGGCTGGGCGGCCACGGCCGGGAGGGCGGGCGTCCCGGCCGTGTAGCCCTCCGCCTCGACGGCTCGGGCGCCGGCCGCCGCGCCCTGTGCGAGGACCGTGGCGAGGTCGAAGGCGCCGTTCGCGCTGCCCGCGACCTCCACCGCCTGACGACCGCTGCCGGGCACGAACGTGCCGAGCGCGTCGTCGTGACGGAGCTTGCCGCCCGACTGGCTGAACAGGTGCGCGACCGGGTTCCAGCCGCCGGAGACGAGGAGCAGGTCGACGGCGAACTCCCGCTGTCCGGTGGACTGCCGGTCTCCGGCGGCCTCCCCGTACGGGGCCACCGTCACGGCGGTGAGGCGGGCCCCGCCCTCCGTGCCGGTGACCGCGTGTCCGGCCAGCACCTCGATTCCGGCGGACCGGGCACGCTCCGCCCACTCCCCCGGCTCGGGCCGGGTGTCGACGATCGCTGCGAGGTCCACGCCCGCCGCCGCCAGGTCGAGTGCGGCGGCGTAGGCGCTGTCGTTGGTGGTGAACACGACCGCGTGCCGGCCGGGCAGCACGGCGTACCGGTGGAGGTACGTCCGGGCCGAGGAGGCCAGCATCACGCCGGGGCGGTCGTTGTCGCCGAACGCCAGCGAACGCTCGTGGGCGCCGGTCGCGAGGACCACGCGCCGCGCCCGGATCCGCCAGACCCGCTCGCGGGAGACGTTCGCCGGGGCATCGGCGCCGAGGTGGCTGGTGCGGCGCTCGACGGCGAGCAGGTGGTTGTCGTCGTAGTGGCCGAAGACGGTGGTGCGGCGCAGGACGCGTACCTCGGGGGCCGCTTCGAGCCGTGCGCGCGTCGCCTGGACCCAGTCGAGGTGCTCGCCGGTGCCGAGCAGGCTGCCGCCGGGCTCCGGCTGGTCGTCGGCGAGGATGACACGTGCACCGGTGTGCGCCGCCGCCTCGGCGGCGGCCAGGCCGGCCGGGCCCGCGCCGACGACCAGGAGGTCGCAGTGTGCGTGTACGGCGTCGTAGCGGGCGGGGTCGGGTTCGGTGGCGAGCCGGCCCTGGCCCGGGAGGCTGCTCGCGACGAGGCCGTCGTAGAGCTCGACGGTCGTGGCGGGGAGCATGGGCTCGGGGAAGGGCTCCTCGATCTGGACGACCGCGTTGGGTTCCTCCCCACCGGCCGAGAAGATGCCGCGGGGGCGCCCGAGCCTGATGCTGGTGGCGGCCTGGATGACGCCATTGGCCAGGAGGGCGGAGGCCAGGGTGTCGCCCCGGTGGCCCTGGTGTGCGATGCCGTCGAAGGTGAAGGTGAGGGGGGCGTCGCGGTCGATTCGGCCGCCGGTGGGGGTGCGGAATGGTTCGCCCCCGCCGCCCCTGCCCGTCCCGTCCTGAAGGGGCTCCGCCCCTTCGAGCGCGCTGGGGACTGCGCCCCCGGGCCCCCGTTCGGCCTGAACGGCCTCGTCCTCGCGCTCCCCCAGAGGGGGTACCCCCGGACGGGCTGATGCGGCCGAAGCCGGCTGAGAAGTCACCGGACGCGGCCCCACCGTCTCCGGACGCGACTCCCCCATCCTGTAGACGGCGAGGACCTCGTTGGTCGCCGTGTCCCGCACCGCGTTGAACCACCGGCGGCAGCCTGCCGCGTGGCTCCACCGCTCGGCGAACGGGCCCTTGGGGTTGTCGCGGAAGAACAGGTAGCGCGCCCACTCCTCGTCGCTGAGGGCGGCGGGGTCCTCGGGGTAGGGGACGTGGGCCTGGCCGCCGTAGTGGAACTCGGCCTCGTCACGGGGCCCGCACCACGGGCAGGGGATCAGCAGCATGGTTCGGCTCCCTAGTGGGCCACCGCGGCAGCGCCGTGCTCGTCGACGAGCGCGCCGGTGGTGAAACGGTCGAGCGAGAAGGGGGCGTTCAGGGCGTGCGGGGTGTCGTGGGCGATGGTGTGGGCGTAGACCCAGCCGACTCCCGGGGTGGCCTTGAATCCGCCTGTCCCCCAGCCGCAGTTGACGTAGAGGTTGTCGACCGGGGTGAGGCCGACGATGGGCGAGGCGTCGGGGCTGACGTCGACGATGCCGCCCCAGGTGCGCAGTACGTGGGCGCGGGCGAAAACGGGGAAGAGTTCCAGGGCCGCCGACATCTGGTCCTCGATGATGTGGAACGCGCCGCGCTGGGTGTAGGAGTTGTACGCGTCGATGCCCGCGCCCATCACCAGTTCGCCCTTGTGCGCCTGGCTGACGTACACGTGGACCGCGTTGGACATGACCACCGTCGGGTGGACCGGCTCCAGGAGTTCGGAGACGAGTGCCTGCAACGGGTGGCTCTGGAGCGGGAGTTCGATGTCCGCCATGGCGGCGAGGACCGAGGTGTGGCCGGCCGAGCACAGGGCCACTTTGCCGGCCGCGATCGGACCGCGCGTGGTCTGGACGCCGACCACCCGGCCGCCGGCCATGTCCAGGCCGGTGACCTCGCAGTTCTGGATGATGTCGATGCCGGCGGCGTCCGCTGAGCGGGCGAAGCCCCAGGCCACGTAGTCGTGCTTGGCGATGCCGGCACGCGGCTGGTAGGTGCCGCCGAGGACCGGGTAGCGCACGTCGGGTGAGGTGTTGACGATCGGGCAGACCTCTTCGACCTGGTCGGCGTCGAGCCACTCGGCGTCGACTCCGTTGAGCCGGTTGGCCTCGACCCGGCGGACGCTGTCGCGGACGTCCTGCAGGCTGTGGGCGAGGTTCAGCACGCCGCGCTGGGAGAAGAGGATCGGGTAGTCGAGCTCCTCCTCCAGGCCCTCCCAGAGCTTGAGGGCGTGCTCGTAGATGCCCGCGCTCTCGTCCCACAGGTAGTTGGAGCGGATGATCGTGGTGTTGCGGGCCATGTTGCCGCCCGCGAGCCAGCCCTTCTCGAGCACGGCGACGTTGGTGATGCCGTGGTTCTTCGCCAGGTAGTGGGCGGTGGCCAGGCCGTGGCCGCCGCCGCCCACGACCACCACGTCGTACGACCGCTTGGGTTCGGGGGTGCGCCAGAGCCAGTCCGGGTGGTCGGGCAGGTCGGCGCCGGGGGTGCGGGGGCTCATCGGGCGTCTCCGTCGTGCGAGAGGTGCGGATAGAGCGGGTGCTTGGCGGCCAGCGCCTCGGTGCGGGCGCGCAGGGCGGCCACGTCCGGCTCGGGCTGGAGGGCCAGCGCGATCACGTCGGCGACCTCGGCGAAGTCCGCCTCGGTGAAGCCCCGGGTGGCGAGCGCCGGGGTGCCGATGCGCAGGCCGGAGGTGACCATGGGCGGGCGCGGGTCGAAGGGGACGGCGTTGCGGTTGACGGTGATGCCGATCTCGTGCAGCAGGTCCTCGGCCCGCTTGCCGTCGAGTTCGGAGTCCCGCAGGTCGACGAGGACCAGGTGGACGTCGGTTCCGCCGGTCAGCACCTTCACTCCGGCTGCGGCCGCGTCGGGCCGGGTGAGGCGTTCGGCGAGGATGCGGGCGCCGGCCAGGGTGCGGGCCTGGCGCTCGGAGAACTCGGGCGAGGCCGCGACCTTGAAGGAGACGGCCTTGGCCGCGATGACGTGCTCCAGCGGGCCTCCCTGCATGCCGGGGAAGACCGCCGAGTTGATCTTCTTGGCGAGGCCGGCGTCGTTGGTGAGGATGACTCCGCCGCGGGGCCCGCCGAGTGTCTTGTGCGTGGTGGTGGTGACCACGTGCGCGTGCGGGACGGGGCTCGGGTGCAGTCCGGCGGCGACCAGGCCCGCGAAGTGGGCCATGTCGACCATGAGGAGGGCACCGACTTCGTCGGCGATCCGGCGGAAGGCCGCGAAGTCCAGCTGCCTGGGGTACGCCGACCAGCCCGCGATGATCATCTTGGGCCTGTTCTCCTTGGCGAGCCGCTCCACCTCGTCCATGTCCACGAGGTTGTCCGCCTCGGAGACGTGGTACGGCACGACGTTGAGCATCCTGCCGCTGTAGTTGATGCGCATGCCGTGGGTGAGGTGGCCGCCGTGCGCGAGGTCGAGGCCGAGAATCGTGTCGCCGGGCTGGAGAAGGGCGAAGAACACGGCGGTGTTGGCCTGGGCGCCCGAGTGCGGCTGGACGTTGGCGTAGGCCGCCCCGAAGAGGGACTTCACGCGCTCCATGGCCAGGCGTTCGGTGACGTCGACGTGTTCGCATCCGCCGTAGTAGCGGCGGCCGGGGTAGCCCTCGGCGTACTTGTTGGTCGCGACCGAGCCCTGTGCCTCCATCACGGCCGTGGGCGCGAAGTTCTCGGAGGCGATCATCTCCAGGGTGGACTGCTGCCGGTGCAGCTCGGCGAGCAGGGCTTCGTGGACCTCGGGGTCAAGCTCCGCGAGGCGGGTGTTCAGGGCGTTCATACGGTGATCGCGTTCCTCTCGGCGGCCTCGACGACATTCGCGAGGAGCATCGCTCGGGTCATGGGGCCCACACCTCCGGGCATCGGCGCGAGCCGGCCGGCGACCTCGGCGGCCTCCGGGTGGATGTCGCCGACGAGCCCGTGCTCGGTGCGGGTGATGCCGACATCCAGGACGGCCGCGCCGGGGCGCAGCATGTCCTTGGTGATCAGTCCGGGCGAGCCGGCCGCGGCGACGACGATGTCCGCCTCGCGCACGTGCCAGGCCAGGCCCTTGGTTCCGGTGTGGCACAGGGTGACGGTGGCGTTCTCGGAGCGGCGGGTGAGCAGCAGCCCGATGGGCCGTCCGACCGTGATGCCGCGGCCGACCACGCACACCCGGGCTCCGGCGATCGGTACGTCGTGGCGGCGGAGCAGTTCCACGATGCCGCGCGGGGTGCACGGCAGTGGGGCGTCGACGCCGAGGACGAGGCGGCCGAGGTTGACCGGGTGGAGTCCGTCGGCGTCCTTGGCCGGGTCCATGCGGGCGAGGACGGCGCCCGCGTCCAGGTGGCGCGGCAGCGGCAGCTGGACGATGTAGCCGGTGCAGGCGGGGTCGGCGTTGAGGTCGTCGATGACGTCCTCGACCTGTCGCTGGGTGGCGTCGGCGGGCAGTTCGCGGCGGAGGGAGGCGACGCCGACCTGCGCGCAGTCGCGGTGCTTGCCTGCGACGTAGGCGCGGCTGCCGGGGTCGTCGCCGACGAGGACGGTACCGAGGCCGGGCGGCCGGCCGGTCAGGGCGGTCAACTTGGCCACGCGCTCGGCGAGTTCACGGCGGATGGCGGCGGCGGTGGCCTTGCCGTCGAGGAGTTGTGCGGTCACCGGCGGTGCTCCTTGTCCAGGACTAGCCACGGAGGCGGGACATGGTCGGGTCGGACAGGGGCTCTTCGGCGACGACCGCCTCGACACGCTGGTCGAAGTAGCCGATGTGCACGGTCGTACCCGGCTCGGCCAGCTCGGCGGGGAGCCACGCGTAGGCGATGCCCTTGCCGATCGTGTAGCCGTACGCGGCGCTGGTGACGTAGCCGACGGCGCGGTCGCCGTCGTACACCGGCTCCTTGCCCATGACGATCGCCCGCGGATCGTCGATGGTGAGGCAGCTGAGCCTGCGCCGGACGTCGGTCTTGCGCCGCTCCAGCGCGGCCTTGCCGATGAAGCCGCCCTTGTCGAGCTTGACGGCGAAGCCGACGCCGGCCTCGTAGGGGTCGTGCTCGTAGGTCATGTCGGTGCCGAAGGAGCGGTAACCCTTCTCCAGGCGGAGGCTGTTGAAGGCGCCCCGGCCGGCGATGATTCCGCCCACCGGCTCGGCCGCGGCCCACAGGGTGTCCCACAGCTTCCGGCCCTGGTCGGCGGTGGTGTAGAGCTCCCAGCCGAGCTCGCCGACGTACGACAGACGCATCGCCGTGACCGGGACGCTGCCGATGTAGGCGTGCTTGGCGCGGAAGTACTTCAGGCCCTCGTTGGAGAAGTCCGCGTCGGTGAGGGGCTGGAGGACCTCGCGGGCGAGCGGGCCCCACAGGCCGATGCAGCAGGTGCCGGCGGTGATGTCGCGGACCTGGACCGTCCCGTCGGCGGGCAGGTGGCGGGTGAACCAGTCGAGGTCCAGGTTGCCGTTGGCGCCGACCTGGAAGCGGTCGCGGGCCAGCCGGGCGACGGTGATGTCGCTGCGGATGCCGCCGTCGTGGTCCAGGAGCAGCGTGTACGTCACCGAGCCGACGGACTTGGCGACCTTGCCGGTGACCAGACCCTCCAGGAAGTCGGCGGCACCGGGGCCGCTGACTTCCAGGCGCTTGAGGGCGGTCATGTCGTACAGGGCGGCCTTCTCGCGGGTGACCTGGGCCTCGGCGCCGACGATGGGCGACCAGTAGCGGGCGGCCCAGTCGTTGGGGGTGGGGATGTCGCGGCCTTCGACCAGGGATGCGTTGGCCTCGTACCACTGGGGGCGCTCCCAGCCGTTCGCCTCCAGGAAGAACGCGCCGTGTTGCTGCTGGCGGGCGTGGAAGGGGCTGGTGCGGATCGGGCGCGGGTCGCCGGTCGGCTGGAGGGGGTGGATGATGTCGTAGACCTCGACGAAGTTCTGGCAGTCACGGGCCAGGACGTACTCCGGCGAGAGCTGGTGCGGCTCGAAGCGGTTGACGTCGCACTCGTGCAGGTCGAAGGAGGAGCAGTAGCCGTCGACCAGCCATTCGGCGACGGCGCGGCCGACGCCCGCGGAGTGGGTGACCCACACGGCCTCGGCGACCCAGAAGCCCTTGACGTCCGGGGACTCGCCGAGCAGCGGGCAGCCGTCGGTGGTGAAGGAGAACAGGCCGTTGATGCCCTCCTCGACCTTCGCCTCCTTGGTCGCCGGCAGCAGGGACTGCGTCTCGGTCCAGGCGTCCTCGAAGTCCTCCTCGGTGAACTTCAGCACCGAGGGCATCTCCTCGGCCTCGTCCACGGAGAGGATGTCGTCGGCGGAGACCGGCATGGGGCGGTGGCCGTAGTAGCCGATGCCGAGGCCGTCGTAGCGGTCGCGGTAGTAGAGGTCGGCGTCCTGGTGGCGCAGGATCGGGCGGACGGCCTCCTCGGTCTGGCCGGCGAGGGCGGGGACCGGGCCGGTCCAGGCGAGCTGGTGGGCGAGCGGGGTGAGGGGCAGGTTCATCCCGACCATGCGGGCGATCTTCGGGCCCCAGATGCCGGCGCAGCAGACGACGATGTCGGCTTCGATCTCGCCCTGGTCGGTCACCACCGCGGTGACGCGGCCCTCGCTCTGCCGGATGTCGAGGACCTCGTGGCGGGCAAGGAAGCGCACGCCGCGCTCGGTGGCCCGGCGGATCTGGGCCTCGACGGCGAGGACGGCCTTGGCGAGCCCGTCGGTGGGGACCAGGAGGCCGCCGAGGACCTTGTCACGGTCGACCAGCGGGTGCTTCTCCACGCATTCGTCGGGGGTCAGCAGGCGCGCCTCGATGCCCCAGGCGGTGATCCAGCCGTGACGGCGCCGGAGTTCGGCGAGCCGCTCGGGGCTGGTCGCCACCTCGAGGCCGCCGACCTGGAGGAAGCAGGGCTTGCCGTCCACGTCGAGGGAGCAGAACTTCTCGACGGTGTAGCGCGCCAGCTCGGTCATGGTCTTCGAGGCGTTCGTCTGGAAGACCAGGCCCGGGGCGTGCGAGGAGGAGCCTCCGGTGGCCGGGAGGGGGCCCTGGTCGACCACGGTCACTTCGGTCCAGCCGCGTGCGGAGATCTCGTCCGCCAGGGCCGCTCCCACGACACCCGCTCCGATGATCACCACTCGGGGTCCCGCCATCGCCCAACCTCCGAACTTGAGACCGGTTCAGTTGCTTGTTGCGCAACATAATTCAGGTTACGCAACTCAATGTGCCCGTCGTCGTGAGGGGTGTCAAGGGGTCGGTGACGTCGGAAAACAGCCCGGAGAACGGCCGGGCGGACGGCCCGGAGAACGGCAATGCCCGGCGGGCGGTGCGCACGCGTGCACACCGCCCGCCGGGCGTCCTCGGCCGGCCCCTTCCCGACCTTCCGCTACTTCAGCCAGGCGTCGACCTTGTCGCGGTTGGCGTCGACCCACTTCTTGGCCGCCGCGTCGTCCGACATCTTGTCCACGGCGATGTACTTGGCCACGGTGTTCTGGTCGTCGTTCGTCCAGTGGAAGTTCTTGACCAGCTTGTACGCCGGGCTGCCCGACTTGGCGAACTGTGCGCTGACGATCTTGTCCAGGTCGTAGACGGGATAGTCACAGGCCACCTTGGCCGCGTCGGCGTCGCAGCCCTTGGTGTACGCGGGCAGGTTGACCTTCACGAGCGGCACTTCCGACAGGAACCACTGCGGTTCGTAGAAGTAGCCGATCACCCATTGCTTGTTCTTCTCGGCGGTGCGGTAGGCCTGGATGAGCGCGGTCTCGCTGCCCGCGTACACCACCTTGAAGTTCAGCTTGAGGTTCTTCACCAGGGCGGCGTCGTTGGTGACGTACGACGGGTCGCCGTCGAGCAGCTGGCCCTTGCCGCCCGACTCGGAGGTCTTGAAGTTGCCGGCGTACTTGTCGAGGTTCTTCCAGTCGGTGATGTCCGGGTGGGCCTTGGCCAGCCACGGCGGCACGAACCAGCCGATGACGCCCTTGTTGCCCGTGGAGCCCGCCTCGACGGCGGTCTTCTGCCCGGCGATGTACTTCGCCTTCAGATCGTCGTGGCCCCAGTTCTCCAGGACCGCGTCGACCTCGCCGGTCCCGAAGCCCTGCCAGGCGATCTCCTCCTTCAGGTCCTTCTTGTTGACCGTGCAGCCGAGGTCGTGCTGCGCCACGTACGCGACGACCGCCGCGTCCGCCTCGTAGCCGACCCACGGGTTCACGGCCAGGTTGAAGCCGCCGCATTTCCCGCCCGCGGACTTCGAGCCCGCGGAGCTGCTGTCGCCGACCTTCGCCCCCGAGCAGGCCGTGAGGGTGAGGCCGAGGACGGCCAGGCCGGCCGCGCCGGCTCGCCAGTGTCTTGCCATGGTGTCGTGCTCCTTATGCCCTGGTGCGTCGCGCCGCAGCCTGAGTGATCCGGTCGAACATGACTCCCAGCAGTACGATGGCGAGCCCAGCCGCCAGCCCCTTTCCGTACAGCTGTCCCTGCGAGAATCCGGCCACGACGTCGTAGCCGAGGGCGCCTGCCCCTACCAGGCCGCCCACCACAACCATCGACAGCACATAGATCAGACCCTGGTTGGTCGCCAGGGTCAGGGCGCTGCGTGCCATCGGCAGTTGGACCTTGGTGATGATCTGCCAGGTGTTGCACCCGGCGGAGGTGGCCGCCTCGACGGTGGACTCGGACACGTTCCGCACACCGTCCGCGATGATCTTGATCGCGACGGGCGCCGCGTAGACGACGGCCGCGACGATCGCGGTGAACCGGGTGGCACCGAAGAGGGCCAGGAACGGCACGAGATACACGAACGGCGGCATGACCTGCGCGGCGTCCAGGCTGGGCCGCACGATCCGGTCCACGAGTTGGCTGCGCCCCATCCACACACCGAAGACGACGCCGAACAGCATCACCAGCACGGTGGCCACGGCGGTGGAGGCGAGGGTGGTCATGCTGTCCGACCACAGCCCGGTGCCGACGAGCAGCCCGACGCACACGGCGGCCGTCACCGCGGCAAGCCGGCCGCCGAGGACCGCGCCGAGCGCGACCAGGGTGACGCCGACGAGCCACCACGGGGAGTCCGTGAGCAGCGTCTGGAACGGGTTCAGCAGGCCGTTGGTGATCACGTCACGGATGCCGTTGGTCAGCCCGGAGAGGTGGTCCTGCAGCCACGTGGTCGTCGTGTCGGCCGCGCTCGCGATGTGGCTGCCGGTGCTGCCGCTGCCGGGGAACTCGGCCGCCCACACATAGGTGTGCGACAGGTAGACCAGGACGGCGGCCGCGATCCCGCCCGCCACCAGCAGCGGGCGGCGCCACTTCAGGAGGTGGCCGCCCGCGCGCCGGGCCGTCTCGGTGCGTGCGGCCGCCGCGGTGGTGACCCGGTCGAGCACGATGGCCATGACGACGATGGCGAGCCCTGCGTTGAAGGCCGTGCCGACGTCGAGCGACTGCAGGGCCTGGACGACGGTCTTGCCGAGGCCGGGCGCGTCGATCAGGGCGGCGATGGTCACCATGGCCAGGGCGGCCATGATGGTCTGGTTGACGCCCATCACCACCGTGCGCTTCGACATGGGCAGCAGCACCTTCAGCAGTTGCTGCGTCCGGGTCGTGCCCAGCGAGTCGGCGGCCTCGACGGTGGTCTCGGGCACGGACCGGATGGCGTGCGCGGTGATGCGGATGGCGGGCGGCGCCGCGTAGATCACCGTGGTGATCACGGCGGAAGCCCCGCCGATGAGGAAGATCAGGGTCAGCGGGGCGAGGTAGACGAAGGTCGGCATCGTCTGCATGAAGTCCAGGAAGGGCGTCATGATCCGGTTGAACCGGTCGGAGAGACCGGCCCACACACCCAGCGGGATGCCGATGAGCAGCGCCACGAGGACCGCCGACAGGGTCAGCGCGAGGGTGTCCATGCTCTCCTGCCACAGGCCCTGCAGCCCGAAGAAGGTGAAGCCCGCGACCGCCAGCAGTGCGACCCGCCAGTTGCCCACGGCCCAGGAGACATAGCCGGTGAGTCCGACGACGCCGAGCCAGCCGATCTGCGGGACCGGGCGGCCGACGGTGGGCTGGGAGATCAGGGACTGGACGAAGGTCACCAGGTTGTCGATGGCCAGCCGGATCTCGTTGAAGAAGTACAGGAAGAGCGGGTTGGAGTTGCGGTTGGCCCCGACGCTGTCGTTGAGGTCGTTCAGCCGGCGGTGCAGGCCGGTGAGGTCGGCCGCCGCGAGGGCGAGCGTCTGCCGGCCGCGCAGCACGGCGAAGAGCACCAGCCAGGCGAGCAGGATCGCGGCCACCACCATGGGGCGGCTGACCTTGTTGCGCATCGTCGCGACCGGCGCGGTCGCGTCGGCGACGGCCATCACGCACCGCCCTGCTGACCGGCGACGACGGAGAGGATCTCCTCGTCGCCGACGATGCCGAGCAGCTTGCCGTTCTCCACGACCTTGACCGGCTTCTCGGCGGCCAGGACGGCCCGGGTGGCCTCGCGCACCACGACGTCCGGTCCCAACTCGGGCCCGTCGAGGGCGTCGTCGGGCTCGGCGGGACGCATGATCCAGCGCAGGGTGAGGACGTCCCCGCGCGGTACGTCCTTCACGAAGTCCCGTACGTAGTCGTCGGCCGGGGCGCCGACGAGTTCGTCCCCGGTACCGCACTGGACCGTCTTGCCGTCGCGCATGATCAGGATGCGGTCGCCCAGCTTCAGGGCCTCGGACAGGTCGTGGGTGATGAACACCATGGTCTTGCCGACCTCGTGGTGCAGGCGGATGACCTCGCTCTGCATGTCACGGCGGATCAGCGGGTCGAGCGCGGAGAAAGGCTCGTCGAAGAAGAGGACGTCGGGGTCGCCGGCGAGGGCGCGGGCGAGGCCGACGCGCTGCTGCATACCGCCGGAGAGCTGGTCGGGGTAGGAGTTCTCGTATCCGGCGAGGCCCACCAGTTCGACGGTCTCCAGGGCCTTCCTGGTGCGCTCGGCCCGGCCCATGCCGCGTATCTCCAGGCCGAAGGCCACGTTGTCGACGACCTTGCGGTGCGGCAGCAGACCGAAGTGCTGGAAGACCATGGAGAACTTGCTGCGCCGCAGTTCGCGCAGCCGCCGGGCGTCGGCGCCCCGGATGTCCTCGCCCTCGAAGACGATCTCTCCGGCGGTGGGTTCGATCAGCCGGGTCAGACATCGCACCAGGGTGGACTTGCCGGAGCCGGACAGGCCCATGACGACGAAGACCTCGCCCGGCGACACCTCGAAGTCGACGTCACGCACGGCGGCGGTGCAGCCGGTGCGATCCATGAGCTCGCGGCGCGTGAGTCCGCACAACTCCTCGGAGCCCGGCACCTCGTCGGCCTTCGGCCCGAACACCTTCCACAGCCGGCGCACGGAGATGACCGGGGTGCGGTCCTTGGGATCCTGGGACGTGTCGCGCCGCTGCGACACCTCGGTCTGTGCTGGGGTCATGATCGACCTCTTTCGGCGTTCAGCCGCGGAACCAGTGTTGCGGCCGGGGTTGGATGTTCTGCCAGACGTGCTTGGGCTCTCGGTACTCGTCGAGGCCGGTCGGTCCCAGCTCGCGGCCCACGCCCGAGTGCCCGAAACCGCCCCACTCCGCCTGCGGCACATAGGGGTGGTAGTCGTTGATCCACACGGTGCCGTGGCGCAGCCTGCGGGCCACCCGCTGGGCCTTGCCCGCGTCCTGCGTCCAGACGGCACCGGCGAGGCCGTACTCCGTGTCGTTGGCGATGCGGACGGCGTCGTCCTCGTCGTGGAAGCGCTCGACGGTGAGCACGGGTCCGAAGGACTCCTCGTGCACCACGCGCATGTCCTGCCGGCACTCGTCCAGGACGGTGGGCGGGTAGTAGAAGCCGTCCGCCAGCGCGGGGTCGTCGGGGCGTGCGCCGCCGCAGCGCAGTACGGCGCCCTCGGCGAGCCCGGCGGCGACGTACGCCTCGACCTTCTCGCGGTGCTGTGCCGAGATCAGCGCGCCGGTCTCGGCCTCGGGATCGAAGGGTCCGCCGAGGCGGATGTGCCGGGCTCGGCGCACGACCTCGTCCACGAAGGCGTCGTGGATCGAGTTCTCGACGATCAGGCGGGCGCCGGCCGAGCAGACCTGCCCGGAGTGCAGGAAGACGGCGGTCAGCGCGAAGTCGACGGCCGTGGCGAAGTCTGCGTCGGCGAAGACCACGTTCGGGTTCTTGCCGCCGAGTTCCAGCGCGACCTTCTTCACCGTGGCCGCGGCGGTGGCCATGATGCGCCGCCCGGTCTGCAGGCCTCCGGTGAAGGACACCATGTCGACGGCCGGGTGCTCGGCGAGCGGCGCGCCCGCCTCGGCTCCGGCGCCCAGCACCAGGTTGGCGGCGCCGGCCGGGAGCCCCGCCTCCTCAAGGGCCTTCATGAGCAGGACGGAGGTGGAGGGCGTGAGCTCGCTGGGCTTGAGGACGACGGTGTTCCCCGCGAGAAGAGCGGGAGCGACCTTCCAACTGGCCTGCAGCAGCGGGTAGTTCCAGGGAGTGATGAGTCCGCACACGCCGACGGGCTCGTAGGTGACCCGGCTGAGGGCGTCGTCGCGGCCGGTGTCGACCACCCGGCCGGAGCTGGTGCCGGCGATGCCGCCGTAGTAGCGGAAGCAGGAGACGACGTCTGCGATGTCGTACTCGCTCTCGACCAGCCGCTTGCCGGTGTCGAGGGATTCGGCGCGGGCGAATTCCTTGGCGTCGCGCTCGAGGATGTCGGCGGTGCGCAGCAGCAGGGCGCCGCGCTCCCGCTCGGGGGTGCGGGGCCAGGGGCCTTCGTCGAAGGCGCGCCGGGCGGCGGCGATCGCCGCCTCGGTGTCGGGGCGGGTCGCCTCCGAGACCGTCGCGACGAGCGTGCCGTCCGCGGGACAGCGGATCTCCCGGTGGCCGCCGGCCACCGCAGCGCGCCATTCTCCGTCCACGTACAGATCTGCCACGGTCGCGCCCTTCGAAGGAGCTCGTTGCGTAATGTGCACTGCATTGCTTGTGGTGGAACACCCTGGCTGACTGGGCCGACACCCGTCAAGGGGTCGGGGTATGCCGATTTCAGGCGGCCAGCCGGTCCAGCAGGGCCCGGCGCCAGCGCTCCGTCTCGGCGATCTGGTTGAAGGTGAAGAGGTGAAGGCCGGCCACCGCGGCCGCGGGCCCGGAGAACGACTCCGCGCCGCGGCCGAGCAGCCGCTCGGGGGCGTACCCGCCGGGCGCCGCGAACCGCAGGAACCAGGAGGGGTGCCGGGTGAGGAAGCGCGTCGACTCCCCCACCCCGATCTTCGTCGCCATCGCCAGCAGCTTCGCCCGCTGGACGGGCCCGGCGACGCCCACGTACACCGGCAGGGTGATGGCGCGGCGCCGGATCCGGGTGATCCAGTCGCCGAGCACCCGCGGGTCGAAGCACAGGTTGCTGACGATGTACGTGGCGTGTGTCCGCTTGTCCCACATCGACTGGACGGTGATGTCGTCGTGGATGAGCGGATGGCTCTCCGGATAGCCGGTGATGCCCATGTCGGCGAAGGGCCTGCCCAGGTCGCTCAGCGCGCGCAGCACCGGCAGCGCTCCGTCGTACGGCCCGGCCGGCGGATCGGCGTCGCCCGCCGGCACGAACACGTCGTCGACGTGCGCCGCACGCAACCGCTCGGCCACGTCCTTCAGGTGCGTGTCGTCCCGCAGCAGCCGTGCGGGGACATGCGGGACGACACGGTAACCATGTGCCGCCAGCCGCTCGGTCAGGCCGAGCGTGGGCTCCAGCCCCTTGACCGGGGACGCCGTGACCGTGACCACGACGTCGCGGGGCACCTGTGCGAGGACCTTCTCCTCCGTCGCCCTCGCCGGCAGCACCTCGTAGCGAACGCGGCCGAGCAGCGCCCGCAGGGCCTCGGCGCCCATGGTCTACCCGGCCTGCTTCTGGCCGTCGCGGTGCCGGTAGTACGCGGCCTTCGACGGCTCCAGCGGCTCGTTGCCGAGGATGAGGTCGGCCGCCTTCTCGGCGATCATCATCACCGGTGCGTAGATGTTGCCGTTGGTGACGTACGGCATCACCGAGGCGTCCACCACGCGCAGTCCGGCCAGTCCGTGCACCCGCAGGGTGAGCGGGTCGACGACGGACATCTCGTCGGTGCCCATCTTGCAGGTGCAGGACGGGTGCAGGGCTGTCTCGCCCTCCTTGGCGACCCAGGCGAGGATCTCCTCGTCGGTCTCGACAGAGGGTCCGGGCGAGATCTCGCCGGCGTTGTAGGGGCCGAGGGCGGGCCGGCCGAGGATCCTGCGGGCGACGCGGATCGCCTCGACCCACTCCCGGCGGTCCTGCTCGGTGGAGAGGTAGTTGAAGCGCAGCGCGGGCTTGGCCCGCGGGTCCCTGCTCTTGATCTTGACCGAGCCGATGGCGTCCGAGTACATGGGTCCGACGTGCACCTGGTATCCGTGTCCGCCGGCCGGCGAGGAGCCGTCGTAGCGGACGGCGACCGGCAGGAAGTGGAACATCAGGTTGGGATAGTCCACGTCCTCGTTGCTGCGGGCGAAGCCGCCCGCCTCGAAGTGGTTGGTGGCCGCGGGCCCCTTGCGGAACAGCCACTGCAGTCCGATGAAGGGGGCGCGCCACTTCGCCATGTACGGCTGCATGGAGACGGGCTGCTTGCAGCCGTACTGGACATACACCTCGAGGTGGTCCTGCATGTTCTCGCCGACGCCCGGCAGGTCGTGGACGACGTCGATGCCGAGGGCGGACAGTTCGTCGGCGTTGCCGACGCCGGAGAGCTGCAGCAGCTGCGGGGAGTTGATGGCACCGCCGCACAGGATGACCTCGCCGGCGCGGACCTGCTGGGGAGCGCGCTTGCCGCGCCGGAACTCGACGCCGACGGCCCGCTTGCCCTCGAAGAGCACCCGGGTGACGAGGGCACGTGTCTTCACCGTGAGGTTCGGCCGCTTCATCGCGGGCTTGAGGTAGGCCTTCGAGGCCGACAGCCGGCGCCCGCGGTGGACATTGCGGTCGAACTTGGCGAAGCCCTCCTGCCGGTAGCCGTTGACGTCGTCCGTCGGCGCGTAGCCCGCCTCCTGGGTGGCCTTGAGGAAGGCGGTGAAGAGCGGGTTGGTCGCGGGGCCGCGTTCGAGGACGAGGGGTCCGTCATGGCCGCGGAACTCGTCGTCGGGGTCGGCCGCCAGACAGTTCTCCATCCGGCGGAAGTAAGGCAGGCAGTGGGCGTAGTCCCAGGTCTCCATGCCGGGGTCGGCCGCCCAGCGCTCGTAGTCCATGGGGTTGCCGCGCTGGAAGATCATGCCGTTGATGCTGCTGGAGCCGCCGAGCACCTTGCCCCGGGCGTGGTAGATGCGGCGGCCGCCCATGTGCGGCTCGGGCTCCGACTCGTACTTCCAGTCGTAGAAGCGGCTGCCGATCGGGTAGGTCAGCGCCGCGGGCATGTGGATGAAGACGTCCCAGGGATAGTCGGAGCGGCCGGCCTCCAGGACCAGCACCCGGTTGCCGGGGTCGGCCGAGAGCCGGTTCGCCAGTGCGCTGCCGGCCGATCCACCGCCGACGATGACGAAGTCGTACTGCAGGGGAGCCATGGTGCCTCGTCTCGCTCGCGCCGTTGATGTGCGGGCATGCTAGTACGGGTATCGCTATACGCACCAGGTTGCGAAACACGCAACCTGTGAGAACTTTGTTCACAGTGCGTTACTTGCTAGAAAGTTGTTTACTGCGCGTATAGTTTCGCTATGAGCAACTACAGTCCGGATACCGAAACGAGCGGGCCACCGTCCGGCGGGGTGCAGTCCGTCGACCGCGCCATCAGCGTGCTGGAGATCCTGGCCCAGCGCGGCGAGGCCGGCGTGAGCGAGGTGGCCGCCGAGATCGACGTGCACAAGTCGACGGCGTTCCGTCTGCTGGGCGCTCTGGAGGCGCGCGGCCTCGTGGAGCAGTCGGGCGAGCGCGGGAAGTACTCGCTCGGCTTCGGCATCGTACGCCTGGCCGGCGCCGTCACGGGACGCATCGACATCACCCAGCAGGGCCGCCCGGTGTGCGAGCGCCTGGCGGAGGAACTCGGCGAGACGGTCAACATCGCCGTGATGCAGGAGCACTACGCGATCAACCTCTACCAGGTGCGCGGCACGGCCGCCGTCACCGCCCACAACTGGGTCGGCCAGCTGACCCCGCTGCACGCCACCTCCAGCGGCAAGATCATGCTGGCCCACATGCCCGCCAAGGAACGCGGCGCGCTGCTGACGGAGACCGGCCTGAAGAAGCTGACCCCGCACACGATCTCCTCGAAGGCGAAGCTGGAGAAGAACCTCGCCGAGGCCCGCGAGCGCGGTTACGCCTGGACGCTGGAGGAGCTGGAGATCGGTCTGCACGCCATGGCCGCCCCGATCCGCGACCGGGAAGGGCAGGTCATCGCCTCGATCAGCGCCTCCGGTCCCTCGTACCGGTTCACCGAGGAGCGCATGCACGAGCTGGCTCCGGTGCTGGTGAAGGGCGGGGAGGAGATCAGCCACCGGATGGGTTACCTGGGCTGAGCACACACGGTACGACCGCCGTACGGCCCGCGCTCGCCCCCCGCGCGGGCCACGGGCCCCCGTCACTGCGGGTTGTGCGTGCCGAGGCGCTCGTTCACCCAGTCGTGGAAGGCGCCGATGTGGTGCTCACTGGGCACGAGCACGCCGCCCTTGGCGTACAGCCGTGAGCTCATCCCCGGCTGGGTCCGTTCGCAGGCGTCGAAGTCCTGCCGGTTGACCCGGTCGAAGAGCTCAACGGACCGGCTGACGTCCTTGCCGCTCTCCACGACGTGCGGGAGGTACAGCCAGTCGCACTCCACCATCGTGCGGTCGACGGCCACCGGGTACATCCGGTGGAAGATCACGTGGTCGGGCACCAGGTTGATGAACACCTGCGGCTTGACGGTGATCGCGTAGTACCGGCGGTCCTGGTCCTCGGACACCCCGGGAATGCGGTCCAGTCCCTCGGAGCCGTCCACGGTGAAGCCCTGGATGTCCTCACCGAACTCGGCGCCGTGCCCGACGTAGTACTGGGCGGCGTAGCCGTCGGCGAACTCCGGGAGGACCTCGGTGAGTTCGGGGTGGATCGTGGCGCAGTGGTAGCACTCCATGAAGTTCTCGATGACGAGCTTCCAGTTCGCCTTGACGTCGTAGACGATCCGCCTGCCCACCGAGAGGTTCGCGACGTCGTAGCGCTCGATCGACTCGGTGTCGCCCAGCCGCTCGATCACCGCCCCCATCACGTCCTCCTCGAAGGAGGGCGGGTTCTCCGCCAGGCAGACCCAGACATAGCCGAGCCATTCGCGCACGGCCACACTCACCAGGCCGTACTCGGTACGGCCGACGTCGGGCATCTTGGTCAGGTTGGGCGCTGCGACGAGCTTGCCGTTCAGGTCGTAGGTCCAGGCGTGGTACGGGCACTGGAAGGCCCGCTTGACCTCGCCCGCCTCCTCGGTGCAGAGCTTGGCTCCGCGATGCCGGCAGACGTTGAAGTAGGCGCGGATCGAGTTGTCCCGGGCCCGGGTGACGAGGATGCTCTCGCGGCCCACGTCCACGGTGCGGAAGGCCCCGGGCCCCGCCAGGTCGGACGAGCGCGCGGCGCAGAACCACATCGCCTCGAAGATGCGCTCCTGTTCCTGGGCGAAGATGCCGGGATCCGTGTAGGCGGAGCCGGGAAGAGTGGCGATCAGGCTGTCCGGCAGGCTGGTCGAGGTCACGGTGCACTCCTCGGGAAACGTCGTGGATCGATAGGTCACGCGCCGGGAAGAGCGACTTCGGGCGGCGTTGTGCATGGAGCAACACTGCGTTTCATATGCAACGCAGAATGTGTTGCCGCGTGGGTGGTGTCAAGACGCGGCGGAGGCGAACTGCTTGCGCCGGCGGGTGAACAGCCGCGGCTGGTTCATGCCGAGCACGGCGACCGGCCGGCCTGCCCTGCGGTAGACGGCCAGAAAGCTGCGGTCGTCGGTCGAGCCCTCCTCGACCGTCACGCTGTCGGCCCCGGTGGCGTGGCCGACGAACTGGATCTTCACGCCGTACTGATCGGACCAGAAGTACGGCGGCCGGGGCACGCCCGGCTCCGCCGCACCGTGGGCGAGAAGAACGGCGACGGCGGCGTCCGGCCGTTCCAGCGCGCCGGTCCAGTGCTCGACCCTGCGGTGGGCCCCGGCGTGCGGGTCGTACCAGTTGGCGCAGTCGCCCACGGCGACCACTCCGGCGACACTCGTGCGGCCGTCGACGCCGCACTTCACGCCGTTGTCGAGTGCGACGCCGGAGCCCTCCAGCCACTCGACGCAGGGGCGCGCCCCCACGCCGACGACGACGGTGTCGGCGGGGAGGCTGCGACCGTCCTCCAGGAGCACCGCGTCGACCCTCCCCCAGACTCCGTCCGGGGGGACCCCCATCTCGCTTCGGTCGTCCCCGCTCAGTCCCTTGACCCCCACTCCGCACAGCAGTCGTACGCCGTGGTCCGCGTGGAGGGCGGAGACGACCTTGCCCATGGCCTCGCCGAGCGGTCCGGCCAGCGGCGTGGGCGCCGCCTCGACCACGGTCACGTCGAGGCCGAGGGCGTACGCCGTGGAGGCGACCTCGGCGCCGATGAACCCGCCGCCGATCACCACCAGCCGTCCGCCCCGGGCCAGGTCGTCCCTGAGGGCGCGGGCGTCGTCGAGCGTGCGCAGCACATGGACGCCGGCGAGACCCTCGGTCCCGGGCAGGGTGCGGGCGGCGGCGCCGGTCGCGATGACCACGCCGTCGGCGCGTATCTCCCGGCCGTCGGCGAGCCGGACCGCCCGCTCGGTGCGGTCGAGGCCGGTGGCGCGGGCGCCGAGCACCCACTCCGCCCGGAGCTCCTCGTCGTCCCGCTCCAGCGAGAGTTCCGCTTCACCGATGGCACCGGCCAGGAACTCCTTGGACAACGGCGGCCTGTCGTAGGGGCGGTGGAGCTCGGCGCCGACGACGACCAGCCGGCCGTCGTACCCCCGCTTCCGCAGCGAGCGCGCGGCCGACAGACCGGCCAGCGAGGCGCCCACCACGGCGACGGTCCTCACGCGGGGCCTCCGGCCAGGCGGGCGGCGACGCAGGGCGGCAGGTTGGGCGCCTCGGTGGACAGCCGCACGTAGACCGTGCCGTCCTCGACGACGACCTCGTGGGTGCGGACCGGGAGCTTGGCCGGTGGGGCGTCCACGGCTCCGGTCCTCAGGTCGAACCTGGAGGCGTGCAGGGGACATTCCACCTCACAGCCCTCCAGCCAGCCATCGGCGAGCGACGCGTCCTGATGGGTGCAGGTGTCGTCGATGGCGAAGAGCTCGCCGTCGTCGGTGTGGAACACCGAGACGGGCGGGTCGATGTCGAGCCGGTGGGCCTCGCCTCGCGGCAGATCCGCGAGTCGGCACGCGGGAATCATCATGACACCTCGGTGCGTATAGCGAAACGGATTGCGATTAGCGCAACGTCAGTCTGCTGGCCGCTCCGAAGGCTTGTCAAGGCATCCACGGGCCGGTTTCCGCGGCGTCCGGCGACCGATGTCCGGGCACGCCGGAGCGACCTCGAAAGCGCAGGTCAGCAGGCAGATCAGGGGGGTGGCGAGGTGCGACGACGGCCCTGCCGCCGGTGCCGTCCGCATCGGTACGCCACCGGGCCAGGGCCGCCGTTCGCCGGGCGGTCAGAAGCCGCGCTCGATCCACTCCTGAAGATGGGGCGCCTCGGCGCCGACGGTGGTGGTGTCGCCGTGGCCGGTGTGCACGACGGTGTCGTCCGGCAGGGCGAGGAGGCGTTCCCTGATCGAACGGATGATGGTCGGGAAGTCGCTGTACGACCGTCCCGTGGCCCCGGGGCCGCCGGCGAACAGCGTGTCGCCGCTGAACAGCGCGGACAGGTGCGGGGCGTACAGACAGACGGCGCCCGGGGCGTGTCCCGGGGTGTGCAGGACGGTCAGCTCCGTTCCGGCGACGGTGAGACGCTGCCCGTCGGTCAGCTCGCCGTCGGGCGCCCGGTCTGGATGGGTCTGTTTCCACAGCGGCAGATCGTCGGAGTGCAGCAGGATCGGGGCGCCGGTCCGGGCGGCGAGGTCCGGTGCGGCGTCGATGTGGTCGTTGTGCGCGTGGGTGCACACGATCGCCCGCAGGGTTCGGCCGCCGAGGGCCCGGGCGATGGCATCGGCGTCATGGGCGGCGTCGATCACGACCGCCTCGGTGTCGTCACCCACGATCCACACGTTGTTGTCGACGTCCCAGGTGCCGCCGTCCAGCGAGAACGTCCCCGAGGTGACGAGACGTTCGATGCGGGCGCCCGCCATCAGAGGACCACCACCGAACGCAGCACGTCCCCGCCGTGCATCCGCTCGAAGGCCTTCTCGACCTCGTCCAGCGCGATGGTCTCGGTGACGAAGGCGTCCAGGTCGAGACGGCCCTGCAGATAGAGGTCGATGAGCATCGGGAAGTCACGGGAGGGCAGGCAGTCGCCGTACCAGGACGACTTGAGGGCGCCGCCGCGGCCGAAGACGTCCAGCAGGGGCAGTTCGAGCTTCATCTCGGGAGTGGGGACGCCGACGAGGACGACGGTGCCGGCGAGGTCGCGGGCGTAGAAGGCCTGCTGGTACGTCTCCGGGCGGCCGACGGCCTCGATGACGACGTCGGCGCCGAAGCCACCCGTCAGCTCGCGCACCGCGTCGACCGCGTCGGTCTCCTTGGAGTTGACCGTGTGGGTCGCGCCCAGCTTCTTCGCGGTGTCCAGCTTGCGGCCGTCGATGTCGACGGCGATGATCCTCGCCGCGCCCGCGAGCCTGGAGCCGACGACCGCCGCCGCTCCCACACCGCCGCAGCCGATCACGGCGACGGTGTCCCCGCGCCCGACGTTCCCCGTGTTGATGGCCGCGCCGAGGCCGGCCATCACGCCGCAGCCGAGCAGCCCGGCGGCAGCGGGCGAGGCGGCCCGGTCGACCTTGGTGCACTGGCCGGCCGCGACGAGCGTCTTCTCGGCGAAGGCGCCGATGCCGAGCGCCGGCGAGAGTTCCGTGCCGTCGGTCAGGGTCATCTTCTGCTTCGCGTTGTGCGTGTTGAAGCAGTACCAGGGCCGCCCGCGCAGACAGGCCCGGCACTGACCGCACACGGCACGCCAGTTCAGGATCACGAAATCACCGGGAGCCACGTCGGTGACCCCCTCGCCGACCGCCTCGACCACACCCGCGGCCTCGTGCCCCAGCAGGAACGGGAAGTCGTCGCTGATGCCGCCCTCGCGATAGTGCAGATCGGTGTGGCAGACCCCGCAGGCCTCGATCCTGACCACCGCCTCGCCCGGGCCGGGGTCGGGCACGACGATCGTCTCCAGACTGACAGGGGCGCCCTTGCTCCGCGCGACGACACCACGGACCTGCTGCGTCATGGCCACTCCTCGGCTCACAGAGGATCGAGATGTTGCCTATTACGGCACACCTCTCACGTTTCGCAACACAGCATCGCGGAGGCCGAAGCAGCGGTCAAGGATCCGTCAGCCGTCAAAGATTTCGCCGACGACTCGGCCGCGTACGCCGGCTGCTGTGACCGGAGCCGGCGGACGCGGCCGCGGGCTCGCCCCCGGAGTGCCGAGTGCCGTCCGCG
>NZ_JBSHAY010000034.1:0-87664 GCF_053611725.1 Streptomyces sp. NPDC054783 | reverse complement strand
GGCTGGTGGCGCGGGCCCCGTCCCGCTACCGGACCGGCGCCGGCCGCGGCGCCGGGGCGTAACCGGCCGGCTGGGTCGTGAAGGTGCCACGGCCCTGGGTGCGGCTGCGCAACCGGGTGGCGTAGCCGAACAGTTCGGCCAGCGGCACGGTCGCGGTCAGGACCGCCACGCCACCTCGGGTCTCGGAACCGCCGACCCGGCCGCGCCGGGCGGACAGGTCGCCGAGGACCGAGCCCACGGCGTCCTCCGACACGGTCACCGTGACCTCCGCGACCGGCTCCAGCAGGGCCGTCGCGCAGGCGCGCAGGGCCTGGCGGAGCCCGAGCCGGCCGGCGGTGCGGAAGGCCGTGTCGGAGGAGTCCTTCACATGGGTGGAGCCGTCGGTGAGCGTGACCCGCAGCCCGGTCACCGGGTGCCCGTCCAGCGGCCCCTCGGCGAGCGCGTCCCGGCATCCGGCCTCGACCGCGCGCACGTACTCCTGCGGCACACGGCCGCCGACCACGGCGGAGCGGAACTCGAACCCGGTGACGCCCACTTCGGGGCCGAGCGGTTCCACGTCGAGCACGACATGGGCGAACTGCCCCGCCCCGCCGTCCTGTTTGACGTGCCGGAACACGAACCCCGTCACGCCCTCGACGACCGTCTCGCGGTAGGCGACCCGCGGCCGGCCCACGGCGACCTCCGGTCCCCCGTCGCGGCGGATCTTCTCCACCGCGACCTCCAGGTGGAGTTCGCCCATCCCGGACAGCACGGTCTGCCCGGTCTCGGCGTCGGTGCGGACCACCAGCGAGGGGTCCTCCTCGGCCAGCCGCGCCAGCGCCACCGCCAGTCGGCCGGTGTCCGTGGCGCGCCGGGCCTCGACCGCGACGGACACCACGGGCTCGGCGGCCACCGGCGGTTCCAGGAGCAGCGGGGCCCCGGGGTCGCACAGCGTGGAGCCGGCCCGCGCCGACTTCACACCCGCGAGGGCGACGATGTCACCGGCGACCGCCCTCTCCAGCTGGGCGTGCCGGTCCGCCATGACCCGCAGGATGCGCGCCACGCGCTCGGTGCGCCCGGTGCCCGGATCCCACACGGTGTCCCCCTTCTCGACGGTGCCCGAATACACGCGCACATAGGCCAGCCGCCCGGTGGCGCCCGCGTTCACCTTGAACACGAGCCCGGAGAACGGCGCTTCGGGGTCGGCGGCGCGTTCCTGCCCGGTCCCCTCGTGGACGCCGCGTACGGCGGAGACGTCCAGCGGCGAGGGCAGATAGGCCACGACCGCGTCGAGCAGCGGTTCGACGCCGCGGTTGCGGTACGCGGAGCCGCACAGCACGACCACGCCGTCCCCGGTGCGGGTGAGGTCGCGCAGGGTGGCGGCGAGCGTGCCGGTGGACAGGGCCCCGCGGTCGCAGAACTCCTCCAGGGCGGCCGGGTGCAGCTCCGCCACGGTCTCCTCCAGCGCCCGGCGCCGCCGTACCGCCTCCTCGCCCAGCGACTCGGGCACGGGCCCCTCCACGGCCGTACCCGCGCCGTCGGCCCAGACCAGCGTGCGCATCCGTACGAGGTCCACCACGCCCGTGAACCCGTTCTCCGCGCCGATGGGAAGCTGGACGACGAGCGGTACGGGATGCAGTCTCTGCCGGATGGAGTCGACGGCCCGGTCCAGGTCGGCGCCCGCCCGGTCCATCTTGTTGACGAACGCGATGCGCGGCACACCGTGCCGGTCCGCCTGCCGCCACACCGACTCGCTCTGCGGCTCGACCCCGGCGACGGCGTCGAACACGGCGACCGCCCCGTCCAGGACACGGAGTGAGCGCTCGACCTCGTCGGCGAAGTCGACGTGGCCGGGGGTGTCGATGAGGTTGATGCGGTGCCCGTCCCAGGCGCAGCTGACGGCGGCGGCGAAGATGGTGATGCCGCGGTCGCGTTCCTGCGGGTCGAAGTCGGTGACGGTGGTGCCGTCGTGCACCTCACCCCGCTTGTGGGTGGTGCCCGTCGCATACAGGATCCGCTCGGTGACGGTGGTCTTGCCGGCGTCGACGTGGGCGAGGATGCCGAGGTTGCGGATCGCGGCGAGGGTGGTGGTGTTCGTGCGCACGGCCCAGGGCCTTTCTGGGGATCAGGCCTGACGTCGAGGCCTGCATCGGGAAAAGGGCAGCGCGATTACCCGTGCGTCCGAGGTTCAGCGGGGCGTCACGGGCGTCCGGTGCCGGCCGCGCAGCGGGCACCGGCACCACCCGGACACGAGGATCACCTCGTACCGGGAACGGGGAGCGACGACAGCGGTGCGTGCGCGCACGGCCGGGCTCCCCTCTGTGTCGGACGACAGGCACCGCCGTACGGTCGTGGCGGCGCTCGGTACGGGATGACGGTACGAGAGGGAGGCGGCCGGGGCACGTCATTTTCGGCTACGGCGACCGTCCGGACGTGCCGGAGGGGTGAGCTTGGCGGTGAGCGGAGCCAGCGCCCCGGCCAGGCGGCAGAGCCATTCCTCCGCGGTGCCCCGCACGGCGGGCTGCCGCTCCTGGAACGCGGTCCAGTCCACGTCCCAGCGGAGCACCGCGGCGGGATCGAGGGCATGCGGGTCCACGGATGTCGCCGCCCGGTCGAAGACCTTCCGCAGCAGGCGCGGCGGGAGCGGCAGGGTGTCCTCGGCCTCGGCGAGGAGGACCGCGTCGTACAGGTCCTTGCCCTGTGCGCGGCGTCCGTCCCGGCTGTCGGTGTGCAGCCACAGCAGCTTCCAGGCCAGGGACAGTTCACGGCTCGCCGTGCGCACCGGGACGGGGCTTCCGCCGTCGCCGCGCGGTATCAGGGTCCACACCGGGGGTTCGGGCAGCCGTTCGTCGCGGGCGAAGTCCAGCCGCACCTCGCCGGGCGGCTGGCCGTCCGCGTGCCAGGGGATGAGCAGGCGCACGCCCGGCGTGTCGTACTCGGCGTAGGTCCAGGTGCCGTCGACGCGCGCGTTGTCCGCGTCGAGGAGCAGACCCGGGGCGGCCTCGGGGCGCCGGGCCACGCGTTCGAGCAGGTCGGCGTACGGGGGTCCGGTGTCCGCCGCGTCCTCCTCATGCAGCCAGTGCAGCCCTTCGGGCGGGAGCACCGGCCGCTGCCCTCCGGTGTCGAACTCCTCGTACGTCCACATCTCGTACCGTGCCGCGCCGCCGGCGGCCTCGGGCCACTGCTGCACGATGTCCAGCCGGTCGACGTACGGATACGGGTCCAGCGCGTCGACCCCGACGGGGTCCTCCAGCACCACCCAGTCCAGATCGGCCGGCTGACGAGCCGCATCCCCCACCCAGGCAGGCATGACCATGCTTCCGCGCAGGGCCAGGGTTGCGCTCCAGGGAGCGTCCGCGATGAGGCCCAGCACGTGATCGAGCGCCGCGCGCAGTGCGTCCACGGGGCAGACCGTAACGGCCACCACTGACAACGGCGGGGCAGGTGAGCGAACCCATGGCCTGGGCCATGGGTTCCTGCCGGGGTCCGAGGGGCGGACGGGCTCAGCCCACCTTGGCCGACATGTCGTACTGCTTGTACACGTCCGCGGCGTTGTCCTTGGTGATCCTGGTGGTCTGCAGGGTCTGCTTCTTGCTGACGGTCTTTCCGTGCACGATGGCCTCGGCGGTGTCCGCCGCCTGCTCGGCGCCGGTCGGGTAGATGAAGGTGGTGTACATCTGGCCGAGCTGTACGGCCCGGATGCCCCCGGTCGGGATGGCGAGGCCGTCGATGCCGATGAACTTGATGCCGTCGGCCTTGCCGGCGCCGCGGGCGGCGAGGACGGCGCCGAGGGCCATGTCGTCGTTCTCGCCGTAGACGAGGTCGATCTTCTTGTTCTGGTCGAGCCAACGCTGCGTGATCGCGGTGGCGTTGGCCTTCAGCCACTTCGCCTCCTGGTGGTACACGATGGTGATGTGGTGTCCGGCGACGGCGTCTCTGAAGCCCTTGTCGCGGTCGATCTGCGGCTGGTCGGACAGGGTGCCCTGCAGCTCGGCCACGTTGCCGCCGTGCGGCAGGGCCTGCACCGCCGCCTCGCCCGCCATCGTGCCGATCTTGTAGTTGTCGCCGCCGATGAAGGACGTGTAGCAGTCGGTGTTCACGGTGCGGTCCAGGACGATGACCGGGATGTGCGCGCTGCAGGCCTGCTGCACCGCGGCGGTCAGCGGGGCCGGCTCGTTGGGCGAGAGGATCAGGACGTCGACCTTGCGCTGGATGAAGTTCTGCACCTGGCTCACCTGGGTGGCGCTGTCCTGGTGGGCGTCGCTGATGGGCAACAGCTTCAGGTCCGGGTACTTCTTGACGAAGTACTGGAGCTGGGCGTTGAGCTGGGCGCGGTACGGCTCGGCGTTGTTGGACTGGGAGTAGCCGACCACGAACTCCTTCTTGCCGCCGCTCGAGCCGGCGGCGGCGGTCTTCGGCGCGTGGGCGGCGCAGGAGGTCAGTGCGGCGACGGTGGCGACCGCGCCGGCGATGGCCACGGCGGTGCGACGGCTCAGGGACACAGCGGACACAGGAACTCCTTGCATGGGTGAGGGTGAGGGTGAGCGGGGGTGCGGGTGAGCGGGGGTGCGGGGGAAGTCAGGCGCGGGCGCGCAGGCGGCGCAGCGGCTCGACGAGGGGCTGCAGGAAGCCCGGACGCTGGAGCACGACCGCCACGACGACGATGAGCCCCTTGATGATCATCTGCATGTTGTCGCTGATCGCGTTGAGCCCGAGGATGTTGTCGAGCAGGGTCAGGATCAGCGCGCCGACGGCGGTGCCGGTGATGGTGCCCTTGCCGCCGGCCAGGCTGGTGCCGCCGATGACGGCCGCGGCGATGGCGTCCAGCTCGTAGGAGGTGCCGGCCAGCGGGTCGGCCGAGGCGCTGTAGGCGGCGTCGATGGGACCGGCGAAGCCGGCCAGCAGCCCGCAGAGCGTGAAGACGGTGATGATCACCAGGCTGACGTTGACGCCGGAGAGCCGGGCGGCGGTGGGGTTGCCTCCCACGGCGTACACATGCCGCCCGAACCGGGTTCTGGAGAGCAGCAGTTGCACCAGCACACAGACCGCGACAAAGGCGATGACCGGGTAGCCGACGCCCGCGATCAGGGTGTGGCCCGGAGTGCCCAGAGCGGCGAACGCGGCGGCCTTGGGGGTGAGATGGCCGTGGGGGTCGACCAACTGCACGCCGACGGCAACGTTGTTGCTCAGCTGCCGGTCGATGCCACGCACCACCGAGAGCATGGCCAGGGTCATCACGAAGGACTGGATGCGCAGCCAGGTGGTGCCGATCCCGTTGAGGAAGCCGAAGAACGCACCCACCAGCGCACACAGCGGGACGATCGCCCAGGGCGACAGGCCGTGGTGGACCAGCAGCATCGCCGCGGTCATGGACCCGATGCCCAGCACCGAACCCACGGACAGGTCGATCCCCGCGGTGAGGATGACCAGGGTGACGCCGACCGCGAGGATGCCGCGGGAGGCGAAGGCGGTGACGGCGTTGGTGAGGTTGTCCTGGTTCCAGAAGATCTGGCCCTTGGTGACGATGCCGACGGCGACCACCAGCAGCAGGCCGATGTAGCTCTGCAGGGAGCCGAGCGACGGCAGGGCCCGGGAGAGGCGCTCGCGCAGCGTTCGCAGGTGCTCATCGGTGCCGGCGGCGGTGTCCCGGGCCGGTGGGAGTGTCTTGCTCATTTCTCTGCCCCGTTTCCGTCCGCCGGTGGTCCGGCCACAACGTTCTGCCGTGCCATCGCCGCGGTGAGGATGGCCTCCTGGGTCGCGGCCGGCCCGTGGGCCGGGTCGCGGTGGAACTCGCCGGTCAGCCGCCCCTCGCAGAGGACGACGATCCGGTCGCACATGCCGATCAGCTCCGGAAGTTCGGAGGAGACGGCGATGATCGCGGTGCCCCGGGCCGCGAGGGCGTCCATCAGGGCGTGGATCTCCGCCTTGGCCCCGACGTCGATGCCCCGCGTCGGCTCGTCGAGCAGCAGCACCGACGGCTCGGTGAGCAGGCACTTGGCCAGCACCACCTTCTGCTGGTTGCCGCCGGAGAGGGTGCCGACCACGGCGTCCAGGCTGTGGGTCTTGGTGCGCAGCTCCGCGACCTTGCCGGCCGCGGCCGCCTTCTCCCGGCGGGCGTCCACGGTGCGCCACGGCCTGAGGTAGCGGTCGAGGGCGGCCAACGTGGTGTTGAACCGTACGGTGTTGCCGATCACCAGGCTCTGCGCCTTGCGGTCCTCGGCGACCAGCGCGAGGCCCCGGCGGATCGCCGTACGGGGGGTGTGCGGGCTGTACGGGCGGTCGTTCAGCGTGATCTCGCCCCGGACCCGGTCGCCGGCCCCGAAGAGGGCCTCCAGCACCTCGCTGCGCCCGGCACCCATCAGCCCGGCGACACCGAGGATCTCCCCGGCTCGCACCTCGAAGTCCACCGAGTGCAGCGGCGTACGGGTGCTCGCGGGCGCGGGGGTCGTGGTCAGGCCCCGCACGCGCAGCCGCAGCGGGCCGTCGGACCGCTGCTCCGCCGCCCTGGGGAACAGCTCCCCCAGCGGCCGTCCGACCATCAGCCGTACCAGCTCGGCGCGGTCGGTGCCGGCGACCGGGCGGCGGCCCGCGAAGGTGCCGTCGCGCAGCACGGTCGCCGAGTCGGCGATCTCGGCCAGCTCCTCGAGCCGGTGGGAAATGTAGATCAGCCCGACACCGCGGGCCGCCAGCCGGCGGATGACGGCGAACAGCCGCTCCACCTCGGCCTCGGCGAGCGCGGACGTCGGCTCGTCCAGCACCAGGATCCGCAGGGTGCCGTTCAGCGCCTTGGCGACCTCGACGAGTTGCTGCTCGGCGATGCGGCAGTCGCGGACCAACCGCCCTGGGGGCACGGTGAGTCCGAGGTCGGCCAGCAGCTCGGCGGTGCGGGCGTGCATGGCCGCGCGGTCCAGGGTGCCGCGGGCGGTGCGCAGTTCGCGGCCGAGGAAGACGTTGTCGGACACGGACAGCTCGGGCACCAGGTTGAGCTCCTGGTGGATCATCGCGATGCCGTGCTGCTGGGCGTGCTTCGGTGAGTGGATGCGCACCGGCTCGCCGTCGATCTCGATGGTGCCCTCGTGGTCGGCGTGCACCCCGGCGAGGATGTTCATCAGCGTCGACTTGCCGGCGCCGTTCTCGCCGAGCAGCGCCACCACCTCGCCCGGGTGGACGGTCAGTTCGACGTCGCTGAGCGCCCGGACGCCCGGAAACTCCTTGCCGATGCCGCGCATTCGCAGCAGGGCGGGCGGCGCGGCGCTCATGCCGCGCCGTCCGCGTTCATCCGCGTCATGGCGGACCTCCCATGGTGCACAGGTGACGTAGTAGGAATCGTTTTCGGACATCCCCGGCGGCAGGCCGGGGACGCAGGCGTGTGAGCAGGACCGGGACGGCCAACGGGTCCGTCAGGAGGCCGCGGACGGGCGGGCCGTCGGCTCGTGCCCCGGCACAGCGCCGAGGACCGCCGGCTCGATGCCGCCGACCTGCCCGGACGCGATGAGCGGGGCAGCAGGCCGATGCGTGCCATGGGGTGGCCTCCGATGATGCAGAGAAAGCGAGGGAGAAATCGATTTCTGGAGCCGCACGCCATACTCCTCCGGCAGAAGCAGGACGTTCAGGGAAGGCCGCTGTGCAGCGGCGGGCGTCCCTGGGCGAAACCTTGAAATCCTTTTCAAGGGGAACGTAGGGTTTGGCCTCCGAGGGTGTCAAGAGTCCTGTACGGGTCGGGCAAGAGGTCGGAGGACCATGACGACGATCAACGACGTGGCCGAGGCCGCCGGGGTCTCCCCTGCCACGGTTTCCCGGGTCCTGAACGGGGGCCGCGTCACGCCGGAGCGAGCCGAGCGGGTCCGGCGTGCGGCGGCCGAGCTGGGCTTCGCCCCCAACCGGGTCGCCCGTTCGCTGCGGATGCGGCGCAGCAGCCTCGTCGGACTGATCATCCCGGACATCGAGAACCCGTTCTTCACGGCGCTGGCCCGCGGCGTCGAGGACGCCGCGCAGCAGACCAGCTTCTCGGTGGTGCTGTGCAACACCGACGGGGACCTCGACAAGGAACGGCGCTATCTGGACATCGCGATCGCCGAGCGGATGGCGGGCGTCATCGTGGCCGCCGCGTCCCGAGGCCGCACCGACGTGTCCGCCCTGCAGAGCCGCGGCATACCGGTGGTCGCGGTGGACCGCCGCCCCCGCGGGGCGGGAGTGGACGCCGTACTGGTGGACAACGAGGAAGGCGGCGCGGCCGCCACGGCACACCTGCTGGCCCGTGGCTACCGGCGGATCGCGTGCATCACCGGCCCGCGGGGCGCCTCCACCGCCGAGGAACGGCTCGCCGGCCACCGCAGGGCACTCCGGGAGTTCCTGGCCGACGACCCGGGCACTGCGGCCGAGGAGGCGAACCCGCTGCGCGACTACACCCGGCACGCCGACTTCAAGGCCGAGGGCGGGCACAGGGCCATGGCCGAACTGCTCGCGCTGCCGCAGCCGCCGGACGCGGTCTTCGCGGCCAACAACCTGATGGCCGTCGGGGCGCTGCAGGCGGTGCGCGAGGCGGGCCTGCACCCCCCGCGGATCGGTGTCGTGTCGTTCGGCGAGGTGCCCTGGGCGCCGCTGGTGCGGCCCGGCCTGACCACGGTCCAGGTGCCCTCGTACGACCTGGGGTGGACGGCGGCCGGCCTGCTGCTGGACCGGATCGCCGGCCAGGAGCGGCCGCTGCGCACCGTGGTGCTGCGCAGTTCCCTCCAGGTGGGGCAGACCACGGCGGGGCCGACGTGAGCCGAGTCGGCGCGCCGGGCACCGCTCGGTGAGCACTCCGGGGTGATACGTGCGCTGCACGCCCTGAACAGCGGGAAGGCCCCGGATCAGCAGGGTCTCAGGGCGGCTCGAGCTGTGAAACCGAGCTTCGCCGGGTCGGAGGCCGTCGCCGTGCTGTCGGCAACGGACTTGGTCTACGGGGCCCGCGCGGTCCCGGGTTCCGAAAGAACCGACGCGAGGATCGCCTCACGCAGACGACGGCCGTAGTTCCAGGCGTGGTGCCGGGCAGTCTGCTCCAGCAGGCCGTGAGACGTGCAACGGGTCATCTGACCCGCGCGCGTGCGGTACCGGTGGACCGGGACGGGCAGCAGGACGCCGGCGGCCAGGGGGGTGATGCCGGGGCAGTGGATCGGCCGGGCGGCCGTTACCTCGCGGGCTTGGTCAGCAGCAGTTCCGTGTTGTGGTCGGCAGCTGTCCCGATGCGGGTGGCGGGGGTGGCGTAGGGGTCGTTGTAGGCGAGCTCGCGGTAGAGGGCGGCCAGGCCGCGGTCGGACGTGTCGGTGAAGTCGGTCGCGTACGGTGCCGCCGACTCGATGAGCGTGGTGAACAGCGACAACGTGCCGTCCTGGTTGTCGGCTATCTCGATGATCCGGGCGTGGTGCGGGTAGTCGACGTGGGAGGCGGTGTTGATCTCCCAGAAGGCGCGCTCGGGGACGGTGTGGCCGTGCGGGATGATCCGGTTGGTGTGGGTGTGGCCGTTGACCCAGGCCACTACGTTCGGGAAGCGCTGGAGCAGCGCGACCAGTTCGTCGCCGCCGTGACGGCCCTCGAAGGGGTGGTACGGGTCGGGCAGCAGGTTGCCCATCGTGCCGCTGGTGTGGTGGCTGAAGACGACGACGAGGCGGTTGCCGGATCCGCCGCGCACCACGCTGCCGTCACTGTCGTACCAGTGGCCGCTGTGCGCCTTGAGGACCGACTCCAGCCAGTTCAGCTGCCCGGTGCCGAGTGAACCGTCGGCGAATCCGGCCCGGTTGGTGGTGTCGAGGCTGATGCCGAGGACGCCGTCGGCGAGATCGAAGGTGTAGTAGAGGTGCCCGCTTCCCACCGAGTCCTGGGTGAATCCGTGGCCTACGGGTCCGGCGCCGGTGTACGCGGGGTTCAGGTGGGCCCTGGCGAACTCGGTGGGCGTGAACGGGTGGCGACGCTCGTCGGGGGTGACCGTGCGGAGGGAGCCGCCGTCGGCCAGCAGCCCGCTCAGCAGGATCACGGCCTCGCCGGGGTCGTGCAGCAGGGCGTCCGCCAGCTTGGCGGCGGTCGCATCGTCGCAGCCCTCGACCTTGCGCGAGCCGGTGTACAGGTCGCCCAGCAGGCCGAGGTCGGGCAGGCTGCCCTCGATGCTGTCGTCGTGGTTGCCGACCGTGGTGTACCAGGGGACGCTCAGGCCGGGTGCGTCGAAGGGGCGGATCGCGCCCGGCAGGAAACCGGGGATCTGCGGCAGCCCTTTGGCCTTGTAGGCGTCCTGGAGGGACGACTCGGGGTTCCAGTACTGCGCGTTGCCGGAGTTCTGCACGCCCTCGTAGCGCGCGAGGTCGCCGCTGTTCGGGGTGATGCGGCCGCCGCTCATGACGGTCAGGTACCAGTCGAGTTCGATCCGCTCGTGGTTGTCGGTGTTGTCACCGGTGGCCATCACCAGGCTGAACGGCAGCCCGGTGTAAGGGCCTTGACGCACCGCGTTGACCCGCTCGACGAGCGATGCGGCACCCCGCACGGTCAGCGTCTCCTGCGGGCGATGCGCGCTGTCGATGAACCGAGCCAGGTACTCGAAGCGTACCGGTGACTCGGTGTCCGTCAGATGCAGGTCGGTGAACTGCACGAAGGAGGCGAGCCCGGTGCGGCGGTCGTCCCGCCCGGATGCCGCGCCGGCCAGTTCGGCGCGCACCACCAGGGGCCAGCCGGGGCCCGCCACCAGCCGCTTGTACGCCCCGTCGCCGACGGGCGTCGCCGCCTGTTCGAGGGTGGTTCCGTCGATCCGAACGGCTCGCGCCGCCGTGGCCGCCAGGGCCTCGTCCTGCGCCAGCGCTCGGCCCGGTGTCAGCACCGGCCACAGTGCGGCCGTCGCGGCCGCCGAGGACATCCCGGTCACGAACCGACGCCGACTGATCCCGCCCATGAATCCCCCTGTCCCTGACGGCACTTGGCCCTCACGCCCGAGAGCCGGACGCCTCCACCGCGCCAGCCTTACCGACGAGTAGGCGTGTGTCCAGAGTGTGGTGGGAAACGGAGGGGAAACAGAAGAAACGAGGTTAGCCCGCCGGAATGATTCACCGGCGCCGCCGGGTGAACCGTGCACGGCGGCTCCGCGTCAACACCAGTCCTCGACGTTCAGCCGTTAGCGTCGGTTGCTGTGCCGCTGAGCTATGCATTCGTGAACCTCAAACCCGGTGTGGGGAAGACGACCAGCGCCGTCTGGTTGGCCCACGCGCTGCACGCGTCGGGCCTGTCACCGTTGCTCGTGGACAGCGACCCCGCCTCTTCGGCGCTGCGCTGGAGCGAGCTGGCGGGCGGCTTTCCGTTCCCCGTGCTCGCCCTTCCCGTGGGCGACGTACACCGGCGGGTGAACGACTTCCTCGACAACCGGCGGGCAGTGGTGTTCGACGCGCCGCAGCTGGAGGACCACGCCCACATCGCCCGGGGCGTCATGCGGTACGCGAGCGAGTGGATCGTGCCCGTGACCCCGGCCCCGATCGAGCTGGACCGCATGGCGCCCATCGACCGCGAAATGGATGACATGCAGTCCCTGCGCTCCCTCCCGGCCCGCGCCGCCGTCCTGCTGAACCGCACGAATCGTCCCGATGCCACGCGTACCGGTCCAGATGCCGACGCCCGCGAAGCCCTCACCGAGCGGGGTTTCGACGTGTTGTCCACGCACATCCCGCGGCTCGACCTGTACTCCCAGTCCTTCGGCAGCCCCGTCGAGGTGAAGGGAACCGCGTACATGGATCTCGCCGAGGAGCTCATCAGCCGCCAGGACACGGTATGAACCAGCGCAAGGACGCCTATCGAGCCGCACTGCAGCGCCGGCCGGACACGACGGCCCCCGCCCCCGCTCCCACCCGAGTCACCCGGCTGGACACCCGCTACCTCAAGGTGACCATCGAGCTGGACCTCGCCTTTGCCCGTGACCTCACCGGCTGGGCCGCACAACCGCTGTCCGCACTCGTGCGCGCGAGCGAGGCAGTCCTACGACCGCTGAGGCAGGACCGGTAGCGTCGGGTTCGTCGCGTCAGACCTCCTCTTGGGTGGCGGACGGTGGTGCGGACGGTTGGGGGGCGTGGGGCGCGGAGTCGGGGAGGAAGAAGTCGCGGAGCACTTCGCGGACGGGGTGGTGCTGGCGGGGCTGCACCGACGCCGCGGAGTCCTGCGCACCTGGTTGTGGTGCTGTGTCGGCCGCCGTGGGCGGCTGCTCCGGCGGCGTCGCCGAGGACGGGGCCGGGGGCGACTCATCGGCGGCCGTGGCGGTGGGGGTCGCGATCGACAGGGACAGGAGCTCCTGGACGATCTCCTCGGCGCGCTCGTGGCGCGGGCGCATGTCGGAGACGGAGATGCCGTACGGCGCCAGGACGCGCGGGAGGAGGGAGTCCTCCCACTGCCCGATGCGGCGCGGGCCCGGGCAGGACTTGGGAATGGGAGTCCAGGGGCCCGGCGAGCCGAGGAGGGTGTGGTGGGCCAGGCCGGGGTCGGCGGGGGTGCGGCAGGCCCGGTGGGCGATGGCGGCGTGGGTGCGCATCAGCCACCAGTGGAGGCGCACCAGGGCGTCCAGCTGGGCGTCCGTCCAGGGCTCGGAGACGTGCCCCTCTGTCGTGATGGTGACCGCGCCGGTGCCGTCGGAGCGGAGGTTGGCGCGGTACGCGGAGTCGGCGGGGGTGGACGTGTCCAGCCACTGGGTGATCTTTCCGGTGGCGGACACGCCGAAATGGCTCCAGCCGCGGGCGCCGGGCCGACGGAAGCGCACGTCCGCAGCGGGGAGGGTGGCGTTCGCCGTGTGGACGATGATCTGGGTGGGGTGGAGGGGTGAAGGCGGCTCGGGTCGGGCGAGGAGTCGGACCGAGGCGAAGGGGCAGAGGGGCACGTCGGTTCTCCTCAGTTCTCCTGGGGGTCCACGTGCGCGTCCGAGAGCGGCGTGGCCAGGGGGTGGAAGACACGGCGAAGTTCGGTGAGGGAGTTCTCGCCGGTGATCCAGGCCAGCGGGGCGTAGTGGACGTCGATGCCGAGCGGGGGCTGGAGGAGGGGGTCGCCGGCGGAGTTGGCCGGCCACTCGACGGCGCCCGTGACCGTGCGGGTCGGGATCAGCCAGAAGTCGCCGGAGCGGTAGGAGCCGCCGGCGTTGAAGTAGACCTGGAGGCCGTCCTCCAGCTCCAGCCAGGTGCCTTCCTCCACGGGCAGGGCGCCGCCGTCGGTGCGCGGGCGGTGGCCGGGGGTGCCGGTGGAGGCGTGGTCCCAGCGGCGGAGGAAGGGGTGGCGCTCGGGCAGCGCGCCGATGCCGGGCAGGGGCTCGGCGGAGAGGCGGACCCGGCGGCCGGGGAGGTCGATCTCCTCGACGCTCAGCAGGGGCGCCGGTTCGCCGCGGCTGATGTAGGCGGAGTCGCAGACCTCGACGCGGTCCCCGACGTCCAGGGTGAGCTTGTCGTCGTCGCCGAGGGTGGACAACGCGACCCAGGTGCCGTCCAGTTCGGCGATCGGGAAGGCGACACTGCCGTTCTCCCTCGACCACTTGAAGGTCGCGCCCCGCTCGGCCGTTCCGCCCTGGTGGATCTCGATGCGGTAGAGCTGGTTCTCCGGGCCGCGGTAGCGGGCGTCGGGCCGGACCAGGCAGGGCTCGTCCGCCGCTCCCTCCGGCCGCTCGGCGCGGGCGGCCAGGCGGGCGGTGGAGCGCTGGGCGGCGACCCAGTGGTCGAAGGCTTCGCGGACAGTTCCCGCACCCCCGTCGCGGACGTCCAGGTCCTCAGCTGGGAGGGTGAGCACCTGCCAGACGGTCTTGACGCGGGCGGCCGTGTCCGGCATGGCGGCGCCGAGCGCGACCTCGCCGATCTCGGGGTCCTCGACGGCGGTGACGCTGCGGTCCCAGACCTTGAGGTAGGCCAGGAAGGGGAAGGCTGGGGGGAGTTGGTCGCCGTCCAGCTCGGGGTTGCGGTAGGCGTCGGGCTGGTTCCAGTAGGTCCAGGTCGCGGGGGTGGGGGACGGGATGACGCCGTCACTGTCCGCGCCTGCCGACCCGTCGTCCAGTGGCAGCAGGCCGCCGGCGGGGACGGCCAGGGGCGGCTGGGGGCGCGTCGCGTCGAGCTGGATGCCGTCGACGTAGTAGCGGCCGGCGCCGATGGTGAGGTCGTCGTGGGTGCCCTTGACATAGGTGATCTTGAAGCCGGGGCCCTCGGAGGGTCCGTGGCCGGGAAGCTCGGCGGGTCCGCCGTCGCGGCCGATCAGGTCACGGGCCAGGGTGCGGGAGCGGAAGAGCTCGATCGCCGCCTGCTCATTGGCGTCGGCGTCCAGCTGGACGCGGCCCTGCTGGGTGAGTACCGCGGAGTAGTGCTTTCCGGGCTGGTGGGTCAGGCGCGAGAAGTCGCCGTACATGGTCCCCCTCAACTTTCTTGTGCTGGTGCGCCGGTGGGAAGTCTGCGTCTGGAGGTTGGCGGGTGTCAGGTCACGAAGAAGACGCCCGCGTCGGTGCCGGCCGGGGCGAACTCCGCCAGGCGGGCACGGAGGTTGTCCGTGCGCTGCGGCTGGAAGAGGTCGTGGAAGGCGCCCTGCTCGGAGCGGTCGGCGGCGCCTCGGGCGATCTCCGGGGCAGAGCCGTGGGCGAGCTGGCCGTAGGCCGGGGTGCCGTAGCGCAGGCTGGTGAAGCGCGGGCGGACCCGGTCGGTCTCGGCGGCGGCCAGTGCGGGGGCGTCCGCGGGGGCCGTCCGGCCGCTCTCGACGAGTTCCCGGACGGCCTCGCGGACCAGGTCCGGCTGGCAGCGGTAGCGGCGCGGGGTGCGCGAGCCTGGCGGCACGTAGCTGAAGCGGAGGCAGCCGACCGAGCGGCGGGCGACGTTCATCCGGCCGGTGAAGACGCAGTCCTCGGCGGTCTCGACGGCGTGCGTGTGCACCTCGCCGATCACGGTGGTGCGGTAGGCGTGCAGGACGGCGTGGGCGTGCCGGCAGTCGGGGGCGGAGAGCGCCTCGAGGCCGGAGGCGGTGGCGTCCAGGATGCTGTCGGCGATGTGGATCGGCAGCGGGTCGTCGTCGACCTCGTCGCCGACGACCTGGATGGTGCCGAGGATCGACCGCTCGATCTGGACGCAGGCCGTGGTGCGGTCGAGGACCAGGCTGGGCTCCTCGGGCGAGTGCGGTGCGCAGTGGTCGGTGAGCGACCAGCCCGGGACCAGGGTGCAGTGCCGGATGACCAGCTCGCCCAGCGGGCCGGTGACGTTGACGCCGCGGCCGGTGACGAGAAGGCCGTCCAGGACCATGCGGCCGCCCCGGCTGTCGCCCGACGTGCCTCCGGTGCCACGGACGTTGAGGGCGTCGGGGCGGTTGCCGTACCAGTCGAGCAGGCGGATCACCGGGCGGGTGCCCTCGGCGGCGCGCAGTTCGAGGCGGTCCTCGGGGTCGAGGGCGAAGTCCAACTGCTCCTGGTAGGCGCCGCTGTGGGTGATCTGGATGATCGCCTCGCACCCGGTCGTGCCCGCGGACTTGTCGGTGCGCCACTGCTCGTAGGCGTCGGTGATCCGCTCGAAACGGCAGCCCGGGCCGACCCGGTAGACGGCGGCCTCGGGAGGGGTGAACCGGTCGCGCGGGTACTGGCCGCCGCCCATGTCGTCGGAGAACGCGTACTGATAGCTGACCCAGACGCCGCGCGTGGGCGCCGAGCGCGCGCCGAAGGCGATCCGCCCGAGCTCGGGGTCGACGGCGACCTGGCCGTACTTGGGCCGGTAGTGCCAGCCGGAGAGGTCGGCCACCACGATGTCGGAGAGCGGGACGGGGCTGAAGTCGTCGTCGCGCCAGATGGCGAAGCTCCTGCCCGGGCCGTAGAAGTCGCTGAGCCGGCCGGTGAGTTGACGGCGCGTGATGTAACCCGGGACGTTGTCGACGGTGGCGATGTGCGTCGCCGAGGGCTCCGGCTCGGGGAGGGTGACGAGCGGGGTGTCGTTGCCGAGGATGGAGAAGGTGTAGTGGTTGCGGGCCCGGTCGAGGCAGTAGGCCGGGCCGCGGGAGATCGCGTACGGCTTGAGCCGCCAGACGAAGAGCCCCACGCCGGCCGGGGTGACCCCGCCCTGGCGGCGGGTCGAGGCGGCGCGGCGTACGTCGGCGGTGCGAGCCGAGGTGTCGAAGGGGCTGCCGAGCAGGTCGAGGGCGGCGCCGTCGCGGAGGTCGGCTAGGCGGCCACGGCGCAGGCGGCGGCGGTCGGCGGACGTCTCGTCGGCGCGGAAGAGGCGCACCGGCTGGCTGGTGGCCAGGAGCCGGGAGAACTCCACCGCGCGGGCCGGCCAGTCGGCGGTGGCCGCGCAGATCTCCTCCAGTACGGCCAGCGTGCCCTTGCGGCGGCGGTTCGCGACCGTGTCGGCCACGTCGCGGCGCGGGGCGAGGCGGGCGGCCAGACCGGGGTCGGTGCTCAGCGTGTCCTGGTAGCCGGGGAGCACCTGGTACCCGACGAGGTCGCCCAGGTAGGGCAGGACCCAGTCGGCGGCGGTCTCCACGAACCAGTCGTCGTACTGCCGCTCGACGGTGGTGCGGATCAGGTCGATCTGCTCGGAGATGACCGCGAGCAGCGCCCGCAGCGGCTCGCCGGACTCGGTGTCGCGGATGCGGTACCAGTCCGGGAGCAGGTCGAGCAGGCCGTCGGGGTCCCGGCTCATGCGGAGGCCTCCTTGAGGATCAGGGTGTCCGGCAGGTCCGGGGAGACCACGGCGAGCTGCGCCGGGCGGATCCCGCGGAAGACGACCACGCTGCGGCCCGCCCCCAGGGGCTGGGTTCCGGTGAGGTCGGGGTTGAGGCGGAGCAGTTCGACGAGGGAGATGCCGTACAGGGCCGCGATGTCGGTCAGGGTCTCCTCCGCCGGGCCGGTCACCCGGTGGCGTTCGACGTGGTGGCGGGCGGGCTGCGCCGCCACCACGTCCTGGGGTGCGGCGAGTCGGTCGCCGAGTCGCTCCAGTCCCTGCGGGGAGAGGTCGCTCGGGACGCCGGTGAAGGCGGTGACCTCGACGTGGTCGACGCCGGGGACGGAGTGGGCGGTGGCCAGCACCTCCGAGAGGTAGGCGGGCTGGGCCAGTTCGCGCGCGTCGAAGCCGAAGCGCGCGAGGAGGGCGGAACGCAGGAGGGGCTCGACCTGCTCCCAGTCGTAGTCCCGGCCGACCGTCACCTGCGCGGCGAGGAGCAGCAGGACCTTCTCGCGGACCGCCACCTGCACCGGCAGCCGGAGGTCCCCGTACTCGGCGAGCGAGGCGCGCAGAGAGGTCAGCAGACCGGAGTCGGGGGCGATCGGGATGTCGTCCACGCCGGCGACCGTGACATGCACCAACTGGCGTCGGCCGTCGTAGAGCTGGGCCGCCTTGGCGCGGCCGATGCCGGCCCGGGCCCGGGTGAAGTCCTCGTAGTCGGGGACGGAGACCAGGCGGTCCAGGGCCGAGACGGCCAGCGGGACCTGGCGGCGCCGCGGGGTGAAGCCGCGGGTGAGGGCGCGTGTGTCGGTGGCGCCCGCCGCGCCCTCGGGGTCGGCTCCGCCGGTGGCCGGCAGCGGGTTGGTCACCCCGGTCACGCCGAGCGGGCGCGTGGCCAGCTGGGTGATCCTGCCGGCGGCGACGTTGGCGGACCTGCCGATGCCGGTCCGGTAGGTGGCCCGGACGTTCTCGTGGCCGCTCGGCAGGCGGCGGCCGTGGATGCCGTCGCCGAAGGTGACCCGGATCCGGCCGTCCTCGGTGGTGCTCGTGGTGTAGACGCGGTCGTGCGGGCCGGCCGCGGCCAGGGTGTCCACCTCGTGCCACAGGACTCCGTCGACGCGGATGCGGAGGGTGCTCGCCGCGCCCTCCGGGGTGTCGGACGCCAGCCAGGTGAGCGGGGCCTGCCACAGGACGAAGCTCTGGCCGGCCTTGCTCGCGTCGCCGCTGCCGATCGGCTCGTCGCGGGTGGCGCCCTGGGTGGCGCGGACCACGTTGCCGTAGATCGTCACCGTGGAGCGCTGGTAGCGGTGGGCGAGCGGGGCGGTGAGCATGAGGGTGGTGCGGACGGTGTCGCCGGGCAGGGCCGGGTCCACGGCCTGGACCGCCTGGGAGATCATGGCCAGCTCGCTGCCGTGCACGCCGGGGGTGCCGGGGATGTCGGTCCGTTCGCCGGACACGACGATCCAGCGGCCGGGAGCCAGGCCGTGGTGGAGCTGGGCGAGGTCGATCAGGTCGCCGCCGACGTCGTCGGTGAGCGGCTCGTCGGCCAGCTGGAAGCTCTCGCCGCGGGCGTAGACGCTGGTGTCGCGGATGTGCGAGAGCAGGGTGTCCTTGTCGTCCAGCCACGGGTCCTCGAGGGTCAGCTCGGTGACCTTGCCGGTGATGCCGAAGTCCGCGCGGGAGAGCACGCGCACCCCGCTCACCCGGGTGATGACCCTGGAGAGCCTGGGGTCACCGGGGACGCCGCCGGTGACGCCCTTGCGGGGGCGGTCGACGGCGACCCAGCTGCCGGGGGCGATGCCCTCGTAGACCGCGTCGAGCGCGAGCACGTTGCGTGCGGTCAGGCCGAGTTGGGCGGCGAGGGTGACCTCGACGGAGGCCGGGCCGTCGTCGGCGGATCGCTTCACCGTGATCTGGTACGCGCCCTGGGTGCCCGTCGGCTGGTCGCCGGGTGCGAGGTGGAAGTCGAGCGGCTGGGGCAGTGGCGGGTTGGGGCCGTTGCCGTCGCCCTCGTCGGTGGTGCCGGTCGCGGTGATGGTGACGTGGATACGGCCGTCGTCGCCGGGGCGGGAGACGAAGAGGTCGCGCTCCGGGAGGTGGGCCTGCAGGCGTGCGGTGACACCCGGCTCCTGGCCGGCCTCGAGGGCCCGGCGCAGCGCCGACTCGTTGCCGGTGGTGGAGAGTTCGATCCGGCCGGGGCCGAAGTCGTGGGTGCCGTCGTCGCCGGGGAGGGTGAAGTTGATGCTCACCGATCCGCCGGCCTCGACGTAGCTGAACTCCGCGCGGCGGGGCGTGGCGCCGTCCGTGTCGTAGTCGACGCGCATGCCGGTGAGCTTGGAGCCGGTGAGCGGCCAGTCGGTGTAGCGGACGACCCGGCCGGTCCCGTCGTAGACCGGCTTGAGCGGGGCGGTGGCGCCGAACGGCGTCCCGGTGACCCGCATGGCCTGGGCGTCGAGCAGTGCGAGGGGTGCACCGAGGTCGACGTTGGCCCAGGCGGAGTAGAGGCCGTCATCCAGCCGCGGATCGAGCGCGGTGAGCAGCCCGGCGCCGAGGTCGGAGCCGGGGGCGTAGCTGCGCTCCGGATCGCGGGACAGGGCGCGGGCGTCCGAGGGGAGGCTCGCCGGCGGGGTGCGCAGGGCGGAGAGCAGCGGGCCGAGCCCGGACAGGGCCGGGTCGATGGCATCGGCGGGGCAGTCCCCCGGCTCGCTGCCGGGAGCCCCGGAGGCCGATGCCACGCCTGGCAGGGCCGCCGCCGCGGCGGTGTGTGTGCCCGTACCGGCGGCGGGCTGCGGCGGTTGCAGGCCGAGGGCCTGCGCACGCAGCCGGGTCAGTTCGGTGTCCAGGGCCTCGAACCAGTCGGAGACGTCCCGGTAGTCCTGTCCGTAGGCCTTGGCCTCGCGCAGCCGGGCGAGGGTCCGGGTCAGCCGGTCGGCGAGCTTCGGCGGGGTGTCGAGGGTGTCCAGCTCGCCGCGGAGCGGGGCCAGCACCTGGTCGTCGAAGTCGCTGACGATACGGCTGTGTTCGGGCCAGGGGTTGGGGTTGTGCTCTCCGCCGTCGGTGATCCAGCGGGTGAGCTCGGCCTTGATGCCCTGGAGGGAGGGCAGCGAGGCCTGCGGCAGGCCGATGGCCGTGGTTCCGCTCTCCCGGTCGACACTGACGCCGGGGACCGTGAGCAGCACGCGCTGGCTGCGGTCGGCGGCGCGGTCGGCGCTGAAGATGAACAGCAGCTGGTCGCCCTGTTTGATGTTGTTGGTCGTCCCGGCGGCGAACAGCCGCTTGCGCTTGGCGAGTTGGGCCGCCGACAGCTGGTAGGGGCGGCGCTGGAGCACCTTGAGTTCGTTCCAGGACCAGCGGGCGGTGAGGTCCTCGACGGTCTCGAAGGACTGGGGCTCCTCGCCCTGGCCCGGGACGCTCTGCGAGCGCGTGCCGCGCGGGACGACGACCGTGGTCTCCTGGCCGCTGCGCGGATCGCGGTCCACTGTGTACGCCAGATACGTCTCGGCGGCGACGCCCGGACGGGGCTTGTGGCCGACCAGGCCGCCGAGCAGGGCGAGCGAGCCCTCCTCGGTGGCGGTGCGCAGATAGCCCTCGTTGGCGATCCGCTCCGAGTAGAAGGTGAGCACGTCGCCGACCACGGCGGCGGCGTCGACCAGCGCGATCGCCGGGTCGTCCGGGGTGCGCACGGTGAGGCCCCGCAGGGCGGGGTAGGCCGGGCCGGAGAGCCGGTCGAGCATCGCGGAGACGAAGCGCCCGTACTCCCCCACCCGGTAGCGGACCGCGTCCAGGCCGGGCGGGTTGAACACCTCGACCGGCGTCGCCGGGTCGGCTCCGCCGCGATCGCAACCGCAGTTGCACGGGTTGCCGGTCATCGGCCACCTCCGATCTCGATGGTGAGCCGGCCGTTCTCGGGCCGGGCGGAGTCGTTGTCGCAAGCGGCGACTTCGAGCGCGCCGACCGGCAGGAACCCGGCCGCCAACTCGCCCTGGTCGGTGCGGAAGAGGCGCCGCAGTCGCGTCACCTTGGCGCTGAGCACCCCGGGTACGGCCGCCACGGCGGCGACCAGGCGGCTGACCCGGACCGGCTCGCCGAAGGTCAGTGCGTCCGGGTGGAAGAAGCCGAGCCCGCCGTCGGGCAGCCGGCGGTTGCCCAGCACCCGGCGCACCTCGGCCAGCACGTGGCCGACCTGGTGGGCCGGGTCCGCACAGACCGACAGCGCGAGGTCGACCGGGACCTGGAGCGCGGGGCGCACCACGAGCTCGTGGCCGATGCGGCGGTACGGCAGCAGGTTGTGCTCGACGGCCTGCAGCAGTGCCTCGCCGGGCTCGGGGAAGTCGACGGCTCCGGCGGGCCCTCCCGCCACCGTGGCTCTTGGGCGCTGCACCGCCTCGACGGCCACGTGCATTTCCTGGCCGCTGCCGGTCCACCGCAGTTCGGCGGCGGCCCGGCGCACGCCCGGGACCTGTGCGGCCAGGGCCGCGTAGTCGCCGGGGGTGATGGCGCGCCTGAGCTCGCGGTGCGGGGCGAGCGGGGCGAGCCGGCGGACCTCGTCGACCGCCTCGGGCTCGGTGCCGCCGACGGCGGGGAGCGGGTTGCGGACCGCCGTGACCGCCTCGAAGGCGGCTCGGCGGGAACGCGCGCCGCGGCCGTTGTCGTCGCTGCCGCGGCAGACGACGAGGTGGTTGATCGCCTCGGCGCCGACGTTGCCCGATGCGCCGTTGCCGACGCGGTAGGCGACCTCCAGCGTGGCGCCGGGCGGGGGCGGCGCGCCGTGCTTGCCGTCGCCGAAGCGGAGGGCCAGGCGCCCGTCGTCCTCGACTTCGCCGACCACGTGGTGGCCGCGCGGGCCGTCGGCGAGCAGGTCGCGGCGGGGAGTCCACACTCCGTCGCCGGCCTGGGCGCGGACGGCGGGCAGCGCGGTGCGCGGGTCCTGGTGCAGGCCGTCGGCGGCCGGTCCGGCGAGGACCGGGTCGCCCGGTTCCAGCTCGGCGGCGTAGCGCTCGCCCCAGCTCTGGGCGATCTCCCAGGCCACGTAGCGGTTGAGGACCGTGCCCGCGTGGGCGCGGGCGGTGAGCACCTCCAGGCGGCGGAGCTTGCCGGCGAGGAGGCGGGTCCGGCGGTCGTAGAGCTCGCGCAGGGCCCGGCCGGGGTGTTCGTCGATGTGCAGGCGCCGGATCGTAGGGGCGCCGAAGACCAGGGTCAGCTCGTCGACCTCGCCCTCGGTGGGCGGCTCGCCCTCCTCGGCGCGGCGCCACAGCTCTTCGATCCGCTCGCGCAGCCGGGTGGGTATGGCTGCCAGACGGGCGGCCTGGCCCGCGGCGATACGAGCGGGGTCGGGGTAGGGGGTGGCCTGGGTGACGGGGGTGTGGCGCAGGAGCGGGCGGAACCGGGGGGCGATCGCCGGGTAGGTGGACTGGGCGAGGAGCGTCTCCAGGGCCGAGGCCTGGGCGTCGGCGGTGGAGGGCTGGACGCGTTCCTCGACCGTGGTGCCGGGGGCGAGGACGACGGATATGCCCGCGCGGGCGACGGCGTCCGCGCCCAGGAGCGGTTCCAGCTCGCGCACCTGGTCCGGGGTCATCGGCCGCCCGCGGCGGGTCTGGTCGAGCAGGGCGTGGACCGCCTCGCCGGCGGGGCTGCCCTGGGTGCGCTCGTCGGAGCAGCCGAAGGCGGTGGGACCGCAGGGCCTGAGTTCGGCGGGCGCGGGCGGGACGGCGAAGCGCTCGGGGGCGCCGTTGCAGAAGGTCAGCGAACGGCCGTGGTCGACCAGGACGGCGTTGCCGCGGGCGACGCTGACGTCCGTGATGAGTGCGCAGTCGAGTCCGCCGCGGGCGGACAGGCACAACGGGAAGGTCAGGGCGTCGCCCTGGCTCCACGTCACCTCCAGGACGGGCTGCTCGTAGAGCTCGTCCTCACCCGGCGTGACCGACGCGAGGCGGACGACCTGGCGGTGCGTCGGGTCGGCGCCGGCGGGCGTTCCGGTGCGCGGGCCGAGGACCTCCTCCAGGACGAGCAGATCGCCGGGCTTGAGCTTGAGCCCGCGCTTCGGGGTGTCCATGAGCGTCGCCGAGGTGGCGCCCCTGGGCAGGACGCACTCCTCCTCGCCCCAGGTCCAGAAGCGGATCTCGTTGTGCTCGGGGCGGAGAGCGAGGTCGGCACCCGGGTTCAGCGGTTCGAAGACCTCCAGGCCGACGGGCAGGTCGGCGAGGGCGTCCAGGTCCTCGTCCGCGACGACCGTGCCGAAGTCGGGGCGCTCCTGCGGGCCGAGACGTGACACGTCGATGGCCGCGAAGCGGTACTCGCCTTTGGGAAGCGTCAGTTGGCGGTCTGTCTGCAGCGCTACGAACGTACGGGCATTGCAGCCGTCGTGCATCGCGTAGTCGATCAGACGGACGTGACGGCGGACCGAGACCCGACGGCGGGCCGTTGCGAGATACGCCTCGGTGGCCACCGCGTCCTGGTGGTAGGAGAGTTGGTCGCCCGTGTAGGCCAGCAGTTCGACCAGGGCCGTGCCGACGTCCGGGGCGTGGCGCTCGACCCAGCCGGGCGCGGTCAGGCTCATCCGGTCCAGGATCAGCCGGCGCAGGCTGTCGTAGTCGCGCGCGGTGTAGTCGATGACCGGGTGACGGGCGTACTTCGGGGCGCAGTCCTCCTCGTCCTCCCCGCAGTCGTACGGGCTGGGCCCGCCCTGGGTGAAGGTGAACTGGACGGCGGCGTAGCGGACGTCGAAGCCCCGGCGCGGCTGTGTCCCGGGCCGGCCGAAGGCGTCGGTCTCGACGACGCGGAGGCGGTAGGGCGACGTGTCCCCCGCCTTGTCCAGGGTGACGAACATCCGGTCGTCGAGCTCGGGGTCGTCCTCGCGGACGATCTCGACCGCCAGAGCGCGGATGTCCCGGATGCGGCGGCCGCCCTCGATGCGGATGTGATGGTGTGTCAGATGACCCGGTGCCTTGCCGAGGAAGGTGACGACGAGCGTACGGCCGTCGTCGCTCGCCTCCACCTCGTCCACGCCGTGCAGGCGTGCGGCACGGACGGCTCCGCGGCGCTGGTCGGTTCGGCAGTCTGCGCTGCTCACGCGGCTCCCCCGCTCCCCTCGAACACATCGGTACGGCGCGTCCCGGTGCGCCGGACCGTATAGGCCAGGTGCACCCGCACCACGTTCTCCTCGCTGACCACGTCGAGCGCGTCCACCTCGATCACGTCACCGAGCCAGCGTTGCAGGGCGGCCTGGACGGAGAGCTGGAGCGCCGAGGCCAGCTCGGGGCTGTTGGGCGCGAAGACCAGGTCGAGCAGCCCGCAGCCGAAGTCGGGGCGCATGACCCGCTCCCCCGGGCTGGTGAAGAGCAGCTGCTCGATCATGTCCCGCACGTGCCCGTCGTAGTCGGTGTCCGCGGTGCGGCCGCGGTTGTCGACATGGAAGGGGAAGGCGATGTCCGTGCGGGACGGGTACGGCTGCGGAGCGGGCAGCTGGATGACGCGCTCGGCGTGGGTTCCGGCCGGGGCGGCCGCGCCCGCTGCCGCGGTTCGGCGGCTGCGCGGGCTCATCGTCCCACCACCCGCTGCTGCACGATGGTGACGTTCGGCGGGCCCTGCGGCGCGCCGGCGGCCGTGTTGCAGAGCGCCGTCGAGTCCTGGAGCAGGGCGGGCGAGTTGTTGATGCGGATGCGTGCGGAGGCCCCCGTCCAGCGGATCGTCGTGCAGGGGTGGGGATTTCCACCGGCGGTGAAGGTGCAGCCGGTCACCGTGTAGACGTCGGCCTCGGTGGCGGCCGGGCTGCCGTCGACGAGCACCCGCGACTGGGCGGGCAGGACGTTCGCCTGACCGCCGTGCGGGCACATCACCGTGGCACCGATGGTGACAAGATTTCCGGACACGTGAACTTGGCCTTCCCCCGTCGGAATTCAGGTGACGCTGAGCGCGTCGTTGTTGATGGTCACGGTCGGCCCCACGAGGGAGATCACCGCGCCCTGACCGTTGCTGATGTGCACCCCCGTGTCGTCGATGACGATCGACGCGCCGGAGGGGTGCTTGAGGGTGATGCCCTTTCCGCCTGGTTCGTCGGAGAGGACGATCTGGCGCAGGCCGGGCGTCTGGAGCACCACGTTCGGATTGTTGGTGGCGGTGACCGCGTCCTCGGGCACCTCGTGCGCCGCTCCGTACCAGCACCCCGTCCAGATCGGGTAGCTGGGGTCGCCCTGCTCGAACTCCACCCACACACCCGAGCCCACCGGCGGCAGATGGAACTGCCCCATCCCGGGGCCGGCCAGCGGGAAGCACGGCATGGCCCAGGTCGAGGGCACGTCGCCGAGCACGTCCGGGACCTGGACCTGCAGTCGGCCCACGCGCATGGGGTCGGCGTTGCTCACCACGGTGCCCCGGTACTTGCCGAGGTAGCGGGTGGGTTCAGCAGCCATTCTCTGTCTCCTAGGGGACGACCGTCGGCTCGAGCGCGATCAGCCCCTCGCGAGCAAGGGTGAAGTTCTGCGTGTACGAGCCCCGTTGCAGGTTGTGGGTCACTGACTTGACGTAGTACCGGCCGTCGTAGGTGATGCCGGCGCCGCGGACGCCGACCAACTCGCGGGCGCGCAACAGGTATCCGTACCGGACGACATCCAGCTGGCCGGAGCCGGTGACGGCGTCGGCGGACTCCGCCGCCTTGGCGAGCGCCTCGGCGATGCCCTGCCCGCTGTCCTTCTTGGCGGTGTCCGCGATCACCGTCTTCTTCAGCGCGGGCGCCGGGCGCTGGGCCAGCTGCGGCCGCAGGATGCTCACTTCGGGCACCGGCAGGATGGAGGAGACGCGGGTGGCCGGCAGCTGAATGCGCGCCTCCGGCTGCTCCCGCGCCGTGCCGTCGAAGGCGAAGGTCAGCTGGTCGACGTTGGACAGCCCGTCCATGTTGACGTTCAGCGCGTGCTGCGGCTCACCGAGGCGGACCTCCGGCCCCCAGTAGGCGCGGCTCTGCCCGGGAACGGGTCCGGGGTCGAGGTAGAAGGCGTAACCGTTCGCCTGCGCCAGCTGGTTGACGTAGGCGAGGTCGGTCCCCTTCTGGAAGTCCACACGCTGCGTCGGCATCGGCGTCTGCGGGATCAGCTCCGGGACGACCAGCGGGGTGATCCCGTACTGCGCGTACTGGGCGATGATCGCGTGCACGCGGGCGGCCGGGGACATCGCCGGGTACGGGACGGCGGCGCGCTCCTCCAGGTCCATCAGGACGGTGAGATCCTCGCCGGTGACGGTGAGCGTCGACTGGCCGGGCTGGTTGGAGATCCCGACCTCCTGACGAATGATCACACCGTCCATGAGCACGGTGGGGGTGCCCTGGACCGTGACCGTGAGGATGACGCGCGTCTTGGGATCGAAGTGGCCGCCGGGCAGCAGAATGTTGCTGATCAGGCTGTCCTTCGCCAGGTCGAACGCCAGCTGGAAGCCGCTGCGCTGCCCCGACGCCACCGTCACCTGCACGGACAGGAGCGAGTCCGCGACCTCCTGCGCGACGGGCACGGCCAGCTGTGGGCCCATCATCAGCGTCAGATGGATCGGCCCGGTCGTGATCGGACCGTTCTCAGCCATTCGCCCCTCCGGGCACGCCCGAGGGCAGCGTGATGCGGATCCGACGGCCCGGCTCACTGGTCAACTCCCGTGGATCCAGTACGGGATTGGCGTCAGCGATCCGCCACCACTGCTCGGCGTTGCCCAGGTAGCGGGCGCCGAGGAGGTCGGGGCGGTCGCCGGTGCTGACGGTGTGGGTGGTCAGGTCCGCCATGCCCTCCGGGGCGGGGAGCAGGCGGCGACGCAGATAGGTGACTTCGTGACCGTCCGCTTCCGTGAACCGGGCGGTGCCCAGCCCGTAGTAGCGGCTCGACCGCGGATAGGCGGTGGTCGCCTGTGCGAGCGCGACCGCGTCCAGTGGGTTCTCCAGCGACGCCATGGTGATCAGACCCCTCCCAGTCCGCTTCCGCTGAGACCCAGCGCGCTGAGTCGCCGGGGACCTGCCAGCCGCTCCTTCTGCGCCAGGTACGCGAGGTAGAGCTCGTACCCCCGGTTGCTGACGGGCAGATCACTGACCGTCAGAACACGCAGTGTGATCGCCACTTGAGCCCTGATCGGGTTGAGGTCGACGTCGAACGCCTCCTCGGTGATCGAGAACTCCGTGAGCCTGACGGGTACGACCCGCTTGTTGCCCCACGTGAAGAGCGTCAGCGGGGCCTCGACCGGGGTGATCTCCAACGTGCCGCGGGCCGCGAGCGCCTCGAGCTGACGCAGACTGGCGCTCGACGGGCTCACCAGCATCTCCAGCACGGCGAGCTGCGGATGAATCCCGTTCGGCGCCGCCACATCCAACTGATCGGTCGCGTCGATCTCCGCGGTCAACTTCCACGTCTCAACGGCCGGCCCCTTGAGCCGCAACGCCTCCGTCCGGTCCCCCGACTGGTTGTCGGCCCCGGCCGCCTGCGGCGCGATGCTCCGCTCCAGGCTGTCCGGGTTGAACTGGAGAACGATGATCTCCTTGGGCGTTCCGCGCTGGGGGTCGATGATGACCAGGCCGGAGCGGATGGGTTTGGGTATGTCCGCATATCCGGTCATGGCTGTCCACCACTGAGTTGGTTTATTTCGGAGGCTACATCATCCACGGAAACCCCATTGGAAAGGCGCTCCAAGATTAGATCGATACAATCCCTGATGGCATACTGGTCGACATCTTCAACAGTAATCAACACATCATCCCAGGACCCTCTGAGGACGCAAAGTCGATAGAAACCGCCGGACCCGCCAGGGGTATACCATCCGAGGTCGATGATCAATGAATTTACCTGAGTCCGCCAACCGTCCCCAGAGTATGCCATTTTCATCATCGAAAGGAGATCTTGACTTAGATAGGCATCCCTATCCCCTGGCGCCAGCTCCGCCAAGGCCGGAAGTTCTACAAACTTATTGAAGACAACCACCCACCCCGAAGGAATCCTCAAGGGCATCATTCTAATCATATTAGCCCATCTCTTTTCTTGGGTGCGAATGAATAGTCGGGGTCTCATTATCGAGGTCGGTCAGTTCCGCGCGAAGCCAGTAAGCCGGCTCTCCATTATCCCATCCGATCTGGAAGTCAAACTTCTTCCAGCCGTACACCGAACCTTGAGATGTGACTCTTGTCCCGGTCAGATGCGCCTCCCGTTCAAGCTTCTTCACATCCGCTTCCGTCAAACTCGCGCTAAATTGACCGGCCCCGCCATTCCTGCTGGCATTCCTGCGGGCTTCATCCGTCTTCCCCTTCCAATGCTTTCCCCCACTATACTCACGGGGTGGCATATGATGAGCATTGTCGACCCTTCGCCGATGCTCCTGATCCTCCCGCTCTTTCTGCGCAGCCTTCGGATCCACGTCGCTCCGCTTGAAGTGCTTGGAGTAGTCCTCCATCGCCGCTTCCAGCTTCCGACGCTCCTCTTCGATCTCCTCCCTCGTAAATCCAAGCTCCTTGTCCTCAATGGCCATTTTTGCATCGGCAGCCCTACTCAATACGTTATTCAGCATCTCGATCTGGTAGCCGGGCTTGCCGTCCGCCTTTGCCCTTGCAAGGGCATCACTTGCATGCTTGTGCACCTCGTGCGGGTCGACAGGATCCGGCTGACCCTGCGGATTTTCGCTCTTCTGCTGGTTTCGTTGAGACTTTTTACTTCTGTTCTTATTTTGCTCGTCCTGTCCAACTTCGGACGGGTCGACAAGTTCACCGTCACCTCGCCGGGCCCATTCGTTGGATTTCTTTTCGGGATTCAGAACCGCCCAAATCCCGCCGCGCTCGGCTCCCCTCATATCCAGCGAGGTCAGCCTGTACCATCGCTGCATGGCAGACAGGGTCGGCCGGAGGACGGCCGCGAAAATGCCTTTTCTGAGGAGTCCTCCGAGCGCGGGTCGAATGCGGGAAACGATACGCTCGAGACGCTCAAGCTTGGACTGAGGCGAATTCTCGTGCTTGTCGCGCTCCTCGTGACGTTGCCTGCGCTGCTCCTTACGCTTGTTCCACCAGTCGCGCAACTGGTCGCGCTTGCGCTTGTAGGCGTCGTAGACCTTGTGTGCGCCGTTGCGGATGGCGCTGCCGAGCCTGCTGTTCTTGAGTTTGCGGCCCAAGGCGCGAGCCGCGTTGCGGGCCTTGGCGAGGGCGCCCTTGACGGCTCCCTTGGCGCGGTTGAGGGCTTGGCCTACGCGGGAGACCGGACGGCGGGGCCGCGAAGGCTCCTTCGGCTTCTCGGGCTCACTCGGCTTCTTCGACTCCTCCGGCTTGTGGGGCTTGGACGGCTTGGGCTCCTGCTCGTGGGGCTTCGTGGACTTGGGGTCCTCGTGCTCGGCCGGGCGCTTGGTGTCGGTCGGCCGCTCTTCGGGGTGGTGCGTCTGGGGACGCTCCTCCTCCGGATGACGGGGCGTCGCATGGGGCTCGCCCGGGCGCTCGTGGGGATGCTCGCCGAGGGGGGACTCGGCGGGGCGGCGGCGGGACGGGAAGCGTTCGCGGACTGAGGACATCGCGTTGCGGAGGCCCGTGCGGGCGCGGTTGACCGCGGTGCCCACGGCCTTCCTGGCGCCCTTGCCGGCCTTCGCGAGGGCCTTCATGATCTTCTGGGCCAGGGACTTGAGCTTGGAGCCGACCGCCTTTCCGGCGCCCTTGAGCTTGGAGAGGAGGTATTGAGAGACGAACTCGAGAAGGGCGACGACACCCGCTGCGACCGCCTCGGCGAAGAGGCAGGCGGCCGGGCCCGCCTTCACCGCCTTCAGGAAGGCGAAGAACTTGCCGAAGGCGGCGATGATCTTGCTGACGGTTCCCCAGGCTGCCATGAGACCCTGAATGATCGTCAGGATCGCCCCGGCCGCGGGCACGATCATCGAGATGACCTTTTCGATGATGATCTGCGCGAGCATCATCGGGAGGGCGGAGATGATCGCCTTCCAGGCCATCTGGCCGATCTTCTTGAGGGAGATACAGCCCTTGACGAGGATGTTCAGGAGGGTGGACGTCAAGCCGACGATGGACTCGACCTTCTGGTCGAACCAGGCCTTCACCGCCGTCTTGATCGCGCCCCAGAGGTGATGCTGGATGCCGTCCATCGCGGCGGCGCCCATCTTGTGCAGCCAGCCGCCCGGGTCCGGGGCGATGTCCGCGATCAGCGCCGCGAGTTGGCCGAGCGCGGCGATGGCCGCCTTGACGAAGTTGATCGCGGCCTCGACCGCCGCCCGGACCTGGTTGATGATGGCCTTGAGGGTGGCCTCGGCCAGCTTCAGCAGCGCGTTGAGTGCGGCGCCCAGCGCGTCGAGGAGCGCGTTGACCGCTGCCTTGAGCGCGTCGGCCAGGGCGTTGACCGCCGCGATGGCGGCGTCGCGCAGGGCCTCGATGGCCTTGCGGAACTTGTCACGCAACGCCGGGAACGCGGCGAGCAGGACGTCGCAGATCTTGATCAGCGCATCGGCGACGACCTTGATCAGTGCCACGGCAAGCTTGCGGCAGGTGTCGATGACCGAGTCCGCGAACTTCTTGAAGCCGTCGATGATGTCGTTGACCAGCTTGCGGAAGAAGTCGAAGATCTTGGTTACCGCGGACAGCAGGGCGTTGAAGGCATCCTTGATCTTGGACGTGATCCAGCCGAACCAGCCCGAGGACTCGTGCTTCTTCTTCTCCTTCTCGTCCCGGGCCTTCTGCTGCGCCTGCTCACGGTTGTCCTGGATCTTCTTGTTGTCGCTGGTCTGCCGGTCCTTGACCTGCTTGTTGCTGTCGTCGCGCTTGGAGAGGATCTTCTGGTTGTTCTCCGAGTGCGACTGATCCGCCTGCTTGTCGGAGTCGGCGATCTTCTCGTCCTGCTCGGAGCGCCAGTCGTCGCGCGCCTGCTTGGCCTGGACGCCTACCTCGCCGCGCTTGTCGGTCTGCCTCCTGGCGTTGTCCTCGGTCTCCTTGTCGATGTCCGACTGGTTCTGCTTGCGCGCGTCGGCCTGCTGCTGCTTGTTCTTGGCCTGGGCACTGCCCACCTGGCCCTGGCCCTGGCCGATCGCCTGCTTGATCTGCGGGCCGCGCTGCTGCTGGACGACGGTCGCCTCGCCGGGCTTCAGCTGCGCACCGGCCTTGCCCTGACCACCGCCGCCCTGGCCGCCGGCGCCCCCGGGAACGTTGCCCTTCAGGGTCTCCTGGGGGACATCGGGGTAGATGTGGTCCTCGCCCAGCGGCTTGGCCGCGTCCTGGCGGCCGGTGTCCTGGATCTCGGACGTCTTGTCGTTGTACTTGCCGGCCTGCTGGTCCGTCAGCTTCGGGTCGGCGTCGCCTGTCAGCTGCACCTGCGGGGCCGGGCCGACGGTGACGTTCAGCCCGGGGTCGGTGGAGGGGACGTCGTTGACCGCGTCCTGCATGTTCTGGACGTCGTGCGCGTCGGCTTGGCCCGCGTTGGTGTCCGGGACGTTGGGGGTCTGGACCTGCTGGGCCGGGTTCTGGCCCTCGACCTGCCGGCCGTCGGCCTTCTGCTGCTCGCCCTGTCCGGGCGGGGCCACCCGCTCCAGCTGGCCCGACACCTGCGGGGCCACGGCCTCCTCCGGCGGGTTGCCGGACAGGGTCTGGGGCGCGCCGGAGGGGCGCTGCGCGGTCGGTGGGGCGGCCTTGAGCTGGGCCTGCTGCCGGCCGATGGAGTGGTCGACCGCTCCGTCGGCGCCGTCGAGGACGGTGACCGTCTGGTCCGGCGGCACGCTCGCGGCCGTACCCAGAGCGGCCTGCGGCTCCTGGTCGGAGACGTTGGGCGGGGCCGGGCTCTTCTGCTCCTGGGCGCCGCCGCCTCCGCCTCCGCAACCACCGCCGCTGCCTTCGGGTTTGTCGGCCTCGGTGCTGGGCTGCGGGGAACCCGCGCAGGCGCCGCCACCCGGTTCGAGCGAGGCGCCGGGAGCGGGCTGGGCGCCGAGGGCGCCCGGGGCGTCGGACTGCTGGTCGGCGGGTCCGAGGGCGGGGGACTTCGCGGCGGCGCGGGCCGGAGCGGCAGCGTCGGGCCCGGCTCCCGGTCCCGCGACCGCAGCCGACGGCTCGGATGCGCCGGCCGGGCCGGCGGCGGCAGCGACGGGGACAGGTGCGCGGCCCGGGGCCGGGCTCACGGTGTGGCCCGATCCCTGTGGGGCGCCCGCCGGTTGGGGCGAGTGCAGCGCCGATGCGGGCCGTGCGGAGGCGCGGGCGGAGGCCGGGGTCGCGGGGGCCGGGCCGTGCTCGGCCTCCTGGCGCTCGTTGTGCTCGGTGGCGCTCTCCTGCTGGGCGGGGGTGGGGGCGGCGCCCTCCTCGCTCTGGAGACCCTGTGCTGACGTACCGTCCGCAGGTCGGTCCGTCTCGGCTTCCGGCTTCGCGGCCGGGGAGGCGTCGGCGGCGGGTTGGGCGTGCTCGGGGTCCGGGCCGACCTCCTGCTCGGCCGGCTTCTCGGTCTGGAGGTCGTGCCCGGTACGGTCCCCGGCCTCGTTCTCCGCGACGGGGCCCGGCTGCGGGGCCGACTGCGGAGTACGGCGCCCCGGAGCGGGCGGGGCCGTCGCGGTGGAGGGCTCGGCGGGCTCGTCGTCCTCGCGCTCGCTCTCGCGCGCAGCCTGGACCTTCTCCGCCTTGGTCGGGGGCGGAGCCGGGAAGCCGGGGACCTCGGCGGGGCCCGGGGCGGAACCGTCGGCGGGCAGGTGAATCCGGTCGGCCGTCGGGACGGCGGAGACGTCGAGGTCGGCGGAGGGGACGAAGTCCTCCGGCTTGAGCGCGGTCTCCGCCGCACCGGTGGCGCCCGGCTTCTCGCCGCCGTGCGGACCGTCGACCTCGCCGTCGGCGCCCGGCTCCAGGCCCTCGGGCTGCTCCTGCTCGGGATGTTCGCCGTGCTCCTCGTCGTCCTCGAGGACGCCGTGGCGGGCGAGCGAGCCGTCGCGGTCCTCGGCGGTCTTGTCGACCTCCTCCGGGCGCACGGGACCGGGCTGCGGGGTGGGCAGGTGGTCCGGGTTGTGCGGCTTGCTGCCGGCGACGGGCTGCTTGGCCGCGGAGTTCCGCTCGTGCTCCGGCGAGCCCTCGGCCTTCGCTGCGGCGGGCTTGTCCTTGGGGTCCTTGTTCTCTTCGGTCTTCTGCTGCTGGGCCTGCTGGTCCTTCTTGTCCTGCAGATCCTGCTGGGCCTGCCGATCCTGCTGGTCCTTGCGGTTCCTGTCCTGGGCGTCCTGGCCGTCGGCCTGCTGCTGGGCGGCGGTTGTGCCCTGTGCCTGGTCCTGACCCGGCTGGGCTGCCTGCGCCTGGTCCCCGGTGGCCGCGTCGGGCCGGGCGGATGCGGACTGGCCGGCGGTGGCCCCGAAGGATGCCGAGGACTCGGAGGACGCCGAGGCGTCGGCCCCGGTGTCGGACGAGGAGGAGGAAGTCCCGCCCTGTTGCTGGGAGTCCTGCCTTGCGCGCCTGCGCTGCCTGGAGGGCTTGCGCTTCTTCAGCTCCTCCTGGTGGTCGCGCTGCTGCGGGTGCTCTTCCTCGTACTGCTGCTCCTGCTCGGGCCACTGCCGGCCCCGGCCCTCTTCCGGCTCCCGGGAGGAACCGTCCGGGCGCCGGTGCTCGCGGCGACGCCCCTCGGCCGCGTCCTCGCGGTCCTCCTGCTCGGTCTCGCGGTGATCGCGTTCCCGTGCGTCGTCCTGGTCGTGCTCGGCCTCGGTCCGGTCGACCGTGTCCGTGACCGGGACCGGGGCGAGCGGGGTGTCCACCCCCTCTGGCAGGTGCGAGGTCTGCTCGGCGAGGGCGAGCACGCGCTGGTAGTCGGAGGACGGCAGACGGAGTTCGAGCCTGGCGAGCACCGCCTGCTCCAACTCCGGTGCGAACCGGACCAGTTGTTTGCGTACGCGGCCGGAGGAGTCGGTGGGGTCGCCGCGCAGGGAGCGGAGGATGCCGGCGGTCAGCCGGTCCACCAGGGTCGCCGGGTCCAGGCGTTCGCTGCGGAGCCGGTCGGCGTCGACGCGGGCGTAGCGGAGCCAGCCGGGCGTGGCGGAGGCATCGCGGGTCACCTCGGGCGTTTCCGTGTCCGTGCCGCGCGCGCCCTGTTCGGCCTGCTGCTCGACGGCGTCGGTCGGCAGGCTGACGCCGCCGAAGTCGCGGCCTGCGCGCAGCCGCCCGGGCTGGTCGGGCGCCTGGACGGTGTGCAGCAGCTCGTGGGAGAGCAGGCGGCGGCCGTCCTCGGTGCCGGGGCGGAAGGCACCCTTGCGGAAGAAGATCTCCTGGCCGACGGTGACGGCGTCGGCGCCGACCAGGTCGGCCAGCGCGGCGGAGTCCTCGTCGGTGTGCACGCGGACGCGGCTGAAGTCGTGGCCGAGGCGCGCCTCCAGCTCCCTGCGGATGCCTGGGTCGAGGGGGTGGCCGGCCCCGCTGATGATCTCCTTGGGCTCGGGCGTGCGGGCGGAGCGCTGCGGCTTGCGGGCCTTCTGCTTGTTGCTGCCGCTGCTGCTCTGGCGGCTCTGCGCGGGCGCGTGGGTGCTGCTCAACGGCGCCCCCTGCGGTCGTTCGCGGCACCGGCACCGGACAGGCCGGCGTGGACCGCGCGGGCGAGGGCCTCGCCGAGGCGGCGTGGGTTGCCGGTGGCGGGCAGCTCGGGCAGCCCGGAGAGGAGGTCGAGTGCGCGGTCGCCGTCGGCGAGCAGGGCGGCCGGGACTCCGCGCTCGCGGACCAGCCGGTCCAGCTCGCCGTGGAACGCCTCGCGGACGCGCTCGGCGTCACGCGGGGTCAAGACGAAGCCGTCGAAGGCGAGTTCACCGATGTCGATGCGGATCGCCGTCGGCGCGGCGGGGAGGGGCGCCTGCCGCTTGTCCGCAGTCACGCGGTCCACGTCCGGTACGCCGTGTATGTCATGTACGCCGTTCAGACCCACCCGTCCACCTCCGAAGGCGTCAGGGAGCGTTCGAGTTTGAGGTACTCGGTGCGCGCCGCGGCGAGCATGTGCCGCATGCGCACCGGGCTGCCCTCCTCGGCGGCGAGGAAGGCACCGGCCAGCGCGATGTTGCGGATCGAACCGCCGGCGACGGTGAGTTGGGCGAGCCGCTCGGGGTCCAGGCCCTCCGTCGGCGTCCGGTCCGGTATGACGCGGCGCCAGATCTCGGCGCGCTCCGGCACGGAGGGGAAGGGGAAGTCGACGACGAAGCGGATCCGTCGCATGAAGGCGTTGTCCAGGGCCTTCTTCATGTTGGTGGTGAGGACGGCAAGGCCGCGGTAGGCCTCCATGCGCATCAGGAGGTAGCTGACCTCCAGGTTGGCGTACCGGTCGTGGCTGTCCTTGACCTCGCTGCGCTTGCCGAAGAGCGAGTCGGCCTCGTCGAAGAGCAGCAGGGCGCCGCCGCGCTCGGCCGCGTCGAAGACCCGGCGGAGGTTCTTCTCCGTCTCACCGATGTACTTGCTGACGACCTGCGAGAGGTCGATGACGAAGAGGTCCACGCCCAGCTCGCCCGCCATCACCTCGGCGGCCAGCGTCTTTCCGGTGCCGGATCCGCCCGCGAAGAGCGCGGTGACGCCGAGTCCGCGGCGCAGCACGCTCTCGAAACCCCACTCCTGGTGGACGGTGCCCCGGCGGCGTACGTGGGCGACGATCTCGCGGAGGGTCGCCCGCTGTCGTTCGGCGACCACCAGATCGTCCCAGCCGGCGCGCGGCTCGACCCGGCGGCCGAGCTCGTCGAGGGCCATGCGGGCCTCCACCAAACCGGCGCGCCACGCCAGTTGGGTCGGATCGCTGCCGCCTTCGCCGTCGTCCGACGAACGCCGAACCGAGGTGGCCGCCGAGCGGATGACGTGCGCGGGCAGCGAGAACTGGGCGACCAGCCCGCGCAGTCCGATCTCGGTGACATCCGGCAGATCGCCCAACGCTTCCGCCCAGACGTCCAGTTGTTCCTCCACGCCGAGCGCCGGAACGGTCACCCGCTCGGCGCGGGCGCGAGCGGTCGCCGGACGCGGGTCGTCGGCGGAGAGCACCAGCGGTACGGCGAGCCCGGCGGTCAGGGCGTCGACGGCGGCCGAGGTGTCCCGGGCGGACAGCCCGGACGGCGCCTCGCCCAGCGAGACCGACGCACCGTCGTGCGACTCCACCAGCAGCGCCGCGGGCAGCAGCACCGCCTCCCGCTGCCACAACCGGGCGAGTTGGTCTCGGTCGCCGGGATCGGTCGGGAGGTCCTCGGCGGAGACCGCGTACAGGGTGAGCCCGGACTCCCGGGCCGCGGCGGCGGCGATCTCCCAGCGGGTCTGCCGGTCGGCCCCGACCAGCTCTACGTGCGGCAGCGCGTCCAGCTCGGCCGCGGCCCAACACGCGGACAGCTCACGTGCGGTGCCCTCGTGCGCGGGGGGCAGGTCCTCAGTCGGCGTGGCAATCCGGCTCAGCAGCCCGTGCAGGCGGACGTCCAGGTAGTCGACACCGACGAGGAAGTGCAGGATCCGCTCGTCGATCCGGAGCCGCGAGGCGGTGAGGGCCACGGACCCGTCCCGGTCGTCGAGTTCGAGCAACCGCCAGCGGCGCAGCGGGCCGACCGGGGCGAGCGCGCTCCAGTGGGCGTCGTCCAGGGCGGCCAGGGCGAGGGAGAAGGTCGGGTACGGCCGCGCCGGTTCACCGCCGGCTGCGGCGCACCGGCTCGCGGTGGTGGAGTCCAGCTCGGCTGCGGCGGCCAGGACGAGGATGTCGCGCTCGAAGGGGCTCAGGCCGAAGCAGGAGCAGAGGGTGTCCAGGGCGCTGCCGGGCTCCGGCTCAGGGCAGGCGGGCAGCCCGGAGCCGGCGGTGCCGCCGCCCTCGCGTCCGGACGCGTGCGCGTCCAGGCGGGCCAGCACCGCCTCCACCGCCACGGACAGCGCCTTGTGGTGCAGATCGCCGCCGCCGGGCACTTTCGCCTTCTCCCCTCCCATGGCCGTGACTCCGCTCCCGCCTCAGCCGACTTCCGGCACGGCGTGCACGGTGCGGGTCTTGACGGGCTTGGGCTCGACCGGTGTCGCACGGCCGTCGATCATCACGGCGATGCCCTGGTAGATGAGGGAGAGGGCGTAGGGGGTGTTGTTCTGGTAGAGCATCCCCCAGAGCTTGGACGTGTCGTCGATGTCCAGGGCGGTGGGTGTGAAGCGCACCCGCTGCGGGGAGTCGGCCAGGTCGGTGCCCTGGAGGTAGGGCTGCTCGGCGGCGGCCTCGATCATCGCCCTGGACAGCACCGGGTTCTCGTGCAGGGTGCGCACCACGCAGCCCAGCAGGCGCTGCGGGACCAGTTCGGCCTCGTCGCCGTAGAAGCTGATCAGGTAGTGCAGGTCGAGGGCGGCCGAGGGCCGGGTGAGCACGGTGCCGTCGGCCGCTCGGGTGGGCGCGTCCATGTTGCGCAGCGAGGCGTTCGGCGTCACCTGGTACAGGAAGACGGTGATCGTCGGCTCGGCCGGCGGGTCCGTCGGCGGCTTGCGTGCGCCGACGTCGACGGCGAACGGGATGTCGGGCGCCAGCGACTGCGCGATCTGCTGGCGCAGTGCCTCGGTGACCGTGGCCACGGCGAGGGTGTTGCTCATCGCTGGGCCTCCCCGCGGGACAGGTACTTCTCCAGGCTCAGCACGGGCGACGGACGACCGGACCGCTGCGCGCGCTCGGACGGGCGCGGAGCTGCGACCGCGCCACCGCGTGAGGCGGCGCGGACCTCCAGTCGGGCGATGCTGATGTGCACGGTCCGCTCGGGCGTGCGCCGCCCGGTGGTGTCGCGGGCGGACTGGCGTCCGGCGACGGGGGCGGCCGGGCGGGCCGCGGGGCGGGCGGTCTGTGCGGGAACGGCGGCGACGGGGCGTTGGGCGGTGTCCTGCCGAGCCACGGAGGACTCGCGTCGGACCGCCGTCTCCGCGGTCGGCCGCCCGGAGTCCGTCGCTCGTCGCGACGGGTCACCGCGCCCGTCCTCCGCGGCGGACCGCCGGGCGGGGCCGACGGACGGTTCGGGGGCGGGCTGCGGTACGGCGGCGGGAATCAGCACTCCGCGCTGCGGAGCGGTCTGCTCGCGCAGCGCCGACGGCAGCTGCCGGACCGCAGGCCGGACGGGCGCCAGGTCGCGACGCGGTGCTGCCTCAACCGCCGTGTAGCGCACGGTCGTTGAGTCGGCTCGTCGCGCGGGATCAGCCGGCTCGCGCTCCTCGAAGTCCGGTGCGAACGGGTCGACACGCGCTCCGAGGGCGTCCATGCGCTCGAACGGGCCCGGCAGGCGCGGGCGCACCCGCACCACACCGGTGTCCGCCGCGCCGTCCGCGCCGCCGGAGGGCGCGGCCGCGGGAGCGGTCCGCCCCACCAGGCGGTCGAAGTGGTCAGGCATCCGCACACAGCTCCAGGTAGTAGCGGCGCCGCAGCGGGCTGAGCGCCAGGATCTCGTTCTCGCTCCAGCCGTAGTGGCCGGCGAGCAGGTGGACGTCCTGCAGGGTGTCCCGCGCCCAGGCGTCCAGTTCGGCCCACAGGTACGAGGCGATGTCCAGTTCGGCGGTGGCCGGGTGACCGCAGGCCGGGCAGGCCAGGTTGAGCCGGACGTCGGCCCCCGGGTCGGCCTCGGCCGCGGCCTGGGCGACGCGCTGCCGCACGTGCTCGGGCAGCGCGTCGGCCGCCACCTCGGTTCCGGAACGTTCGGCGTGCAGCACGCACCGGGCGACCAGATCGGCACCGGCATCCGCGGAAGGCGATGCCTCCACGACGGCCAGGTCCCCGGCCGTCGGCAGCCGGAACCGCACCGTCCAGCCGTCGGCCTCGACGGCCAGCGGTCCGTCCGCGACCTCGGCCGTACCGGCGCCGATGACGTCCTGCACCCCTAGCGCGAACTCCATCTCCTCGCCGCAGTCACGGCACGTCACGCGCACCTCCAGCCGCTCCCCGAAGAGTTCGCGTCGCAGCGCGAACAGATCGGTGTCGCGGCGCCCGACGGGGACCGACAGCAGTTCCTCGCTGTCCGCCGCCGGCCGGGCTGCGGAGTGCAGCAGCAGGGCACGCTTGGCGTACCCCGCGGCCACCCCCGCCTCCCACACGGCCAACAGGGTGGCCGAGTCGACGGATGCGCCGGCCGAACGTTGCGAAAGCACAGTCGGCTATGCCGGGTTGGTGTACGTGGGTTCCTGCGGCTCCGGGACCGACCAGTCCCGGTCCCAGCCCTCGCACTCCAGCTTGAGGCTCTGGATGGCGACCGCGTTGGCGTTGGCGTCCAACTCGCCGAGCACCTGGTACTCGCTCGGCCAGGCCCGGAACACCTTGTGCGCGACGGCCACCTGTCCGGCCTCGTTGAGCACCTGGATGACCAGGTCCTTGCGGAAGTCGGCGAGCGAGACCTCGGAGCCCGGACCGGCGCCGACCTGCCAGACCTTGTTGGCCCAGCGGTCGAACTCCGGGTCGTGGGTGACCCCGCGCTCCAGGGTTATCGCCTCGAACTCGGTGCGGCCCGGGGACTTCCGCGGCGAACTGGGGTCGCCGCCGTTGCGGTGCTTGACCACCTCGGTGGTCCGCTTCATCGGGCTGATCTTGCTGATGCCGGCGACCACCCGGCCGTCCCAGACCACCAGGAACTTGAAGTTCTTGTAGGGGTCGAATCGCTGCGGATTGACGGTGAACTCGGCCATGAAAGCTGCTTCCTAACCCCTGAACCTATGCCTCGAACTGCCCGGCCATCTGCTCGATCTGGACGACCACGAACTCCGCTGGCTTCACCGGCGCGAAGCCGACCAGCACATTGACCACTCCGCGGTCGATGTCCGCCTGTGTGGTGGTCGAGCTGTCGCACTTGACGAAGTACGACGAGCGCGGAGTCGTCCCCTGGAACGCCCCCTGCTGGAAGAGCTTCTGCAGGAAGGCCTCGACGTTGAGCCGGATCTGCGACCACAGCCGCTCGTCGTTCGGCTCGAAGACCACCCATCGCAGCCCGCGGTAGAGGCTCTCCTCGATGAACAGCGCCAGCCGCCGCACCGGGACGTACTTCCACTCGGACTGCAGCACGTCCGAACCCGCCAGCGTCCGCGCACCCCACACCACCGGGCCCACGACGGGGAAGGTCCGCGCGCAGTTCAGCCCCAGCGGGTTGAGCAGCCCGTTCTCCTTGTCGGTGAGCTTGACGCCCAGCGCCCGCACCCCGGAGAGCGGGGTCTCCGTCCCGGCCGGCGCCTTCCACACCCCGCGCGCGGCGTCGGTGCGGGCGTAGACCCCGGCGACGCTGCCGGACGGCGGGAAGGAGCGCAGTCGGCCGGTGAGCGGGTCGGTCAGCTCCACCTGCGGGAAGTAGAGCGCCGAGTGGTCGCTGCGCACCGGGTCGAAGGCGGACAGACCGGCCCGCGCCGCGTCCACGCTCGACCAGGTCTGCGGGGCGTCGGCGATGACGAAGAGCCGTTTCTCCTCGGCCAGCGCCTGCGCCGCCGAGAGCACGGTGAGCTGGTCCTCGATGTCCGGGTAGGCCGAAATCTCGGGCAGCACCAGGAGGTTGACGTCCTGGACGTCGCGCAGCGCCTGCATGCCGCTCTTCTCCGGCTCGCTGCCGATGAGGTCGGTCGGGCCTGGCGCTCCGCCGTCCTCGCCGCCTGCCAGCGCGAAGACCGGCGGGTTGACGCCGCCCTCCAGGCCGAGGTTGTTGGCGGCCTCGCCGACGAAGCGCACGGAGTCGGCGGGGTCGGTGGAACCGGCCACGATCTGCAGGCGCTTGCCGAAGGCGGTGACGGTGGTCCCCGTGAAGACGCGCTTGCCGGGGGCGTCCGGCAGCGCGCGCAGCTTGCGCTCCAGCAGTAGGGCGAGGTCGGTGACGGTGACCGGGGCCTTGCCGTCCTGCTCGGCGTCGTAGATGCGGAAGGTGCGCCGGACGCTCCCGATCTTGACCTCGATCTGCTGCGTGAGGTCGGGCAGGGTGGCGGCGAAGGGCTTGGAGACGGTGCCCACCGGGTCCGGGCGCTGCTCGGCGAGCACCTTCACCCTGATGGCGTCGGAGCCGTCGTTGACCACGGTCTCGGCGAAGTTGGAGTCGCCGGCCTTGACCGACAGCCCGGAGAAGAACTCGTTGACACCGCCGGTGACGTCGAAGACCCGCAGGTTGAAGGTGCTGTCCGGAGCGGTGGTGTCGTAGTCCACGAGGAGCCGCAGGCCCGCGCCCCAGGCGCCGGGCTGCTCGGCGGTGACCTCCAGGACCGGGGTCTCGGTGCTGCTCTCGGTCGAGTGCAGCGTCACCGTCGCCGACTTGCCCGTGCCGGCCGCCACCGCGCGAACGATGACGGCGACCGTGCCGCCGTTGACGAAGAACTGCTGCACGGCGTAGCTGACCGGGCTCTGCGGGTCGAGGCCGCCGAACTGCCGCTCGTAGTCGGCGAAGCTGGTGATGGTCACAGGCCGGTCCACCGGTCCCCGCCGGGTGCGGCCCACGAAGGCGGTGACCGAGGTGGTCACGGTGCCGATCGTACGGACGCTGCTCGGCAGTTCCTCGATGTAGACGCCGGGATAGGTCGGTGTCGTCGTCAATTCCCCCTCCATTCCCTTGTCGCACCCGGGGACATGAAGAAGAAGGAGGAAGACACGCGCGAACCGACGGTCGGTGCGCGGTGCGCTGTGACCGCCGCCGAACGAGCGCGGAGTCACGACATGTACACGAGCACTGGAAGAGGCCCAGTGCGGCCGTTACCTGATTCCCCCGTCGCAGCCTCCACGGCACCTGTACCGCGGAGGCGTTGCGCTGGTACTGCATGAAGTCCCTGGTGCCTGAGTGCAGAACGAGTCTCACGGTCCGATTGCGCACCGGTCAAGGACTCCATCCGGCCAGTCCTGCTCATTTCCGACCGGGAACTGATATCTGCACGCCTCGACCCAACTTTCTTCACAACTGTCCCTGGATCGAAGCCAGTTGATGGGGAATCAGCCCCCTTCCGGGAGCTTGGTGTAGTCGATCGCGTGGCTGCTGGAGGCGGCAGCACCCGCGGGTGCGTAGGACGGCGGCTTGGCCGCTCCGAGGAACCAGCCCCAGCGGGCGCCGTAGCGGTGCTCGAGCACGCGGAAGACCGCGTAGTAGACCGTGCCGAAGCCGGTGGTGAGCGCGGAGTTCACGGTGGCGTTGTTCAGGTGGATGCCCAACCGGGCGGCCTGCAGCACGACGAAGGCCACCAGGTAGGGCACGAAGGTACGCCAGAGGGACAGGGCTATCTGGTACATGACGGTTCCTCAGTCATTCGCGGCAAAAGGTCACTCGACGGCGAAGCCGTGCGCGTGGCCGAGCCTGGTCAGCGAGTCCTTGCCGGGGATGCCGTCGGCCATCATCCCGGTGTAGCCGTAGCGCTTCTGGAGCTCCGAGTAGGCGGCGACGGACTTGGTGCCGAAGGAGCCGTCGACCCATGTGCGGTCGAGCAACCCCTCGTCGGCCAGGGCGAGTTCGACGGTGAGGACGTGGTCCGGGTTGCTGGTCGCGCCCTGCGGGGCGCCCGGGTCGCGCCGCGCCGAGTCGACCACCTTGCCGTGCACGACCGTGGCCAGCGGGATCGCCCCGTGCAGCAGGGCACGCAGTGAACGCTCGCCGGGGACGCCGTCGGCGTCGGCGCCGGAGTAGCCCTGACTGCGTTGGTAGTCCGCGTAGTTGAGGGTGTCGGCATCCGTCCACTCGGGGCCGGGGCCCTCGTGGTAGTGCTTGCCGAACCCGGCGCCGACCAGCGCGCGGCCGACTGCTGTGACGTGCATGCCCTTGGCACCGAAGCCGTAGCGCAGTCCGCCGAGGGTGACTTGACGGCGTGTCGGCTGCTCAGGCTGCGGTTTCGGCTGTGGCTTGGGCTGCGGCTTGGGCTGCGGTTTCGGCTGCGGCTTGGGCTGCGGCTCGGGGCTGGTGCCCGAGCCCGACGGCCGCGGCGCTCCCTCGCGCACCCACGCGTAGAGCGTCGGGCCGGGACAGGCGGTGGCATACCCGTCCCGATGGCCCTTGATCTCCGGGCCCGCCGGGCCGTGCTTCTGGCAGTACTCGATCGCGTCCCGCAGGCCGTTGAGCTGCTCCCAGGTGGGCGTGGTGGACCCGGAGGATCCGACCAGCGCGCAGACGGCGTAGTGCGCCTCGTTGAGCGGCACGTTCCCGTTGGCGCTGTTGCGTCGCTCCAGTCCCCGGCCTTCGAAGACCACGCCGTGCTCGCAGACCACGAAGCTGTAGCCGATGTCGGACCACTTGTCGAAGTCCATGTGCCCGTTCTGGATGCGTCGCACATAGGCCGCACAGGTGGAGTGCGGACCGAAGGTGTAGGACGTGCCCAGGTAGTGGACCTTCACGCCCTTGCGCGGCTCGTGGTACGGGATCGACCCGTTCGGCTCCCGCCAGGGTCGGGCACCCCATTCGGCGCGCCGTACCAACTCCAGTCCGTGCCAGGGCTGTTGGGGTTTCGGATGCGGTGTGGGTTTGGGCTGCGGCCGTGGCGCGGGGCCCGGCTTCGACGCCGCGGCGCCCGCCCACTCCCTCAGCTGCTGCATGGTGCCGTGGTACACGTCGATGTCCATCGGCCGTTCGGTGTACTGATGGAACTTCCACGGAGCCCGGATCCTGGGCGCGCCCGGTGTGACGTAGTCCGCTATCCAGAGGAAGTCGCCCGCGTTGTCATCCGTCCGGAACCAGTAGTCGCGGTTGGCGTAGAGGCCGACCCGGTTGTCCGGGTAGTGCCGCTTCACCGCTGCCAGCCACTGGTTCTTCACCTGGGTCGCGTGCGCGTCACTCACGTTCTGGCCGTACGGCTCGAAGTCCAGCACCAGCAGCTCGCCCTGCGGCACATGGCCGACCACCCGGCAGAAGTGGTCCACCTCGTCCGCCACCGGGTTCTCCGCGTGCAGGAAGTGGTAGTGCCCGACGACCAGTCCGCGGCGTCGCGCGTCCGCCAACTTCCGCTTGTAGCCGCTCTGTTCGGTGTGCGCTCCCTCGGTCGCCTTGATGAAGACGAAGCCCGCGTCCCCCGGAATGCCCGACTGGAAGTCGGACACGTCATACCCCTTGGCGTAAGCCATCGACAGTCCTCCCGTTACCCGGATCCCCACCATGCCTCTGCCTGGCGATGGTCCACGGGTAACTCCTAGTAAAGCCGCACCCCAGCCCCAACGTCACGCAGCCCTCAGGACTTTCATCGGTTTTCATGTGTCCGCTCGGGCGGTCTTCACATCTCTTCCACGTGGGCGAGGAGACGGCCGGGGTTCGGTGGCCGCCGGCGTCGACACATGGCACAACTTCTGTCCGGCGAAGGCGAGTTCGACACCAGAGTCCTTTCTGACACAACAGGTGGGTGCGGGACGGAACGCCGTATCCCCGGCCCGCACCGGCCAGTACCCTGTTCGCCACTGTGCGTGAGGATCTGCCGACGCTACGCGGGGGAACAGGACGGATGAGTGTCCGGGAAGTGAGACCTCAGGGCCGACCGCCGGTGCGCGCCGAGGACGAGGACGAGCAGCGGCGGCTGTCGGTGTTCCACCTCGTCGGCCTGGCGGCCGGCGGCATGATCGGTTCCGGCTGGCTGCTGGGAGCGGACGACGCGTTCCGCCGGGCCGGTTCGGACGCCTACCTGGCCTGGGTGTTCGGCGGCCTGCTCATGCTGCTGATCGCCGCGGTCATGGTCGAGTTGGGCACCGTCGCCCCCAAGACCGGCGGGTTGATATTCCTGCCGCTGCAGAGCAGCGGCGCGCTGGTGGCGACGGTGGTCGCGGCCGGCCTGTGGATCTTCTACGCGATCAACCTCTCCAGTGAGGCCGTCGCGATGACCAGGGGCCTGTCCTGGAAGGTCCACGGGCTCCTGGACTCTTCCCAGGCGCTCACCCTCAAAGGCTGGGGCTACGCCCTGGTGTTCATGGCGGCGATCTCCGCGGTGAATCTGGTGGCCCCGCGGATCTTCTTCAGGATCAACTCCTGGCTGACGGTGGTGAAGGTCGTCATCCCCGTCCTGACCGTCGCACTGCTGATCGCGGCCGGCTTCGACCACCGCAGTCCCCACGCGGGTGGCGGCACTGGAAAAGGTGCCGGCGCCGCCCTGGCAGCGGTCGTCGGCAGCGGCGTGATCTTCGCCTACGTCGGCTTCCAGGGACCGCTGGACTTCGCCGGGAACATCAAGCGGTGGGGTCGGGGAATCGGTGAGGCGGCCCGACTCCGCAGGGCGGTCTTCGGAACGATCAGCGGGGCGATGGTCCTGTACATATCGCTGCAGGTCGTCTTCACGAAGTATCAGGCGTCCTACTGGAATCCGGCCGGCACCGAGCCGTCGCCCTATGCCCAGTTCGCCTACGCCCTCTCCCTGTGGTGGCTCTGGTGGCTGCTCAGGATCGGCGCCGTGATCTCACCCATGGGCGCGGGGCTCGTCTTCGCCCATGCGCTCACCCGCGAGGTGGCAGCGCTCAGCCGGGCCCATCTCACGCACCGCGGGCTGCAGACCGCCCGCAAGGCGTCCCTGAAACGGCGGTACGACGTGTACTGGCTGGTCCTGGTCGTCGACTTCTTCGTCGCGAGCATCGCGTTACTGGCGGTCGGCGGCAGCTGGAGCTCCCTCGTCGCGATCACCGGAGTCCTGACACTGGTCGTCTACGCCGTCCCGGGCGTCGTCCTCGTGTCGCTCCGCGACCACCTGACCGGCTGGTCCCCCCTGCGGCGCGGCGTCCGCGAGGTCCTGGCGCGGGCCGGTTTCGCGCTGATCGCACTGATCCTCTACGGGGCGGGCTGGGCCCCCCTGTGGCGGGGCATGGCGACACTCACGGTGGGCTGCGCCCTGCTGCTGTGCCTGCCGATCCTCGCCCGGTGGCTGCCCGCCTTCGGCCGGATGTACGACGCGAAGGTGCACGTGACACTGTTCCGGCACTGGCGCACCAGCCCCGCCGCCCAGGCCGCGCTCTGGCTGATCGGTCATCTCGCGGTGCTGACGCTGCTGACGCTGCTGGGCGATTCCTCGGTCGGTGTGCTCCCCAAGCTCCTCGGGGGCTTCCTGGCCGTCGCCGCGGCGCTCGCCGCCTTCGAGGGCCTGGTCGACGCGTCCAGACGCCACATGGCCGAAGTGGCGCCCATGCTGCCGACTCCGGGCACCGGCCGACCCGCCGCGGCCGCTAGCGCAGCGAACGAATGACTTCCGTGGCCTCCGCCTCGAATCCCCTGCCACGCAGCTCCCCGACCGCCTCCTCCCGGCGGTTCGCGTCGGACCAGCGGCCCACCGTGGCACGGAGCAGGAAATACCTGTCCTCTTCCTCCATGGTGCTGGTGCGCAGCCGGTCGACGACCAGCGCCACGTCCTGAGGGGTGACACGCTGCTCGTTCTCCAGGCATCGTTCGAGCAGGTCCCAGCCGTCGCGGGGCAGCGCCGCGCCGTACAGGCAGGCGGCGATCTCGGCGATGACCGCACCCGAACCCCGGATCACGCCGACCGGGTCGGAGGGGTCCGCCAGTTCCTTGCAGGCCAGATCGACGGCCTCGGCGCGGCCGTGGCCCCGCAGCCCAGTGACGTACTCGACGAAGAGCCCGGCGTCGGCGCCCTGTTCGAGGACGCGCGCGGCCAGTCGCTGGGCGATCGTCTGCGCCGCACGGTTGCGGTCCCTCGGCCGCTCGATCCTGACCAGCAGACCGGCCAGATCGGCTCCGGAGCGGCCGTCGGTGTGCACCGCGGCGGCGATGCGAAGCAGCCTCCTGCATTCCGGCTGGGCGTTGAAGTTGCCCAGTACCGTGTCCAGGTAGTCGAGTTCCACCGGCGAACGCGGCCCGGCCGCTCGTGCCGTCCCCCTGGCCACGATGTCGGCGAGCAGGTCCTTGGTCGTCCTGGTGAGGGCCTCTGAGCGGTGCCAGGCGATGACGATCTCCGCCAGGTGCTCCACGTTGTCGCGGGACGCGGCGTGCTCGCGGATCAGCACGCACTTCTCGGCGGCCCCCTGCCTGGCCAACTGGCCGCAGATCTCCGCGATGTCATGCTGGGACAGCCGGGTGCCGACATGCTCCACCAGAGTGTCGGGACTGTCGGTCCGGGTGGCGATCAGATGGGCGACGATCCGTCTCGTCCCGGGTACGTGATCCGGAATCCGCAACTGTGCGTCGACCCACTCCTCCAGGATCCGCTCGGAGGGACTGAGCTGGTGCAGCGCGCCGGCGAGATCCTGGAACTCCCTGGGAATGGTGTACGAGACTTGCGGCGGCACATGTACGTGCTCGGTGATCGCGACGAGGGTCTGACGGAGGAGCTCGGCGGCTTCTTCCGCGCACCTCTCGTCCCGGAGCGCGATGTAGAGGAGGGCCTTGTCGAGGTTGGTCCGCCCCGAACTCGGTGTGGTGAACACGCGCAGCGTCTTGTCCACCAGCTCGCTCTTCCCGGCGCGACGGCACTCCCGGACGAAGACGGCGACGTCGAGCACCGTGCGCTGGCAGGCGATGTCGTGGATGACGCCGTCCGTCAGCCGCGGGTGCCCGCCCTCACCGGCACGCTCGGCATCCCATTGCCGGATGGCGAGTTCCGCGGCGTGCATGATGTTCCGGCTCAGCGCCGCCGTGGCCACCATGTTGACGGCGTCCCGGTAGTCGAAACTCACCGCGCACTCGATGAGCCGGTCGATGGTGCTGAGCATGGCGAACGCGTGCAGCGCCCTGATCGCGTTGGCGGGCCGGGGCTTCTCGCTGCTCTCGGTGACGGGCCGCTCGCCCTCCCGCATGGCCTGCATGCGCTCCTTGAAGGCGGCGACCGAGCACTTGGTCACCCATTCATAGCCAAAACCCCACGGCTCCGCCGTACCGTCACCCTCGGAACTCCTGGCCCTGGCGGAGCCCGCGGCTTTCTGGCCCTCCGTCATACGCGCAGTGCCTTCTCCACCTGGTTCCAGTAGCGGGCAAAGGCATGGGGCGAGCTGAACGCCTGGTTGGCCCTGACGTCGATGTGCCGCGCGAGATGCCGGCTGGCCTCGTCCGGCCTGGAGCTGAGCAGTGCCACCACGTCGCCGGTCTTCCGCTCGTCCTTCAGCAGTTCTTCGAGGCGGGAGTCCCGGTCCATCATCAACGTCTTGACCCAGTCCGCGGGCTCGACCGGGAGTTGCGGGACCGGATCGCGCTTCTTGAGCTCCATCTGGTTGGTGAAGAGCGGAGTGCCGTCACGGGCGTCGTTCAGCGACATCCTCGGTACCTGGTGCTGGGCACCTGTGCAGTTCTCCATCTCCTTCTTCACCGCCTCCCGTAGGAGGCCGATGGTGAGCTGGTGATTGTGGTCCTTCGTGCCGTCTTGCAGTATGTGCAGCAGATGCCCGCTGAACGGTGTGCACTTGGCGAGATTCCCCGGCAGGGCCGAGCAACCGTCAGCAGGTGCGAAACTGGCGTTCTTGACGGCCGTGAACACACAGGTGCCCTCGTCCAGCGCGCCCAGGACTCCGGGAAGGACGGACTCCTCCCCCAGCTGGGGCAGCAGGTTCGAGTAACAGCAGTCGGCGATCAGGACCTTCAGCCTCGCCCTGGCCTTGCGCATGACGCGGTAGACATACCAACTGGAGAGCCATGTCCATGGCTTGTCCCGGTGGGACGAGCCCACGGAGAGATGGACCTGCGCGCCGGGAACATCACTCCAGTACTGACCGTGGCCGACATACACCACCAGGAAGATGTCGTCGGGACCCGTCTCGTCCGCGGCCTCCTGCAACGCCCTCATCACGCCGTCAGAAGTCTGGACCTCGTCCTCGGTCAGGACCCGGCAGCAGTCGGCACCCCACATCTCGTCGCCCGCGAGAACCTCGCCGTACATACGCGCGCTCTCGCCGATCGGCGGATGGCTGTCCAACCCCGAACCGACGGCGTACCTCGCCGGTCCTATGACCACCGCACGGGACGCCATCTCAGCCGTCCAGCCCTTCCGCCGCCGGCTGGGCCGCGGAGTCGGGTACGGACTCGGTGCCGACCGAGGTCTCGGGCGGATCCAGCCGCTCGCTGCGCCAGCGCTCGACAACCCGTTTCACGGCGTCCACCGCGGCCGACACGGTCATCTCGGTCGCCTTGCCGACCGCGGCCACGAGGACGATCTCGACGATACCGCCGGTCAGCACCTTGCCCTGGTCGACGGCCGACGAGCGCCACGACAGACCGGTCTCCGCCGCCAGCTCTTCAAGCATCCGGTCCAGATCGTCCAGACCGGTCAGCCCCTTGACGGTCACCGAGATCCTCGTAGCCATGCCAACGCCCCCGCCTCGAACTCAGGTCCACCACCAGGACGCCGAAGCCGGTTGCGCAGGTCCCCGCGTCAACGCCCGTACCAGCGTACTCACCGGGGCAAGCCGCCCCGGGGTGATCAGCCCGCCCCGGCCCCGGCCCGGCGGCAACGGCATCGGGAAGGCACCCGCCGCATCACCCCTTGTCGCGCAGCCGGGCCGCCAGGGAGGTCAGCGGCTCGGTCTCCTCGGTGTGGCCAAGGGCAGTGAGGCGGGAGACCGCCGCGTCGAGGCGGCTGCGGGCAGGGGCGGGGCGCTCCAGGTAGATGCCCTCCACAGCGCCCGCGAGACGGACGCACTCGGCCCACTCGCCGGCGTGGTCCGCGTCGGGTCCCGGTTCGCCGAGCAGGGTGAGGGCCTTGTCCAGGGCAGCCAGGGCGGTCTCGTACTCACGGGCGTAGGCGTTGACCCGTCCGTGTTCGTAGGCCAGGGCAGGCTCCAGGGAGCGGTCGCGGACCTCGTACCCCGCGGCGCGGGCCTCATCGGCGATCCTGCCCGCGTCGGCGAGGAAGGCGAGGGCGCCGGCCAGGCCCTCGGAACCCTGCTGCTGGGCCTGGAGGCGGGCCAGTTCACGCAGGCAGCTGCTGAGCTGCTCGTAGCGCGGGACCCGGACGTGGGCGGCGAGGGCCTGGTTCGCGGCCTCGCGGGCCCGGCCGAACTCGCCGGATTCGGCGAGGAGTACGGCGGTCTCCGCGGCGATCACGGCGTGGCTCCCGGGGTCGTCGTCCCAGCCGGCCGACTCGGCCGCGAGGGCGGCGAACTCCGCCGTGGCGGCCTTGAGGTCCGCGCCCGCGTGCAGCGCGCGGGCGCGGGTCAGGCGCAGCTGGGCGACGAGCCGGTCGTCCAGCTCACCGGCGGCGACGTCCGGTTCGGCCAGGAGGGAGTCGAGCAGAGCGATGCAGTCCTCGACGCGGCCCAGGTCGAGGCTGAGCTGGGCGGCGTTGCTGTAGGAGCAGAACGCGTCCGTCCGGCTGCCGTGGCGCAGTTCCAGCTCCGCGGAGCGTGTCAGGTGCCGCAGTGCCTCGTCGGGGCGGCCCAGGTGCAGGCAGGCCTCGGCCAGATCACCGTGCAGGCGGGCGGTGTCGACCGTGGCGGACGGCCAGTCGGCGGCCAGGCGCAGGCTCTCGGTCAGGTCCGCGTGCGCGGTCTGCGCGTCCCTGAGGCCGAGCCGGATCCGGGCGCGCAGGCCGAGCGTGCGGGGCAGGTGCCAGGCGGGGCCGTGCGCCCTCAGCCGGTCGAGGAGGGCGTCGGTCTCCGTGACCGCGGTGGGCAGATCGCCGGAGAGGGCGTACGTACTGGCCCGCAGCATGAGGGCGCCTGAGACCTGTCCGGCGATGTCGTGTCGGGTGGCAAAGGCGAGCAGCAGGTCCACCTCGGCGAGGACCGGCGCGAGATGCTCCTCGTCCCCCGACGTCTGCAGACGCAGGCCGAGCGCGGTCGCCCGCAGCCGTAGCATGCGGGCCTCCTGGTACGGGGCGAGGCCGGGCGTCTCCTCGTGCAGTCGGACGAGGGCCGCGTGTGCGGCGGTCAGCGCGGCGGCCTTCGCCTCGGCTCCGTCGGCATGATCGGCGGGGATCCCGCCCGCGGGGAGCAGGACGCAGGCGCGGGCGAGCGCCGCGTGACCGGGCGCTCCGGCCTCGTCGTACAGGCTCGCGGCCTCCTCGTACAGGGCGGCGGCTTCGTCGGCCCCGTCCTTCTCGCCCGCCCGGCCCGCCTCGTCGGCCAGCAGGTCCGCGCGCAGCTGTACGAGCGGTCCCACGGCCGGGTCGTCGGGGTGGGCGTAGTCGGGGGCGGCGACGAGCGTGCGCAGCCGTGCCCAGCAGGCCGCCGCGTCCGGATGCCCCTGCTCGTCCAACCCCCGTGCCCGGGCGATGAGTTCGGGCAGCGGCTCGGGAACGGCGGCGGCCGTGCGGGCGGCGGGCGCGGCTGCCGGGGCGGCCGGGGCCACGTCGTCGAGGCCGCGGGCGCGCAGGGTGAGTTCCAGTGCGTCCAGGAGGGGCGCACGGTCCAGGCGGGTGCTGCGCCGGTCGGTGTGGGCCGTGGTTCCGTTGCGGGCGTCGAAGCGGGCGGCGAGGTCGCCGGCGCGGCCACGCACCTCGGCGCACAGTCCGGCCACCGTCCAGGTGCGGCCCGCGTATCCGGCGGCCGGCAGTTCGCCGTGGCCCAGGAATTCTACGCGCTGGAGGAGGACCTCCACTCCGGTGAGGAAGTCGAGGAGGTCCAGCGGCGAGTCGACGTCGTCGAACAGGCTCCGGTTCTCGGCGAGCAGTTCCAGACCGCGTGCCTCGTTGCCGGTCAGCGCGCAGAACTCCAGGTGCCGGCCGACCTCCCCGGACATCGACGGATTGCGGCGGCAGCCACGGTAACCGGCCAGGTGCAGCTCGCGGGCCCGGTCGGTGCTGCCGGTGCGCAGCAGGGGAAGCAGCGCGTACGAGACCGAGCGGGCGGGCTCCTCCTGGCAGGATTCCTTCCCGGCCAGGACGGGCTCCCAGGTGCGCAGCGCCCGCTCGTCGTCGCCCGCCGCGAGGTGGTGCAGAGCGCGCTCGCAGATCTCGCAGGCCTCGCAGTCGCTGAGCCTGGTGCGGGTACGGCCCGCCCACAGCTCGTAGGCGAGCGTGGTGTCCTCGCCGACGTGGGCGGCGAGCTGGTACGCCTGTCCGTAGTAGGGCTGGAGTTCGAGGCCGGCCTTCTCGTACCGGTCGCGCATCTCCGTCAGCCATTGGCGCAGGCTGGCCAGCGGTATCTCGGGCAGCTGGCGCAGGGCGTGGGCCACCCATTTGAACCGCCAGAACAGCAGGTGGCGCAGGCGCTCGTCGAAGACGTCGGGCTGCTCGTCGAAGAGGGTGAGCAGGCGGGCGAAGACGACGGGTGACTTCCTGGGTTCGGAGCCGTAGTTGTACGCCTTCTGGAGTGCGAGGAACGCGTCGACGAGCGGGACGGGCTCCGCGAACTGCTCGGCTGCGTCGGCCAGTTCCTCGGCCGTGACGGTGCGGGTACGTCCGTAGGGGCGCCGGTCGTTCTCCCGTAGCGCCTGGTACAGCTCGTCGGTGGTCTGGGGTGCGGTCGGCATCGTCAGCTGTCCTTGCGGAGGGCGTGGGCGAGAAGGTCGAGGAAGGAGCGGTTGATGAGGCTCGATTCGGCGGGCCGGAGCGGGCGCCGGGACAGCATCGCGGCCTGCCCGTAGAGGGCTTCGGCGCTGGTGCGGGCCAGTTCGGGTTCGTCGATGGTGACGGCCGTACGGACCAGCGGATTGAGCTGGTTGAGGATCAGCTGGGCCCGCGGGGCCTCCTGACGCAGGTGGCCGAGGATGTCACCCCACAGGCCTCCCTGCTGCTCGCGGGCGAGCTGGGAACGGGTGCGCTCGTGCCGGGCCTCCCGGCTGTCGAGGAGGAGGGCCGGGGCGGAGGCGGGCTGGAAGGTGCGCAGCGCGACGTCGCAGTCGAAGACGGCGAGGGCGTCGCGGGCCAGGGCGAGGTAGGCCGCGGCGGCCAGTTCCGTCTCCCGGTCGACGGGGTCGAGGTGGGCGGTGAGTGTCGCCGGATCGAGGTCGGCGACGCCGACCTCCGGCCTGATCTCCGGCAGCCGGTGGACCAGTTCGCGGTCGTAGGTGTAACCGCCGTTGACGACGCCGAGCCCGGCGGCCGAGGCGATCGCCGCGACCTGCCGGAACTCCTCCACGCTGGACGTCACGAGCACGGTGCGGTGGGTGCGCGCGAACTCGTCCAGCGTGGCGTGTCCGTCGGTGGTCTCGAAGGGCAGCCACGGCAGCAGCATCCGCAGGATCTCGTCGTCGTGCACCGCCAGCGACTTCACGGCCAGGTGGTGGGCCTGGAGGAAGCGGCCGAGGAGCTCCGGGTCGCTGGCGGCGGTCCGGGCGATCCACGCGCGCAGCCGTTCGGCCAGGGCGTCTCGGACCGCGGCGAGGGTGTCGTCCTCGTACAGGGACTCGCGGGACGCCGTCGGGCGCAGGCTCTCGGCGTCGACGACGCAGCGGACGAAGAACGCCCACTCGGGCAGGATCTCCTGGGCCTGCTCTGACAGCAGCATGCCCTTGACGTGCACGCGGTGGCCGTGGCGGCGCCCGGCCGGCACCGCCTCGGGCAGCACGCACGCGATGCCCTTCAGGCCCACGGCCGGCAGGTCCAGCTCGATGGTGTCCAGCGGCGTGAACCCGAAGACCTCTTCGCCGTACGCGGCCAGCGCGCGGGAGCGGGCTCCCGGCGTGGGGTAGGTGCGCGCCCAGGGGGCGGGCTCGGGATTGACGGCCGAGCCCGGGCCGCCCGTACCGCCGTCGAAGGTCACGGGGTGGCGCAGCAGGGAGCCGAAGTGCCGGGCGAGCGCCTGCACTTGGCGCGGCCGGGTCCATTCGCCCGCGTCGGCGCGGGGCGTCAGCGTGACGGTGGTGCCGGGCTGGGGGCGGGCGGAGGCGGGCAGGGTGCGGACGGAGTAGCTGCCGTCGCCGCGGCCGCGCCACTCCACGGCGGGGGCGTCGGGGGTGCGGGCGGAACGGCTCAGGACGTGGATCTCGTCCGCGACCAGGAAGCAGGAGAGCAGGCCGATGCCGAACTGGCCGATGAAGTCGGCGCGTTGCTCGGCGATGCCGTCGGCGCGCTTGCTGCTGCGGCCGATCGTGGCGAGGAAGGTGTGCACGTCGGCCTCGGTGAGACCGACACCGTCGTCCTCCACCCGTACCACCGAACCGTCGGCGTACAGGCGGATGCCGAACGCGTCGGCGACGGCGCCCGGTTCGAGGCTGTGCCGGGCGGTCAGCGCGTCCACCGCGTTCTGCAGGAGTTCGCGCAGGTAGACGCGGGGGCTGGAGTAGAGGTGGTGGGAGAGGAGGTCGACGAGGCCGCGCAGATCCACCTGGAAGGTGCGGTCGGCGCCGGCCGGGCTCAACGGGGTTTCGGGCAGGGTCATCGGGCAGTCCGGGGTGAGGTGAGCGACGGGCGGCGGGCGGGGTGACGGGTTCAGGCGTTGCGCCGGGCGCGGGCGTACATCTCTTCCGGCTTCGCCATGTACCTCCACGGCCACGAGGTGTAGGCACCTTGCAGTTCGTGGAAGACGCGCGGCAACGCGATGCGCTCGGCGGCCAGGGACAGGGCCATGGCGAACATGTTGAAGTCCTGCTGCCAGCCCGGGCGACGCACGTAGGCGGGATGGAGGATGCTGCGCTCGGCCGCTTCCAGCAACTCGTCCTGGATCTCGGGGGTGATGAGGCAGTTGCCACGGTCGGACTCGACCCAGTCCTCGATGTGCGCGATGGCGATCACGCAGCCGAGGCGATGGCCCTCGGGAGCCCCGGCGAACGCCTCCCGGGCGAACGCCAGGGCCTGGCCCGGCTCGCCGCCCCACCGGGGCTGCAACTGCGACACCCACTCGACGTGGGTGTCCAGGTCCAGCGGGTCGCGGCGCAGGGCGGCGTCGCGCCGGGTCTCGTTGACGGCGGGGCCCAGCGACATGCCGCGGCCGGAGGTGAGGAGGCGGCACCACGGCGTGACCCATTCCGGCCGCAACTCGGCGGCCTCGAACAGCTGCTCCTCGGCGATGTGGAGCCGCTCGTGGAACACCCGCCACTGTTCCGGCGTGACGTCCACGGCCAGCGCGCGGGTGCGCGCCTCCCAGCCCCAGTTGATGTGACGCGCCCCGGATATCAGCAGGGCCGTCGCCCGGTGCTCCTTGTCCTCCTCGACGGCCCGGGCGATCCAGTCCTGCACACCGTCCAGGTCCGCCAGCTCACCGAGGACTTGATGGTCGCGGCCGAGATCGAAGGGGTCGAGCGCCGCCCTGACCGCCGCCCAGTCACCCGCGCCGGCCGCCTCCACCAGCGCGAGCACCCGCGCGTCTCCCAGCGCGCGCGGCGTGTACATCCCGTTCTTCTGCCTTCGCGGGACGGGAAGGGCGTACGGATCCGCCGCCGGTCTCCCCCCACCCCTGCCGAACAGCTTGTCGAACATGCCGCGCCCTCCCCAGGTTCCGCGTGATCTTCGGGTGCAGCATAGGCGGCACCACCGACACCGCTTCCACAGGGTTTCCACGGGTGGTCGCGGGTTCGGCAAGGCCGGCTCCGCCTTGGACAACTGAACTCGAGTCGTACCGCTGCCGCGGTCTTGTCCTGTGCCCCATCGGCGTATGAGCGGGGTGCTGAAGCCGGCCGTCAGTCGCGGGGGCGGAGGCTGGCTTCTTCGAGGTCGAGTTCGTGCTGGATCCGGCGCCGGGTGGCGTTGCTGATCTTGTTCGCTTCGTAGAGGCGATGGAGCTCGGCCGCCTCGATGGCGATGAGTGTCCGGCGTATCTCGCGGTAGGCGTCGGCGGGGCGGGCGTCCGGGTCGCTGTAGTGGGCGTCTTCGACCTGGTGGATGCGCGCTTCCAGCTGGTGACGGGCCTGTTTCAGGGCGGCCTCGGCGGCGGCGCCCAGATCGGCGAGCTGATCCGGATCGCCGAGCAGCTTGAGCTCGTCGAGAGCGGCGTGGGCGATGTGCCGGCGGGTCCGGGCCTCCTCGCGGGCGGTGTGCTCCGGTTCCAGAGCGATGCCGGAGCGGCGGACGACGGGGGCCAGGGTGAATCCCTGGAAGACGAGGGTGAGCGCGACGGTCCCGGTGGTGAGCGTGAGAATGAGCGCCCGGTGCGGCAGCGGCGCCCCTGTGTGGGTGACCAGGGGGATGGAGAGCGCGGCTGCCAGCGGCATGACGCCTCGGGTCCCCGCCCAGGACAGGACCGCCGGAACCCGCCAGGAGAGGCGGTTGTCGCTCTCCCTGTGCCGGTGGTGGATCAGGGCGGACAGCGGGAAGATCCACAGCAGGCGGATCGCCAGCAGAGTGAAGGCGATCACCGGCACCCACAGCGGCCAGCCGTGCTCGTCGCGCGCGAGATGACGGACGGCCGAAGGCAGCTCGAGCCCGATCAGGGCGAAGACGACACTCTCCAGCAGGAAGGTCACGGTGTCGTAGATGGCGCGGACCTGGAGGCGGACGGGGGCGTCGCCGAGCTTGTGGCCGGTGCTGCCGAGGACGACCCCGGACACGATGACGGCGGTCACGCCGGAGGTGTGCGACTGCTCCGCGATGACGTAGGAGGCGTAGGGCGTGACCAACGCGATGACGGTCTCCAGCATGGGGTCGTCGGTCCGTCTTCGGATCAGGGTCACCACTGCGGCGAGCGCCGCCCCGATGAGGGCTCCGCCGCCTGCAAGGATCAGGAACTGCAGGGCGGTCCCGGGCACGCTGATGGTACTGCCGGACACCACGGTGGCCACGGCGACCTTGTACAGGACCAGCGAGGTGGCGTCGTTGAACAGGCTTTCCGCCTGCACCATGGCCTGCACGCCCGGTGGGAGTGACAGGCGCCGGCCGAGCGCGGTCACGGCCACGGGGTCGGTACTGGCCAGGACGGAACCGAGGATGAACGCGGTCGCGGCGGTGAGCGGCGTGATCGCATGGGCCACGTACCCGACGGCGAGGGCCGAGGCGAGGACCAGGCCGAAGACCAGGCCCGTCACGGGCCGCCACACGGTGCGCAGGTCGCGGACGGAGATTTCCCCGGCCGAGGCGTAGAGCAGCGGCGGCAGCACCAGCACGTTGATCACGTGAGGCGGCAGGCGGACCTCGGGAACCCAGGGCATCAGACCCACGACCAGACCCGCGATCACGAGGAGCGAGGGGGCGGGCAGGCTCCAGCGCCGGGCACCGGTCGCCACAGCGGTGGCCAGGACCACCAGCAGCAGCACGACGATCACGCCGGTCATGGAGCGTCCTCGGTGGGTTACGGCTTGTTACCCCCCTCTGGCCAGGTGCTTTACCAACGTAACCGACGTGCGGCGGTGACGCAGCCGACTGGGAGCAGCGACCGCCCGGTGCCCCGGCGCCGGCCGTGAAACCGCGTCGGCCGCCGACCAGACCGAACGTGCCGCATCCGAGAGGCCCCACACGCTCTTGTGCGACCGGGCGGACGCCGCCTTGGAGTGGTCACCGGTTCGCCTTCGGCGGACACGTTCGACCGTTGTGCAGCCACTAAGCGACATACCGTCGCGGAGCCGTCCTTGTTCCGATGAGATGACCGTTCTCATCGTGAGCCCGGGGCGAGGACGTAAATGAGTGGCTTGGCCGGAGCAGTTCCACCCGATCCCGCCGGCGTGGTGGGACAGCCTATGTGTTGGTGCAGCGCCGAGAGCCGGACAGGTACGCCGGGAGCCGCGGAGGAGAAATTCCGCGGCCTGCTGGAGGCGGCGCCGGACGCCATGGTCATCGTCGACGACGCCGGAGCGATCCGGCTCGTCAACGCCCAGACCGAAGCGCTCTTCGGCTACCGCCGCGAAGAACTCCTCGGCCGCCCCGTCGAACTCCTCGTCCCAGGCCGCTTCCGCACCCACCACACCGAACACCGCAACGCCTACGCCCACAACCAACAGGTACGCCCCATGGGCGCCGGACTCGAACTGTACGGACTACGCAAAGACGGCACCGAGTTCCCCGTCGAAATCAGCCTCAGCCCCCTGGAGACCGCCGACGGCCTCCTCGTCTCCGCCGCCGTACGCGACGTCAGCGAACGCAAAGCCGCCGAGGAAAGGTTCCGCGGCCTGCTGGAGGCGGCGCCGGACGCCATGGTCATCGTCGACGACGCCGGAGCGATCCGGCTCGTCAACGCCCAGACCGAAGCGCTCTTCGGCTACCGCCGCGAAGAACTCCTCGGCCGCCCCGTCGAACTCCTCGTCCCAGGCCGCTTCCGCACCCACCACACCGAACACCGCAACGCCTACGCCCACAACCAACAGGTACGCCCCATGGGCGCCGGACTCGAACTGTACGGACTACGCAAAGACGGCACCGAGTTCCCCGTCGAGATCAGCCTCAGCCCCCTGGAGACCGCCGACGGCCTCCTCGTCTCCGCCGCCGTACGCGACGTCAGCGAACGCAAAGCCGCCGAAGAGCGCATCAACGAACTCGCCGCGCTCGTGGAGTCCTCGCAGGACGCCATCCTCGCCAAGACGCTCGACGGTCACATCACGTACTGGAACGCCGCGGCCCAGCGGCTGTACGGGTTCACGGCCTCCGAGGTGCTGGGGCGGCACGTGTCCATGCTGGCACCGTCCGATCGGGACCACGAGGTCACCGTGCTCCTGGAACGGTTGCGCAAGGGCGAGAAGGTCGAGCACTTCGAGACACTGCGCCTCACCAAAGCCGGCACGCTGCTCGACGTCGACGTCACCTTGTGGCCGACCCGCGCTCGCAGCGGGGCGGTCGTCGGAGCCTGCGCGATCGTCCGGGACATCAGCGACCGGAAACGTGCCGAGGCGGAGTTGACGGAGTTGTACGAGCAGCAGCGGCACATCGCCCTCACGCTGCAGCGCAGTCTGATGGGCACCCCGCCCGCCATCCCGGGCCTCACCACCGCCAGCCGCTACCGGCCGGCGACACAGGGCGCCGGTGTCGGCGGTGACTGGTTCGACCTGATCCCGCTGGGCGCCGGCCGGGTCGGTGTGCTGATCGGCGATGTGATGGGCCGGGGACTCGAGGCCGCAGCCGTCATGGGCCAACTCCGGTCCGCCGCACATGCTTTGGCAAAGACCGGGTTGCAGCCCCGGCAGCTGATGCAGGCCATGGAAGCCGTGGTCGCCGACCTCGACGTCCCCGACCAACTGGTCACCTGCTGCTATCTGACCATCGCCGCCGACGCGGGCGAGGTGACCATATGCTCGGCCGGGCACTTGCCGGTTCTTGTCACCGTTCCCGGTGAAAGTACCCAGACGCTTCCCACGCCGGTGAACGCGCCCCTCGGCGTCGGCGGCGTGATCTACGAACAGTGCTGCACGACGATCGCCCGCGGCGCCACCCTCGTGCTCTACACGGACGGTCTGATCGAGACCCCGGGCACCGACATCGAGGACCAGCTCATCCACTTGGTGGCCACCCTGGACAAACTCGCGGCCACAGCTCCCGACCTGGAAGCCGCCGCCGACCACGTCCTGTCGACCATGCTCCCGGACGCCGACGGCCATGACGACGTCACGCTCCTGCTGACCCGGTTGCCCGAGGCTCCGCTGGCCACGGCCGCGACGGGCCTGCCCTCGGTACCGGAGTCCGTTCCGGCGGGCCGCGACTTCCTCGACAAGACGCTCAGTGCCTGGGGCTGCACCGACCGCATGGACAACGCACGCCTCCTGCTCTCCGAGATCCTCACCAACTCCGTCCAGCACGCGGAGGGCCCGATCACCCTGCACCTGTGCCGCACGGACACCGACCTCACCGTGGAGATCAGCGACCGCAGCCCCCACCTGCCCCAGCCGCGTGTCGCGGCCGCGGACGACGAGTGCGGCCGCGGCCTGCTCCTCGTCCGCGCCCTCGCCGACGCCTGGGGCGTCCGCCCCACGGACGAGGGGAAGACGACATGGTTCGGCCTCAAGCTGTGAGCTTGTCCCACCTGGCGCGCCGGCTGCTCGCGTAGACCACCCGGCAATCTTCGGCGCCCGTCCCCCTAGCCGATGATCTCCTTGAAGAACAGCACGGCCGTGGCCGCGGTGCCGCAGCCGACGCTCACGGCGACCGGCCACGCGTCGCCGGCCAGGGCCGCCAGCACGGTGGCGCCGACACCGGCCAACGCGGCCAGCAGGAACACGATCGCCGCACGCTGGGTCAGGAGCGGCCCGTCCCCCTCGGGCCGCTCGCGTTCGCTCCGGCTCACGCTCGCCCCCTACCGGGCGTCGCGGGCCGGCACGGCCACCGGTTCGAGGTCCGCCACGGCCACACCGTCGTGCCCGGGCACGTCCCACGGATCCTGTGCGGGACGCAGGAGCGTGAACCGGATCCGGCCGTCCGTGTCCGCCCGGACGCCGTGCACCGCGGGTTCGGGAAGGCTGTTGTAGTGGAACGGCGTCGAGAAGTAGTAGGCGCCGGTGTCCGGTACGACGACGAGGTCGCCGGGCTCGAGCAGCGGCAGCGCACGGTCGCCGGCCAGCAGGTCCCCGGCGAAGCAGGCGGGGCCCGCGACGTCCTGGCGCACGAGCGGCCCCCGCTTGGCTCGGCCGGACGCGTCATGCGCCTCGATCCGCAGTGGCCAGGCGTCCGGCGCGAACACGGTCCGGGTGGCGACCTGGACACCGGCGTGGGTGACGGCGATCGGCCGGTCACCGGAGGTCTTGGTGTACTCGACGTACGCGGCCATGAACCCGTTCTTCGCCAGCACGGACCGCCCGAACTCGGTGACGATGCGGTAGCGGCGGTCCGCGAAGAGCTGCGGCGCGGACTTCTTCAGATGTCCGGCATACGCGGCGAAGGACGGCGTGACCTCATCACCGGCGAAGTTCACCGGGAGCCCGCCGCCGATGTCGATGCCGACGATCCGGCCGGCTCCGTACACCGCGTCCACCTGCTCGGCGAACCCGACCGCCTGCGCCACCCCCTCCGCGATCAGGGGGAGCGGGCAGCCCTGCGATCCTGTGTGCGCGTGCACCCAGGTCAGCCACGGGTGCTCGCCGAACGCCCGCACCAGCCGCTCGCGGCTGCCCGGGTCCGCCAGCGGCACACCGAACTTGGAGGTGCTCGTGGCCGTGCTCATCGCGGCGATGCTGCCACCACCCACCTGCGGGTTCACCCGCACCCCGATCTGTGAGCGGGAAGGGCGGCGTTCGAGGATCCGGTCGATCCGCTCCAGCTCCTGGAAGCTGTCCACGTTGACGGCCACCCCCAGCGCCAGCGCCCGCCGAAGCTCGTCGTTCGTCTTGGCCGGCGAGTCGAACACGATCCGCTCGGGCCGGAATCCGGCCGCCAGCGCCCGGGCCAGCTCCCCGGCGGTGGCGACCTCGCAGCCCATACCGAGACCGTTCAGCTCCCTCAGCACCGGCACCAGGCAGTTGGCCTTCGCGGCGAACGCGTGCAGGGCGCCGGGGGTGTCGGCGAAGGCGTCGTACAGGTCCGATACGGTCGCGGCCACACCGTCGAGGTCGACGAACGCGACGAGCCGGGACGCCTCCGGTTCCAACAGCCCCTGTTCCACTGCCTGTTGGAGGATGCGTTCGCGCCGTGCGGCGGCGGGGGACACAGCGGTCATGACGAGCCTTCCGGAGTCGGTTACGGGGTCCGGGCCAAGTCCCGGCTGATGTCCAGGCTGCTCGTCGCGCACCGGCCGTGTCTTCGTCGCGTCGGCAGGAACAGGGCCGCCGCCACGGCGGCCGGGCCGGGCGATCGCACACTCCGGGCCGCGCCGTTGTGCGCGCTCACGAAAGCGGTGCCCCACGTTGGTGCGCGCACACGAAAGCGGCTTCCGCCGTGGTGCGCGCGCGCGGGTGGCAGCGGGGCGCCGCCTTCACTCCTTCCCTGTGCCGTTCTCCCGCAGCCGTAACTCCAGCTGCGCCAGCAGACGTGCGTCCGCGCTCTCCAGGTCGAGCCCGCAGACCTGGGTGATCCGGCGCAGCCGGTAGCGCAGGCTGTTGGGGTGGATCGCGAGCGCACGCGAGGCGGCGGCCACGTCACCGAAGTGGTCCAGGTAGGCGCGCAGCGTCTCCACCAGCCGCCCGCCGCTCTCCGCGTCGTGCGCGGCCAGCCGCGCCACCGACGTCCCCCGCGCCAACGGCACCTCGCGCAGCGCCTCCATGACCTGCATGACGCCGACCGTGTCCGCGACGTCCGCGGTCCGGCCGACGGCACGCGGCCCCCCGGCGTACGTCAGGGCTCGCAGGGCCAGCTCGGCCGACCGGCGGGACTCGGCCGCCAGCGCCAGCCCCGGCACCACCTCGCCGAGCCCCACGCGCAGTTGCGTCCCGGTGGCCGCCGAGGCCCGCGCGACCAGCGACGTGCCCAGCCGCTCCACCTCGCCGTCGGCCCGCTCCGGGTCGGGGTCGAGCGAGCTGACCAGCACCAGCAGCCGGCCGCCCGCCGGTACCACCACGGCCCGGTGCCCGAACGCGGCGCAGTGCAGCCCGAGCAGCGCGTGCCACCGGGACGGGTCGCCGTCCGCGGCCGCGGCTGCCACGGCCAGGGCGGCGCACGGCGCCTGGACCTGCAGCGCGGCCCGCTCCGCCAGCACCTCGGGCGAACCGCGGCCCTCCAGCAGAGCGCGCGCCGCGTCCTCCACCAAACGGCTGTCCGCACCGCGGGTGCGATGGTGAAGCAGGTGCGCGGCGGCAGTCCGGGCAGCCGCGCGCAGCACCTCGGACGCGTCCGGGGCCAGGGGCCGGCCAGTGACCGCGGCCACCCACAAGGACCCCAGGACCTCACCGCCCGCCCGCACAGCGCATACCAGGCGCTCGGGATCCTCCCCCTGGGCCCGCCGGTACAGGACGTCGTCCGTCCCCCACAGGGCGGCGAAGAACCCCGCCTCCCGCATCGCCGAGACGCGCCAGGGCGGCACGCGGCGGCCGAGGATGGTCAGCCGTCGGATGTCGTCCACGTCCTCCTCGGTCGAGGAGTACGCCAGCACGCGTGACTCGGTGTCCTCGACGGTCACCGCGCCACCGACGAGGGCGGCCACCGCGTCGGCCAGTCCGTTGAGGTCGCCCGGGGCGAGGTCCGGGGCGGCGGGCAGCGGCGGGCCCCCGGCCGAGGCGAGCCCGGCCCGCAGCACACCGACCAGCTGGGCCCAGGAGCACCAGGGGGTGCGGAACAGCACCGCCGTACCGGTCTCCCGGGCGGCCGAGCGCAGCGCCTCCGCGGCCCCGCCACGTCGGTCCGACCCGAACACCACACCCGCGGCGCCCGCCTCACCGGCCCGGCGCAGCACGTCCACCGCGTGGGCCGAGCCCGCGTCCACACCGACGGCGAGCAGCAGTTCGCGCGGCCGGACGCCGGGGTCCAGCGCGTCAAGTACGGCGACACCCGTGACGGCCACCGCGAGACCGCCGGGTGCCGTGTCCAGTTCCACGGCTCCGGTGCCGACGACGGACAGCAACTGCTCCAAGGTCACCCGGGACTCGGCGGCGGCGCTCCACCCCGAGGACGCCCGAAGATCCGGCACGGTCCCCCCTTCCCGCGCGCGTCCGGGCACGGTCCGGCACGCGCTGTCGGGAGGTACGACACCACACACCACGCGTGCACTCAACGTCGAACGCGGCTACGGGCCAGGGAACGGGCCGGCGCCGCCTGGGGTCGGTGCGTGGCTCGCGGGTACCCGTAGCCGGCGGCCCCACCCGCGCCGCGGGCTCCGACGCCATGGCCAAGAGCTTGTCGACCGCGTCGTCCGACAGCGACTCCCAAGGCATCGAGGTGAAACGGTGCTTGCCGCCGCCCCGGTCGGCCCGCCGCTGCAGCAGCTCGGGCCGGAAGGAGGCCACCACCGGCAACGGCACGCGGGAGAGGTCGGCGAACCCACTGACGAAGTCGTGCAACTCGTTGTCCGCGCGGTGCAGGTCGTCGATCACGAGCACCAACGGCCGGTCCAGTACGGTGCGTTCGAGAAGTGCCACCAGGAGTCCGGCTCCGTCTGCGGATCCTCAGACAGACCAGTAATCGGTGCACCCGCTCATCGGAGGCCAGGCCGGCTTGTCCAGCGCCTCGGGCAGGGAGTCCTCCGGCTCCACCCCGCACACTGCGGAGACCCTCTCCGTCTGGAGGGCGAAGGTGCTGTCCCGCCAGGTCAGCGGGGCCCGGCCCACCTGGAAGCTGGTCAGGTGCACATGCTCCTGGACGGCTCGGGCGAACTCGGTGAGGATGCGGGTCTTGCCGCCGCCGGCCTCGTCCAGCACGGTGACGAGGTGAGGTGTCACACGATGCCGGGCCCGCTCCACCAGGTCGCACAGCAGCCCGAGTCCGAACTCGCGCTCCATGGTGGGCATCGTCTCGCGATCCATGGAGTCGGCCCGGGTCCCGAGCGCCTCACCCGGGCCCGGCCCGGCGCCGTGGGCGTACGACAGCGGACGAGCGCGGACGCCTGCGGACCCTCGGCGCAGGTACGGGCACACGAGCCCAAGGCAGACCCCCTACCCAAGTTGCTGCGGGCCGAAGCGGTCGCTCCATCAGGGTGCGCGGCATGACCGACGACCCTCCGCCCGGTCCCGAGTGCAGCCGGCCCATGAGCTTCGGCGGCTTCGTCCTCTCTCGGCGGGAGGACGATGGCCGCCGGACCTCCCGGACGCCGTGGCGGTGTACCGGTCGGCATGTCTGGTGGTGCTGGGCCGACCGGTCGGACGAGCCTTTGGAGGTCTGCCCCGTGCCCCACCGGTACGTCGGGAGCGGGCCTGTGTCGGCCGGCTGTCGGAGGTCGCCGGTGATCTGTCAGTGATCTGTCGGTGATCTGTCGGTGGCTGCCGGGACCTTGGAGCTGGTTGGCGCCGAACATCAACGGCACCAGCCACCGACATCGCATCGTCCCGACCTGCTGGAACGACGCTCCAGGCCTGACCTGCCCGGGGCCCGCCCAGCGGTCCGCGATCAAGAAGGAAGCTCCATGACCACTGACGTCACGATCATCGGCGCCGGGCTCGGCGGCCTCACGCTCGCCCGTGTCCTGCACGTCCACGGAATACCGGCCACGGTGTACGAGGCGGAGCCCTCCCCGGCCGCGCGTTCGCAGGGCGGGATGCTCGACATCCACGACTACAACGGCCAACTCGCTCTCGAGGCGGCGGGCTTGATGGACGAGTTCAGGGGCCTCATCCTGGAGGGCCGTCAGGCAATGCGGGTCCTCGATCCGAACGGGACCGTCCTGTTCGACAAAGCCGATGACGGCACGGGCGGACGCCCTGAGGTGCAACGCGGCGAGCTGCGACAGCTCCTGCTCGACTCGCTCCCGGCCGACGCCGTCAAGTGGGGGCACAAGGCCGGCGGCACCCGTGCCCTCGGCGACGGCCGCCACGAGGTGACGTTCACAGGCGGCGGCACCGTCGTCACCAGCCTGCTGGTCGGCGCGGACGGCGCGTGGTCACGGGTACGGCCGCTGCTCTCCACCGCCACGCCCGAGTACGTCGGCAAGTCGGTGGTCGAGACCTACCTGTTCGACGCCGACACCCGGCACCCAGCCGCCGCGAAGGCGGTCGGCAGCGGGTCGATGATCGCGCCCACGCCGGGCAGGGAGATCTTCGCGCACCGGGAAAAGGGCGACACCCTGCACGCCTACGTGGGGCTGTCCGAGCCTCAGGACTGGTTCGCCGCCATCGATTTCACCCATGCCGCCGCGGCCACCGCGCGGATAGCGGCGGAGTTCGACGACTGGGCTCCGGAGCTCACCGCGCTGATCACCGACAGCGACACCACGCCGGTCCTGCGCCCCCTCCACGCCCTGCCGACCGGGCACCGGTGGGACCGGGTGCCGGGGGTGACCCTGCTCGGCGACGCCGCCCACCTCGCGGCCCCGAACGGCGAAGGCGCCAACCTGGCCATGCTCGACGGCGCCGAACTCGGCAAGGCTCTCGCCGCGTACCCCGACGACATCGAGGCCGCGCTCACCGAGTACGAGCACGCCATGTTCCCCCGCAGCGCCGAGTCTGCATTCGAAGGTGCCGAGATGCACGGGTCCGACTCCGACGACAACACAGCCCACGGCCTGATCGCCGCGTTCACCCGACAGGATCAGTCGCAATAGGCCTTCCACCACGGACCTGCCGTCCACCCTGATCCGTGGGCGCCGGCGAGCGGCTCAGGAACGTGCCCGCTGCTGCTTGTCCCACTGAGCCCGCGAGAGGGTGGTGGGCCGCGGGCGCAGGTCGTCGTCCACGTACAGGTCAACGTGCTCGTTGTAGAAGGCGACCATCCCGGCGATGGCGGCGCACGACACCGTCGGGAAGTCGTACGCCCAGGCGAGATCGTCATGGACGACGGCGGCCCCGTTCACGAACGACCAATACCCGCTGGTCCTTCCCTTGTACGGGCACGCCGTCACCGTCTCCGAGGAACGCAGCAGGGTCCAGTCGACATAGGCACGCTCCACGTAGTAACGGGTCGGGAGGCCGGTTTCGAAGAGCTTCACCGTGGACGGCGCGTCCGCAAGGACGGTGCCGTCCACCTCGACGCGCACGCTGCTGGACGAGCGCAGCGCGTCCACCCGGGTGTAAGGGCTCCTCGGGTGCACGAAGACCTGCTCTTCCTCCTCGTACCACGCGTCGATCGCGTCCCACCGGAAACGGGCGCTGCCGATGAGTACCTCCGGGGCTCCCTCGCCCCAGACCCACGCCGCACCCTCACGGACCTCGGAGCCGACGTGCAGCGAGTGCCGCCGTGCGGGGCCGGGGCTCAGCCGGCCGGCGCGGCCGTCGTCGGTCAGGACGCCCTCGGCCAGATCCCGCAGCGGAATGCTGTACTGCGGATAGCCGGGCCACTCCCACACGTACAACGCGCGCCGGGTGTCGAATACGCACCGGCCGCCGACCTGCGCACGGATACGCCGCGGCACCGGCTCGACATGCCCGACCGGGACGATGAGACCCGGGTAGTCCACACTCTCATCCGCCATCGGCGATCACCTCAGTCCGCTCGGCCGCTTCCGTACGTCCAGCTTCTCCGGCAGACGCGCGAACGGCCACCGCTGCCGTCGTCCGACAGGCACAGTGCCGACCGAGGCACGACGACACCGACGGCGCCATGCTCGAACCTCGCCGACGCCAAGCGGGATCACGGATGCCTCCTGCTCCTCAGGCCGAGGATCACAGTGGCCGTCGAAAACAGGCCAGCCCCCCTCCCCCCTCGCAGCCACATCCTTCACCGCTGGGTCACACCGACCTCCCAGTCAGGAGCGTTGACCATCCCTGATGCCGTCCTTGACAGACGATCAACGAGCAGCTTTCCCGCCAATACCCCAGTAAAGACTTGCCTGTCGTGCACATGCCGTGGTTAGAGTGACGTCGCGTCCGGCGGGATGGACCAGACCACTCCAGCCTCCGCGGACGCTTGACCATCAACGGGGATACACCAAGCACGCCTGCACCTCACTGTGCGTTTGTCCCCCGTCTGGCTTGCATCAGCATGAGGGGGGCCTCACGCGCTTGAGAAGCATCGGGGTTGCCGCTGCGGCTCCGGCCGCTCGGCACGACCGTCCGGTACGGGGCGGGGCTCGGTTCATTCCGCACGCCTACGGCCGCTCGTCCAGCCACAACCTGGACGCGACGCCGAAGAACAACAATGCGTCCTCTCACTACGCCTAGCGGCAGGCGCCCGCGCCGGCTTGCGTCCTCGGCGGCGGCCGGTACGGCGACCGTCATCCTGTCCGCCTGTCCCTCGTCACCCTTCGCCACTCACAGGGCGGGCGGCGCCACTGCGCAGACCTACCAGAACTCGGTGGTGATCGAGCGTGCCTGGTGGCGCCGGTATGGGCCCAGCACCCCTGTGGCCGCTGCCGAGTACGGGTACGAACTGCCTCCGGACACCACGGAGCGTCCGCGGGGCCCGGACCTGTCGTCGGCTGCGGTCGCCGTACTGACGGGCCGTAAGGCACTGCCTCCCAGGGCGGAGAAGGCGCCGTCGAGTCATCAGGGCAAGAAGATCCCTGAGGGCGGTTGCCGGCAGGACGGCATCCTCACCGGTCCCGAACAGCGGGCGGTGCTCTCGTGATGCGCGACACCATCCGCCGACCGCGCCCCGGTCGACGTGGTAACCGGAGCACCCCTGACCAGCGATCACGATTGCACTGGCGGGACGCGGCGTCCGAATCGACCGCCCGACTTCTCCAGCGTCCGGCACGCGCTGCCCTGACCGCCCTCGGCACCCCGCTCGGCGTCGGCTCCCTCGTCGCTGTCCGCGGTTTGCCGCCACCGCGGCGTCACGGATCGACAACCGGTTCAGCAAACCGGCCGCGGCCGAGACCACCGTGCACGACGTCGCCCGCGAGCACAACGAGTTCGAGCCACTTGGGACGGCCGCCTCCGCGGGCGCCGTCGAAGCCGCGCAACCACGGCTGCGGCAGGGACGGCTGTTCAACCGCCGGCACGATGCCACACACCAGCGCGTGGCGCTGTCGCCCACGAGGCCCCCGTCGCCCTGCGCCCCGATCGCCCCGCAGACCTGCACGCCGTGCCCCCGCCCGATCAGAAAGGCCTGCGCATGGGCGTGAACCGGGATCCCGGTCAGCTGTTCCTGCTGCTCGCCGCCGTCGGCCCGGTCATCGGCGCGGCCGGTATCGCGAACACGAACCTCGTGGCCGTCCCGGAACGCACCGGTGAGACAGGACAGCGCCGCGCCCTGGGCGCACGGTCCCGGCACATCCTCGCCCAGTTCCTCGACGCCACCGGCCGAACCTCCCCGAAGAAAGCTTCCGCCCGGGCGTTCACAGCCTCGTGACTGCCACGGCCGGGCCGAGTCGTGCCCACAAGGGCACGGGAACCTCAACGACAAACGGGAAGAACCTCTCTTGAGACCCAGAACACGGACACGCGCACACTGGGCCGCCCTGGTCACGTGCGCCGCGCTGACCGGCAGCCTCATACAGTCCACTCCAGCACTAGCCGCGCCGCACGCAGGGCCCGCACGGGACCACGGCAAACCAGCACCGTCCGGACGGATCGTGGACCCGGACAAGAAGCTCGGAAAGGGCTGGAATACCAGCAAGGACCGCGCTGTCACGGCAGCCCCGGACAGCGACGGGCTGAGAATCCTCGTCGCCGACAGCGCCAAGGCGTACGCCTGGAAGACGGTCGCGAGCCTGAGCGAGCCGGGCATGCCCGCGGACTCGTGGATCGGCAACCAGTGCGTGATCGACCACGACCACGCCGCTGTCGTCTACGCACCGCGTACCTTCACGAACAAGCCGGACCTGATGCAGGGCGGCGCGTTCACGGCGATAGTGAACCTGTCCTCGGGCAAGGTGACCAAGCTGCCGTTCACGGCGTCGCTGGCGTACTTCGACCCGTCCTGCAATCCCGATACGCACACGGCCGCGTTCACCGCGTTCCGCGACATGAACGACCCGTCCGCGACCCGGACCCGCGTCGTGACCGTGAACACCGCCGGCAGGACGCTGAGCAAGTCGGCCACCAAGGGCGAGGTCACCAGCGCCGTGCCGGTCAAGGACGGTGCGATCGGTGCCCTCGGCCGCCATCTCGTCCGCCTCGACCGCCAGGGCAAGGTCAAGGACCTGCTCACGGCCGGTGGCGTGCCGTTCGACATCCACCCGGTCAAGGGCGGCAAGGTCGCCTTCGTCGAGCGCGACGGCAGCGAGCACGCGCGTGCCCGGCTGTGGAGCGCGAACGGCAAGGTGGCTGTCGTCGCCGGCGGCAAGCTGGGTGACCTGGACCTGGCGCGCGGCGGTTCGGCGCAGGTGTTCCTCGTCGGGCACCCGTACGGCGCCGCACGAACGCAGGGCAGCGGCATCACCCGGATCAACGCGCCGGTGGACACGGACATCTCCAGCCTGGGCCGGCTCGCCGTCAACCCGGTCCTCACCCCAGGGCTGCGCGCGGGCGTCGACCGGATCGAGAACGCCGGAAAGGGCTTCACAAGAACCGAGCCCGCATCGCAGCACACAACGGCGGCACCGGGCATGCAGAAAGCGACCCCGCCCATGACGGTGACCTCCACCGCCACAGGCACCGGCGAGAAGCTCAGCCAGCAGGTCACGCCCGCGCTGCCGGCCACCGCCGGGAACGGTCTGTCCCCCGCCCTCGCCTCGGTCGACAAGGCGCGTGCGGCAGCCGGCGCCGGCTCGGGCAGGCACCTGCAGCCGGCGCGGACCGTGACGGCCATCGTGTCGCACGACCCGACCGATCCGGACCGCTGGTGCTCCGTCTCCCGCAACGACGTCAACGCTCAGGCGCTGCAGCCCACTCCCAACCAGGTCGAGTGGGCCGTCGACATGGCCATACGCGGTGATCTGCACGCCAGTTACCTCCGCCAGGGCGGCTACCGCAGCCAGACCGGGATGAGCACGATCGACCCGCAGGGCCTGTTCAAGGTCCCCACACTGACCGGCCCGAAGGACGCGCGTATCCCGGCCAACGTGATGCTCGGCATCATGGCCCAGGAATCCAACCTGTGGCAGGCCGAATCCGGCTCCATCCCCGGGCAGATGGGCAACCCGCTCGCGGCCGTCGACGGCTACTACGGGCACCAGATCGATCCGGGGAACCCGGACTCGTACTGGAACATCAACTGGGACAAGTCCGACTGCGGCTACGGCGTCGGTCAGGTCACCGACGGCATGCGCCTCAAGGGCCACGAGAAGCCCGGAGAGACGAGCCTGTCGCCCACCCTGCAGAAGGCAGTCGCCATCGACTACGCGACCAACATCGCCGCCTCCCTGAAGATCCTCGCCGACAAGTGGAACGAGGTCCACACGGACGGCCAGAAGATCACCGTCAACAACGACGACCCCTCCTACGTGGAGAACTGGTTCACCGCGGTCTGGAACTACAACCTCGGCTTCAATCCGCCCTCCGACGCCTCGAAACACGGCGGACACTGGGGGCTCGGCTGGTACAACAACCCCGCCAACCCCCTCTACAAGAAGAGCTGGGGTCACCCCTTCATGGACACGGACGTGGACGGCACCGAAGCCAACCACGACGCCGCGCACCCGCAGGACTGGCCGTACGAGGAGAAGGTGATGGGCTGGGCCGCCTGGTCCATCGACACCGGCTACTCCTACGCCACCGACGGCCGCCAGGACTGGCCCGGTGAGTCCGGATTCTCCTCGGCGGGCTTCCGGCCGGCCTGGTGGAACACCACGGCCGCACGCAGCCAGGTCTCACCTCCGCTCAGCACCTTCTGCAACAGCGACAACAACTGCGACCCGGCCACCCCGCCCAACTGCGGCACCGAAGAGTGCTACGCGCAGTTCTGGTTCAACAAGCCGAACGCCACGTGGAAGACGAACTGCGCCACCGAGTGCGGGCACGAACTGATCAAGTATCAGACCCTGATCCCGGAGCCCGGGCGTGGCTACCGCCTGAAGAACGGCGCCCCGGTCTGCTCCGGTGCACCAAGCGGCGCACAGGTGGTGGCCTCGGTGCCGAACGGAACGGAGACGTGGAGCGACTGCGGACAGATCACCTCTTCCGGCAGCTTCCAGTTCACGTTCTACGCGGACACCCTGGGCACGCACTTCAACGCGAAGGCCGACCTGCACCAGGTCGGTGGCGGCTACGGCGGTCACTTCTGGTACGCCCACGCCCGCGACGGCGACCATCTCGGCGGCGACGCCGGAAGCATGACCGTCCTCGGTGACTGGAAGCTGAATTCGGCCGTCTCCGGCGGCGGGGCCAAGGTCTACGCACACGTCCCGGACACGGGGGCGCAGGTCTCCAACGCCACCTACAAGATCATCACACCCTTCGGCACCGTCACCAAGACCATCGACCAAGGCGCCCACGAGTCGAACCAGTGGGTGTCCCTGGGCGCCTACAACTTCAAGGACCAGGCGCCGGAGGTGCAGCTGTCCAACTCCACGGCGAACGGCACCGCCGACAAGGACGTGGCCTGGGGCGCGGTCGCCTTCGTGCCTGGCGACTTCAGCGGAATGCCCGAGATCGACTTCCCGGCGGAGAACCCAAACACCCCGGATGTCGACGACGTCACGGCTCAAAAGCCCGAAGATGCCCCGGCACCCACACCCGAAGGCTTGACCGCCGCCACCGTCAGGAACACCCAGCGGGCCACCGGCGCGGGCGGTGACACCAACGCCTGCTCCAGGAGCAGTCACGGAGTGAAGCTCTGCGTAGGCCCCTACCGGCCGTGGAGCAAGCTGCCGAAGAGCCCGACCGGAAAGGCCTCACCGAAATCCACCCAGAGCCCCACGGCAAGCTCTGAGCCGGTTCCCTGGTGCAAGACCGCTCCCGGATCCGACTTCCAGTACACACGCACCCAAGGCTGTCTGCGAGGCGGCTACGCCCTCAAGGCCACGAACAGTGACGGCGAGGTCATCGGCGGCGGAAACGTCAAGGTCGTCCAGGAGATCCTGCTCAACCCGACTTCGCAGCAGTTCACCACCTGGACGGAGTTCTCCCTGCCGGACCTGGTCGGCGTGCCCTCCGCCACACTGGACACGTACTTCGAGGACTGTTGGGCCATGAGCGACTGCACCGCATCCCCGCCGGGCGCCTGGAGCGGCAGCACCACCTGGACGCAAGGGGACGCCCACACAGCCTCCCGGACCGACACCTACAGCTGGAACAAGGTCGCCGGAGGCGAGGCAACGCTGGGTCTGGACTGGAACACCAGCTGGAGCGCCCCTGGGGCCTCCGCCACAGCGAACAACGAGTGGAAAGACAATGCCTTCTCCATCCGTTGCGACAATAAGGTCGGCGGAAACACCGGGTGCGTCTTCCCCAAGGTTGCCCCGACCATGTACCTCGAACGCGACAAGTACCCGGCCGCCGCGGCTTACTACTATATTATGCAGGAGAAGCTGGCATCCCACCCGGGAAGCAAGAAGTACAACAAGCCGCTTCACCGCCTCGCGGATGACGCGGCCGCAAAGGACAACCGCGACAAGATGTGCATGCTTGCGGTGGCCGAGTGGAACCCGAACCCGAAGGCAATCGGCAGAAGCTGCGACGAATACCCCTTTGCCAAGTCACGCGAGAGCGGCGGCATGACGCTGGCCTCGGGCAAGTCGTGCGTGCAGATGTACGCGGTGAAAAACACCAACGGCACCTACACGCTGAAGCTCGACGAGAACTACGCCTATCCGACATGGAACGAGATCTGCGGACGGGCCGCGATCACGACCTCCCAGAACACGGCGGCCGGCGGTAAGCTCGGCCGGTTCACCACTGGGGTGAGACTGTTGGACTCCGACGCGTACTACGTCAACACCGGTTACGAATCCTGCGATCTCAGCCAGATCTGCGACATCAGCTGACCTGAGGACCAACTCGCACAAGCGGCCCGCTGGATGCTTCCACATCCAGCGGGCCGTCCCATACCCGCTACGGGTTACCCCTGAGCCGATCGGACATGCCACTCCAGCATTCGCCCTTCATGCACAGAAGGGACGCGGGGCACGGCCGTTACCGGAGTCCGGGTCTCAACCGAGCTGCACAGATCTGCCATCATGAGATCCATACGCGGCCACAACATCCGGTACTCGGGATCACCGAACGATATCTCCCCCAGCTCTCCCGCACAGTGATACCGGTGGTCCACGAACAGCAGGTCACCGGACATGTTCTGAGCAAGAGGAACCCACTTGCTGTCGGCGATGTGACCGACCACCAGATCCTCTTCGCCCTCCTCACGCGCATCCTCCACCATCGAGACGAGATCCCGGTGGGCTGCCAGAATGCCGTCGACGTCCAGGAGGCTGTAGCCGAGAAGGAACGCTCCCGGCTCGGTACTGGCGCTCCGCATGGTCACGCCGTTATGAAGTCCGAGGGTTGTCCTCACGTCCTCGTGGACGGAGAAGCCAAGGCCGGCTTCCAGGCGCTTGATATCTTCCTCCGAACAACCCGGCAGCAGGGACTCATAGTCCCCGGGAGCGTGCTCGGCCAGCCAGTTCTCGAAGGTGCGCCACAGTTGGGCAAGGCCAGGTATATCGGTTCCCATGATTACCTCTATACCATGTGCACCGCTTCACCGGCCGCGACCGGAGCCGTGCTGTGACCGGTCGGCCTGTGACGGCGGTTGCCCGGGCCCACGACCGTCCCGACCGCTGTGTCCGGTTGGCCTCGGGCCGCCGCACCCGTACCGCCCCGCTGACAATTGATCGAGCAGTGCAGGACGTTCTGCCCGCTTGCCCACTGCCGTCCGACAGCGACCAGCAGGGAGCACAACCGGGCGGCCGGAATCGGGCAGGCGCTGCTCGCCGGCGCCCTTGAATCCCTGTCGACCGCTGCGCCCCTCGCTCCGCCATGCGTCGACGGAGATTCGGCACCAGCACCCGGCGGCCGTTCAGGACCGAGCGGCAGAGCGCCGAGCGTTCCAACGCCCAAGAAGCAGGGCGCAGTTGGGCAACTCCGTGTCCGAGGGGATTCGACGACACGGTCGTGTTCGCGCACGGGCGACTCCGGTCACCAGGCCCTTCCGGCCGACCGGGCGGCGTGAGGCGGGGCCGATGCCCTTGACGGGGGGTCGCCGGCCTCGCGGCGCGGACGCTCGTCCGGAGCGCGGTCGGCTGCCTCGGCCGCCGCGCCGAAGAAGTCACCGCCCTTGCGCTTGGTGTCGTCCGTGCCCCATGCGCGGTCCCCGCGTGCCGGCACCTTCCGAAGGTGCGGGATGTGCTTGGCGCAGTGGATGTACGCCTCCTCCACCGTGACCTCCACCCACAGCCGGGCCCGGCGGCCGGGGGCGGGGTCGACCGGCAGGTCCGGGCGTTCGCGGCGCATCTCTTCGTCGGAGAGGACCCGGGCCCGGCCGTTGACGTGGAGGCCGATCCGGTCCCCAAGGAAGTCGATCATGAGAATGCCGACGTGTGGATTCTCCTGGATGTTGCCGAGGCTGGCGAGGACGCCGTTGCCGCGGTACTCGGGGTAGGCCAGCGTCCTGTCGTCGAAGACCTGGACGAAGCCGGGAGGGCCGGCCCGGAAGGTGTTGTCGCACTCCCCGTGGCGGTCGGAGGTGGCAAGGAAGAACATCTCCTGCCGCGCCGCGAACTCCCGCATCCGCCGGTTGAGCCGGTCGAGCACCTGCTCGTCGTAGAACTTGGCGGCACGGTCCGTGGTGCCCATGCGCTCCTGGAGCCGGTGCTCGCCGTCACTGCCCGGGCGGTCGGGGTGGGAGGAGGGCCGGACGCGGCGGGCGTCCGGTACGTGGACCCTCTGGTGCTGGATCGGAGCGCCGTCGCCGTCACGGACCAGGCCGGCCCCCTCGGCCCCGGACGCGGCCGCCTTTTCGCCGTCCTGCCCGTCCTGCCCCGCCTGCCCGTCCTGCCCGTCCTGCCCGTCCTGCCCGTCCTGCGGCGGCCCGGTGTCGACGCCCGGGGGCGCCGCGGCCCTCCCCTCGGGACCTGACTCCGTCCCACCACGCCGCCCCACGGCAGGGCCCGGGACAGGCTCTCGGCCCGGGTCCTCGTTCCGGTCGCGGCCGGGATGCCCGTCCAGGTTCAGGTGACCGTCCACGTTCCTCTGTGTCTCCTTCAGGCGCTGGTGCCGTGGCCGGGCGCGGCCGCGACCAGTCCTACGACGGAGTCGTGCTGTGACCGCCGGGAGGGATCCCGACCCGCGCATAGGTGTCGGGCCCGCTGTGGAGCATGACCGGGGGTCCGGGCGGACGGCGTCACGGCGATGCCACGGGGCGAACCGTCCCACGGCGCCGGGCAGCTCACCGTCCGTCCCCCTCGCCAAGCCGTCGGAGACCGCCGCGGATCCCGACTCCGCCGTGGCCGCCGACAGCGGCCGGTGTGGGAGTCGAGGCCCCGGTTCACCCGGTGAGCAGCCTGTCGCTCCATGCCACCTCCGCGGGCAGACAGCCGGAAGTCCGAGCCACACGGGCCGACTTTCCGCCCCGGGCTGACACATCCTCACGGTTCAACAGTGCACGACCGCCTGGCCGAGCCGGTCTCAGACCATACCCGGCGGGGATGGATGCACAAGGGGCCGCTCCCCGGCGCATCCGCAAACCCCCGATTCATGCGGCACTGTCCGCAGCCGGGAAGATCATGGTTCCCGGCGGTCGGTCACGAATCGCCGTAATCGCCGTGATCGCCGTACCGGAGGGATCGCCGTAATCGCCGTGATCGCCGTACCGGAGGGGAGGACAGCTCGGGTGCTGCCTGGTCCGTCACCCACGACACCGTGCGCCCGACCGCGCCCGCGCCGACGCAATGAACGTGGCCCCCGCCTGCGCCGACGACACCGTTGCGGTCCCCGATCTCGGCCGCCGCCGCTTTCGAGCCGCCCGCCCCCTTGCTCGCCAAAGGGCGATATGGGTTCTGTGCAACCGGTTCCTGCTGCGCTGCGAGCCATGCCCCGTCCCGGACCGGCCCCCAGCCCCTGCCACCGGCCCTGCAGGCTCCGGACGGCGCGCTCGACCTCGGCGACGCGGGCGGCGAGCCCGGCGGCGTCGGTGTCCGTGCAGCGCCGCGGCAGCACTTCGGTTCTGGTGAACAGCTCCGCAACCTGTCCGAGGCGGTCTTCGGACGGTGCCGGAGTGACGCGTCCGCGCCCTACGATCAACCCATGCGAGGGTGGACGAAGAGCCTGGACGCGGCCGGTGTCCGGGAGCCGGGGTTGCGTGAGGACTACAACCGTCAGCGGCAGCTGGTACGACGCTTCCGGCGCACCGCGTACCTGGCGGCCAGGCTGCTGCTGCCACGGCCGTTGCTGCCGCACGTGGTGGCGGCAACCGCCGTGATGCACCACGGGGACAACCTCCTGGACACCGGCCCCCTGCCGCAGCGCGAGACGGCGTGGGCGACCTGGGAGCGGCAGGTGCGTGAGGCGGTGCGGACGGGGACGAGTGACAACCCGCTGCTCCGTGCACTCGTGCACACCGTGGCCGCCCATCCGCAGCTGCACGAGATCGTGGAGACGTACCTGGACACCGCCACGGCCGAACTGCATTTCGCGGGCTTCGCCACCGAGGCCGACTTCCAGGCATACGTGGACGCCTACTCGTACCCCGCCTTCATGCTCGTCGCGGGACTGCTCACACCGGAAGGCGACGATCTGCGGTACCGGGCCGCATGCCGGACTTTCATCGAGGGCAGTCAGCGGCTCGACTTCGTCAACGACCTCGCCGAGGACGCGCGGGAAGGACGCGTGGGCATCCCGGTCGACACGATGGAACGGTTCGGGGTCACCATGGACGGCATGGCCGCCGGTGCCGGCGGCTCGGCCCTGGAAGAGCTGATAGCCGAGCAGGTCACCACCGCACGCGCCGCCTTGCTGGCCGCAAGGGAGCTTCCGGCGGTGGCCCTGGCCGACGGCCGAAGGCTCGCGGGTGCGCTGGTGGAGATCGAACTGCTCACGGCGGAAGCCGTGCTCGCACGGGGCGCCGGGGTGCTGCGCGGTTCCGCGAACCCGCCGCTGGGCAGGACGCTACGCGTTCTCGCGCGCCCGTACTGACCGGTATCGCGCGCCGCTGAACGTGCCGCTGACGAGACGACCCGCCTCGGCACACACCGACTCCCTCACGGACCGCACCTGATGGGTCGCGACGAGTGAGGTGCAACCGTCGAGGACAGGGTGGGCGCACCCTGGAGGAGGAGGTGTGGCGGCGGGAGTGGAGGCGTGATGCGAACCAGCGACGAGATCTACCACCGGGTCCGCTGGGACCCACGGTTCAACCCGGCCCGGTTCGTGCTGGGGATCAGCCAGCGCGGGGGCGCCTTCAAACGCATCGCGCTGCCTTCCTTCGTGCCCGGGGGCGACATCCCGTGGCACCGGGTGATGTTCATCGAGGCGGACGGCGAGGTGGTCTGGGACCGGGCCACGGGGGTGGACCGCATCGACGCGTCGGGGGCCGGGCGGGTGCGCAACCCGCAGGCGGACCCGAGCTTCGACAGAGGAGAACCCGTCGGCGTCCTCGGCCTGTCCCCGACGGCCCGCACGGCGGTGGCCTGGATCCCGCCGGCGGAGCTGTGGCCGCCGATCCAGGACATCCGCCGGGATTACGATCCGCAGATCCACCGCTGGCCGCCGCACGTCAATGTCCTCTTCGGCTTCGTGCCGGAGTCCGACTTCGAGCGGGCCGCCCCGCTGCTCGCCGCGGCGACGGCCGAGACGCCGGTCTTCACCGCCCGGCTGGACGGGGTGCGGATTTTCCAGCAGAGGGAGTACTTCGCCGTGTGGCTCGACCCGACGGCGGCCGGCCAGGCGCCGTGGGCGGACCTGCACCACGAACTGCAGCAGCGGTTCCCGCGCCGTCATGGGCTCACCAAGAACTTCACCCCACATCTGTCCCTGGGCCGGACCCGGGATCCGCGACGAGTCGGCGCCGACTGCGCCACCCGGCTCGAGGCCATGACGGCGACGGTCTGGGAACTCGTCCTGCTCTCGCGCAGGGGTCACGGGCCGATGCGGCCACGGGCCACGGTCGCCCTGCGCACGGGCGAGGTCCGCCGGCTGACCGCACCCGGCCTCGAAGCGCCTGGCCCGGAGGACACGGCATGGCTCTCCACGATCACCGACAGGTGAGGCCATAGCCGGGTGGGGCGATGCGCCGCCAGGGATGCAGGTCGCACGGGCAGCGTGCCCGAGCCGCCGCTGACGTGCATGCCGTGCTCGCGGATCCACCCCACCAGCCCGGGCTCGCCGAGCAGTTGGCCCCGGCGCTGAGCCGCGGTAGTCGCTGTCGGGCGCGCACGGGTCCCAGCCGGTGTACGGGATGACGAGAGGGCAGCGCACCTGCTCGTCGCGTACGTCACTCGCCGACGCTCGAGCGGCGACCTCTCCTGCTCTGGCGCGCACTTCGAGCGCCTGGGCAGTGGCGGAGAAGCCTGCCGGCAGCGGCCCGGGGATCGCGGGCATGCTCCTGGCCCGCAAGGGGCCCCACTTGATCCCGGTCCACGACATCCGAGTCCTCCCGGCCACGACGGACACGGGCGCCGGCGGGCATCTCCGACGCGCACGGCGGAACAGCCGGTGTCGCCCTGCCGACTCAACGGGTGGTCCCGTGGGGCCGTCGACCTGGATCGTCAGGGCACGGGGGCGGAGGCCGTATACGGCACCTCACCGCCGCGGCCAGGGTGACGCATCCCTCACCCGCCCACTGCGGCCGGGGGTGGACCCGCTCCCTCACCGAGGTCGATCGTGGGCGGCATGGACGATCACCGCAAGGCACCCCTCGCCGCTGCCGGCTCCACCGAACCCGACAGTGCCGGATCACCGAGGCCGGGTGCAGCCACGGGTGTGCCAGGGACCACGAGTGAGGACGTGACCTCGGACGGCGAACAGGCCGATGAGGTCCGTGCTTTCTGGGGCCGGCTCGGTCTGCCCGGGCTGGTCGACGTCCACACGCACTTCATGCCCGAGCGTGTCCTGCACAAGGTCTGGGACTACTTCGACACGAGCGGACCACTGATCGGGGGCATCGAGTGGCCGATCTCCTACCGGAGTGGGGAGGCGGAACGCACGGCCGTGCTCCGGGAGTTCGGCGTACGGGCCTTCACCGCGATGCTCTACCCGCACAAACCCGGCATGGCCCGGTGGCTGAACGGATGGGCGGCCGACTTCGCCCGCCGAACCCCCGACTGTCTGCACACCGCGACCCTCTACCCCGAGCCGGGTGTCGAGACGTACGTCTGCGAGGCCGTCGAAGCGGGCGCGCGCGTGTTCAAGGCGCATGTACAGGTGGGGGCCTACGACCCGGCCGACGAACTTCTCCAGCGGGCCTGGGGGTTGCTGGCCGAGGCGCGGATTCCCGTGGTGATCCACTGCGGCTCCGGACCCGCGCCCGGCAAGCACACCGGTCCCGAACCGATCGCGCGCGTACTGGCGCGGCACCCGAGGCTGCGGCTGGTCGTCGCGCACCTGGGGATGCCCGAGTACGAGGAGTTCCTCGGCCTCGCCGAACGGTACGACCAGGTACGGCTCGACACGACGATGACGTTCACCGACTTCGCCGAGGACTTCATGCCGTTCCCCCGCCATGCGCTGCCCCGGCTCGCCGGCCTTGGCGACCGCGTCCTGCTCGGCTCCGACTTCCCCAACATCCCCTACCCCTACGTCCACCAGCTCCACGCCCTGGAACGCCTGGACCTCGGACAGCAGTGGCTGCGGGCCGTATGCCACGACAACGCGGCATCGCTGTTCGGACTGTGAAAGGGACTCTACGGGGGTGACGGTCGACCCCTGCCAACAGCGTGGTCGGGCGCAGTCGTAAGGGTGGACGTGCCGATGACGAAGCGGTAGCGAACGTCGGGGGCGAGGACGGTCGCCGGGCAGCCAGCCGCCCGCACACCCGGATCTTCGAGCTGCGCGGGGATCAGCAGCCGCACCAGCGGGTGGTGAGCAGGCTGCCCGCAGTTGGCCGATCCCATGATGTGCGGCGGGGCCCACGACTCAGGTACGCCGTGGGCCGCCGGGAGCGGTCGTGCGGTGCTACAGCCGGCTCATGTCGGCCGCGGCCACAGGTTCGCCCGCGTCGACCAGCTGCCGGGAGCCTGACCGCACGCCCCCGTCACACTCCCACGCGCTCCCCGAGCCGGTTCGCGCCGGGCAGCAGCGCCAGCAGTTCGGGCGAACCGCCCACGACCGTGGGGTGGCCGACCTCCTGGAGCATCGGCAGGTCCGAGACGTGGTCGCCGTAGGCGTGGCAGTCGCCCGGGTCGATGGCGGGACGGCGGGCGAGCAGGGCGCGTACCGCCCGGCGCTTGCCCTCCCCGATCATCGGGGGTCCGACGAGTTCCCCGGTCAGCACCCCGCTCTCGATCGCGGGCTCGGCGGCCAGCACGTGGGCCGCGCCGAGTTCCTCGGCGAGCGGGTGCAGGAGCGCCGCGAACGAGCCGGAGACCAGGGCCAGTTCGGCCGAGGCCGCGCGGTGGCGGTGCAGCGCGGCCACGGTCTCGCCGACGAAGAACCCGGGTTCCTCGCAGCGCTGCAGGTACCAGTCGCGCCCGGAGCGCCGGACGTCCGCGAGGCGCTCCCCGCGCCAGGCCACGTAGTAGCGGCGGTTAACCTCCTCCCGAGAACTCCCGGCCGCAACGGCGGCGTTCAGGTCGGCGCAGACGGCGGCCGCATAGCGCCGGCCCGCCCGGCCATGGCGTTCCGCGAAGTGGTGGTCGAGGAACTCCAGGGGGCTCCTGCGGCGGATCACCGTCTCGTCCACGTCGGCGAAGACCAGATAGCCGGTGCCGACCGGCCGCCGACAGGGCGGCGTCACCGTCCGGCCACCGCAGCGGCGTAGGCGTCCGCCGCCGGTTCGAGGCGCAACGCGCCGTGCGCGGCGATGGTGTGCACGTCCCGCCAGCAGCGCTGGAGTTCGCCGCCGCGCTCGCGGCAGTGGATCCCGCCGGTGCGGAACAGCCGCTCGACGGCGGTGACCAGCAGGTCGGTGGCCACGGCGGTGTCGCGGCGGTTGCTGGCGACGGCCTGCGCGAGGGCCGGGGCGTCAGCGGGATCGGTGCTGTCGGCGCGGTCTGCGGCGGCCTCCAGCAGCAGCCGGGCCGCATCCGTCTCGGCGGCGGAGCGGGCCAGCGCGTACCGGGCCGCGGCGTCGGTCTCCAGCGGCGTGCCGTGCGGGGCAGGCCCGGTGGCCCAGTCGGTCCAGGCCGCGAGAGCGTGGCGGGCGGCGCCAATGGCGGCCGCGGCGAGCAGCGAAGGGCCGCCGAGCATGGCCGGTACGGTGTGGCAGCGGGCGCGCCCTGGTCCGGGCCGGCCCACGAGCAGGTCGGCGAACGGGAGGGTGCGGTGGCCGGGCACCCAGGCACCGTCCACCGTCACGGTATTACTGCCCGTTCCGCGCAGGCCGGTGGAGTTCCAGGTGTCGAGGAGCGTGATGTCCCGGGCGGGGAGCGCGCACACCCGGGCGGCGGGCGGGGCGGAGCGGCCGGCCTCGCGCGACCGGGCCGCGGGATCGGGGGCTTGTTCCAGGGCGGCGAGCAGCACCCAGTCGGCGTGATCGCCGCCGCTGACGCAGGCCCACTCGCCGTCCAGCCGCCAGCCGCCGTCAACGGGGACGGCGGTGCCGGTGGGCGGCATGAGGCCGGCCGCGATCCGGATGTCCGGGCCCGATCCCCACAGGTCGCGCTGCCCCGGCTCGGGCAGGTACGCGGCGAAGCGGCCGTGCGCCGCGTACAGGCCGGCGCACCAGGCGGCCGAGGCGCAGGCGTCGCCGAGCGCCGCCGTCCGGTCGACGATTTCCCGGTAGGTGCCCTCCGTCCCGCCCCAGCGCCTGGGTACGAAGTGCCGCACGAAGCCTGCGCCGGTCAGTGCCCCGGTCACGACGGAAGAGAGCCGGCGGGCCTCGTCCGCCGCGCCGGCCTCGATGGCGGCGAGGGCGGTGACACGGGCCAGTGGGACGGGCGGCGGCCCGACCGCCGGTGCTGGAGCCGCCGCTGGCGCTGGAACGTCGATGACGGTCATGCTCGTGTGCCTCTCTCGGTCGGCAACCCGGTCGGCAACTGGATGAAGGACCGAAACGGGTGTAAAAATTCCTTCATGGAGGTATCTTTGCAGCGTGATTTTCTCGGTTCGGAGGTAACGAGTGGTCCGCCAGGCTCGCGCACTGCGCACGCACGACCTGATCATCGATGCTGCCGCGTCGGAGTTCCTGCAGCGAGGGTTCGCATTGGCCAATCTGCAGCGGGTAGCGGATCGGACGGGCCTGACGAAAGGCGCCCTCTACGGGCACTTCCAGTCCAAACAGGCGCTCGCCGACGCGCTGGTGGCGCATCTGGAGGAGGTGCTCGCCGAGGTGCTGGCGGCGGCCACGCAGGCGGCCGACGGAACCCCGGTGCGGCTGGGCCGGCTGGTCACCGCGGTCGCCGAGCAGATCGAGGCCGATCCCCGCGTGCGGGCCGGCCTCCGACTGGTACTGGAGGAGGGCTGGAGCAACGGCGAGACGCCTCAGGTGTTGGAACACATCCGCGAGATCGCCCGGCAGCTCGCGGTCCACGCCGACCAGCCCGAACGTGTGGCGGATCTCGCGGTGGTGGTTCTGCTGGGCGCCTGGGTGAACTCGTGCTGGCCTGACGCTGCACAGCTGGTTCGCCAGGTGGACGACATCCGGCAACTGATTCCCGTCCTGTCCGGCCCGGAGCAGTGACCTGTCCGGCCCGGAGCAGTGACCTGTCCGGCCCGGAGCAGTGACCGGGGTGCCCGGCGCATGCCCACCGAGCGCCCCGGCAGGTCAGGCCTTGGCGGCCCCGGGCACCAGCACCCGCTCCTCCGCGACCCCCGGAAGAGCCCAGGCCATCTCGGCGGTCGCCACCCGGCGGCCGGCCTGGACGGCGTCCACCCGCAGTTCCCCGGGCCGGCCGAAGTCATCGTGGATCTGGAACTCGACAGGGGCGTACAGCTCGGCGAAGGCCACACAGGAGACCTGCACGCCCGTCAGCACGGGCACGGGCCCCTCCGGCCAGCCGCCCGCAGCGCACTCCCGCATCAGCAGGTGCCCGAGCTGGCGGAAGCCCTCCAACAGGACCATCAGCGGAATGTGGTCGGTCGGGTGGTCGAACAGCACGGCGTGGTCCAGCGCCGCGCGCATCTGCCAGGCCCGCTCGCCGGCCGTGACCTGCTCGAGCACGCAGTCCCTGCCCCGCAGGCGGCCCACGCGCGCGGCGGGCAGCCGGTTCCCCGGCCTCGCCCAGTTCTGCGCCCCGGGCTCGGTGGCGGCACCCGCCCCGCGGTACCGCAGCACCCGGTACCGCTTCGTGTCCAGCGCGATCGCGGAGATCGAACCGCGGCCGCAGGCTCGCCCGGCGATCGACAGCTCCACGTCCACGCGCAGCGACGTCCGGTGCGGCGGCTGGCTGCCCAGATCTGTCCAGCGCGCGTGCAGCACCGGTTGGAGCGGCGTGGCCCCGACCCGGAGCAGTTCGGGCTCGGTGATCTCGAAGTCGAAATCGCTGCCGACGAAGCAGTGCGTGAACGGTACGCCGTAATAGGCGTGCGTCAGATAGACCATGGACTGGCGGATGGTCTCGGCGAAGAGCAACGGATCGACGTGGCCGTCACCGGCCGGGTAGTACAGCGCATGGTCCCGGGGCCACTGGGCGGCGACCAGGAACCGGCCGTCGCCCAGCGGACGGGCGTCGGTGAGGAACACCTCGGAGACGGCTGCGCGGTGGACCAGGTGGCGCGGAACGGTCTGCTGGTAACTGAGCCGATGACCGGGATCGTCAGAGGTGTGTGCGGAACTGTCGGTCTGACCGGATAGCGGATCGTGACTTGCTCGCATAACGTCCCCCGGAGGTCAGCTAGCACACGCCGCAACCACTGCGGCGTGGTGTCTTGTTCGCCCGAGTAGAATAAACCTTCGGGAAGGTATTCTCAACAGTCCTGTCCGGCCGCGGGGTGGCCTGACACAGTCCGAGGGCTCAGCCGCATGCACAAGGAGATCCACAAGTGGCCACACGTCAGGAAAGCAGAGGCGAGCACCACGCGGTGACGAACGCCAAGGGAGCGCGACTCAAGCAGGACCGGGCGCTCCAGACCCGGCAGTCCGTGCTGGAGTCCGCCGCCGCGGTCTTCGCCGAGAAGGGCTTCCCGGGCGTGACGATCCTCGACGTCGCGGAACACGCCGGGCTGACCAAGGGGGCCATCTACTTCCACTTCGCCAACAAGGAGGCCCTGGCGGAGGCCGTGGTGCAGGAGTTCTACCGCCGACTGCCGCTGATCGTCGACCCGGCGCTCGAGCTCGGTCTCTCGCCGCTCAGGACGGTCGTGGAGGCCCTGCAACGGACGGCCACCGCCTTCCGGGACGACCGGGTGATCCAGGCGGGCGCGCGGCTGCAGATCGAGCGCTCCTACATCGGGGCCACCCTGCCGGCGCCGTACGTCGACTTCGAGACCCTGCTCACCGGCCTGCTCACCCAGGCCGACGAGGCCGGCGAGCTGCGACCCGGACTGTCGCCCGAGAGCTACGCCCGCATCCTGATCTCCGCATTCTTCGGTGCCCAGCACATCTCCTGGGTCCAGAGCGACCGCCAGGACCTCAAGGAGCGCGTCGGCGAGATCGTCGACGCCGTCCTGCCCGGCCACTCCACCGCCGTCTGATCCGCACCCCCACCCCGCCGTCTGATCCGAACCCCCACCCCGCCGGCCACCGGGCGCCTTCCGGTCGGCGGGATCCGTGCGTTCCACCGCACTCCCCGCGCCCGGCCCGCCGAACAGCACGGAGCAGACCCGGATGTCCCGGGCCTGCTCTGTCGGGTGTGCCGTGTGCTGCCGTGCCGTTGTTCTTCGGTGCGGTGGGGAACCCGGCCGCCCCGCCGGGGGGGTACGGGGCAGCCGGGTGGTTCAATGGGCGCCGACCGGGATGTGGTGTGGGACGTTGTTGCGCTCCGGCAGGCTGATCGCCTCGGCGACGCCGAACTCGGCGAGCTCCGGCGGCGACAGGTGGTTCCTACTGTGCAGTCATGACGTCGTCACCGGCGTTTCTGCGACGTCCCAGTGGAGTTGGAGCTCGTCGTATCCGCGGGCGATGACGAGCCGTTCGCGGGTGCGGGAGTCGGCGGGCCCCGGCCGGAGTCCGGGGAGCCGGTCGAACAGCAGCGGAATGGCTATCCGCAGTTGGAGGCGGGCCAGCGAGGCGCCCAGGCAAGCGTGGATGCCGCGGCCGAAGGCCAGTTGGTGCCTGCCCGGCCTGCTGCGCAGGGCGAACTCGTCCGGGTCCCCGATCACGCACCCGTCCCGGTTGGCGGAGCCGAAGTGGACCATCACGCGGTCCCCGGGCACGAGGTGCCTGCCGCCGAGTTCGGTCTCCCGGGTCACGGTGCGGAACAGGCCCTGGACGGGGGACTCGTACCGCAGGATCTCCTCGACCATCGCCTCGACGGGTGCCCCACCAGTACGCAGGGCCGCGAGCTGGTCCGGGCTCTCCAGCAGGGTGACCAGGCCGTTGCCGATGGCGCGGGTGACCGTGACGTGCCCCGCGATGATCAGGTTCATCACGATGCGCATCAGCTCCACCGTGTCGAGCGCGTGCTCGTCCGTGCCGGCCGCCAGGGAGGAGATGAGCCCGCCCCCAACGACCCGGCCCGGCTCCTGGAGCAGCGACATCACGTAGTGCTGCATGGTGACGACGTCGCGGGCCCACTCGGCCCGCTCGGCCTGCGGACCCGTGCCGACGGACAGCTTCAGCCAGTTGTGGCTCCACTGACGCATCCGCGGCACGTCCTCGGTGGGGATCCCCAGGATCTGCGCCATGACGGCCAGCGGCAGCGGCCACGCATAGCTCTCGATGATGTCCGTCGAGCCGGCAGCGGCGAACCGGCCGATCAGCTCCTGCGCGGTGGCCCGGATGAACGGCTCCAGCTCGGCCACCCGCCTCGGGGTGAAAACCCGGTTGACGGCCACCCGCAGCCGGGTGTGCTCCTCACCGTCGCTCTCGGTCAGGTTCGGCGTCAGCGACCAGCCCTCCGCCATGACCTGCTTGACCTCGTCGGACTCGGGCCCCGCGGTGACCCGCACCGCGCTCTCCGAGGAGAACGTGCCGGGATCGTGCAGCACCCGCATCACGTCGTCGTGCCGGGTGACGACCCATAGGTCCCTGTCCCCATCGTGGAGCACCGGGCATTGCGCACGCATCCACGCGAAGACCGGGTACGGATCGGCCAGTTGACCGTCGGATGTGGGATCGAATTCCATGTCGGATGCCTCGGGTTCAGCCGGCCACGGCCAGCGCGGGCACAGCGTCGCTCAGGTACCTGCGGTCGGTGGTCGGCGGCCCGGCCACGAAGGCGTCGTGCACGACCCGGGTGGCCTCGGCGAGGCCGCTCTCGCCGGTCAGGACGCTGAGCCGGTTGGAGGTGACGTGGAGGTCGGTACCGACGGCGCCGACCGCGCGCAGGGCTTCGAGCAACCGGGTCGGCGCGTCGCCGCGCCGGCCGATGCCGAGGCCGACCACCGAGAGCCTGGCCAGGTTCGCGGTCCAGTGCACCTCCTCGCAGCGGGTGCCGTGGCCGCCGTCGCCCAGCAGCGTCCGCGCCGTGTCCACGGTGTCCGCAGGGAGGACGATCGACAGGTCGCCGACCTCCTCGGTGCCGAGGTTGCCGTAGCGGCGCAGCTCCACCTCGACGTCGCGTTCGGCGAAGCCCCGCAGGACGCACATGGCGTGGTCCGGGGTGATCCGCCGCAGCACGCAGCGCACCAGGTTGCCCTGACTCGCCACCCCCGCGATCGCGGGGACGTCGCCGGCGAGCGCCTCGGGTTCGCCGGAGGCCTGGGCCGCGGCGTGCCTGCTGTGGCCGATCCAGGTCTGCGGGCCGATCGCGGTGCGGTTGGAGCGCACCTTCAGACAGACACCGTGGGTACGGGCGTAATCCACGGAATCCGCGGCGAGCACCTTGGCACCACTGACCGCGAGTTCGGCCATCTCGTCGTAGGACAGGACACTATGACGCCGGGCCCCGACCACCGCACGGGGATCGGCCGTATAGACACCGGCGACATCCGTGACGATCTCGCAGTAATCCGCACCGAGCGCGGCGGCCAGCGCAACCCCGGTAGTGTCCGAACCACCGCGGCCCAACGTGGTACGGGCCCCGGTGAGAACCGCCTCACCCTGAAAACCCGCGACAACAGGCACCACCCCCTTGCCGAGATCCTCCCGCAGCCGCCCCGGGTCCACCCCCACGATCCCCGCCCGGCCATGACGCTGATCGGTACGGATGCCCGCCTCCGCACCACTGAACGACCCGCTGGCCACGCCCTCATAATTCAACGCGATCGACAACAGCGCGGCGGAGGCGGCCTCACCCGTGGACAGCAGACCGTCGAGCTCACGCGGATCGGGACGATCCGTCACCGCCGCCGCCAGACGCAGCAGTTCGTCGGTGGCACCACCCATGGCGGACACCACCGCCACGACCTCATGCCCCTCCGCCCGCGCCGCGCGGATCTGTCTGGCCACAGCAACGACCTTTTCCGGTGTCGCCACCGAGGTCCCGCCGTACTTCTGCACAATGAGCGCCATCTCACGCACTCTCTTCCTTCAGATCCATGGGACGTGGAGGACGTCGGTCGAGCGCCTCGCTGACGGGCCGATGCCCCGGGCGACCGCGTCAGCGGCTCGGGCCCTACTGCTCGTGGAGGAACTCGTGGATCGCGTAGCCGACGTGCCGCTGGTCGGTCATGGTGTGACCGAGGATGATGTCGCCCTTGCGCAGCTCGGTGAAGTTGTGCACGCTGCCGCCCGGACCGAGCGCCCGGACATGCCAGTCGTCCTGACCCACCATGTCCACCAACTGACCAGAAGACGTACGCGCCTCGATCCGCAGCATCGGACGGGACTCCATCTTGATCCGGCCCACAATCACCGTCCGCACACTGCCATCCGTGCTCACCGCCAGGATCTCCGAACCACAATGCAGCTCGGACAGATACTGAGTCCGGTTACCCGGAGTCAGCGTGTACGTCGACAACGCAGCCGCATTCACCCGGAACGGACGAGTCGGCATATACGGCAACGGGTGCGTCTCACTGCTGACGAGCATCAGACCACTCGAATACGAACCCAG
>NZ_JBSHAY010000033.1:0-98231 GCF_053611725.1 Streptomyces sp. NPDC054783 | reverse complement strand
GTGACCTTCGACGTCACGCAGGGCCAGAAGGGTCCGCAGGCGGAGAACATCACGGTCGTCGCCTGAGCGACGCCGTGTGCGTGGTCCCCGGCTTTGGCCGGGGACCACGCGTTTCGGCGGCCACGATGCACCTCCAGCCCTACGGCGAAGTCCGCCGCAACATGGGTAGACGGCTCAAGCTCGCCACACCGGAACCGGAGCCCGCCGACCCCGTCCTACGCACCCCGGCCACCGGCGGGTTACCTGGCACCTGGTCGGCCGCTCGTCAAAGGCACCCCAGCCGGGGGCGGTGCGATTCATGGGTGGTCGCCTGTGAGACACCCGCCCGCCCGGCAGCTCACCTGCGGCGATCAGGTTTAAGTCCGCGTTGTCCGCGCCACGGTCAGGCGCGGGACGGCCGACGGACGCCAGACACGCGGCGGCGTCCCGCCGGGCGGGGATGCCGCTGAGCACCATGGCGGCTGCGCCGTTCAGGCCACCTAGCGGCGTGACATAACAGTGAAATCGCTGGGACGCGTCCGGTACAACCGGCGCGGCACATACGGCGTCATGAGTGTCACACGGCCAATGAGCCGATCTGCGCAGCAAGAAGGGCAACCGCGATGTCATCTCCACTCACGCTCCGGCGAGTATTTCTGGCCACTGGGCTCACCTGCGTTGCGGTGCTCGCCGCCGGCTGCAGCGCGGGCTCAGCCACCTCCTCCGGTGGCACCGCTGCGGCCACGGCTGCCGGCGCGTCGGTCACGAAGGCGCCAGCAGCCACAACGCCAGCAGCCACAACGCCGACCGCGGCCAACACGGCTCAGGCCGGCAGTACGGGCACCAATACCCAGGCACAACCGGCCGGAACGACGCCCAGGCGCACCGCCGCCTGCCCGACCCGTTATCTGAACGCTAGACCTGGTATCAGCCAGGGCACCGCCGGCAGCGTCTACCAGGTGATCGACTTCACCAACATCTCCCAGACCACCTGCACCCTGTATGGCTACCCCGGGGTGTCATTCGCCGGCGGCAGCCCGGTCGATCAGATCGGCCAGGCCGCCACACGGAACACCACGGCCCCCCGCGCGCTGGTGACGCTGGCTCCGGGAGCCACTGGCAACGCCCTGCTGCGGATCTCAAACGCCGGCAACTACCCTACGACGCAGTGCCACCCCACCCCCGCGCAGTACCTGCAGGTCTACCCGCCGGGCCAGACGACCCCGATGTACGTCGCGTACAACTCGACGGCCTGCGCCGGGACCGTCGGACTCCTGAGCGTCAGCGCGGTCCAGCCGGGCTCGGGAAGTGCGTCGTAGTACGCCGGACCAACGGCGGTGCCCCGGCCACCGGGCCACGGCGCGGTGCGCTGCGGTGCGGTGACCGTGTACCCGTCGCCCGTTCGCGGGCGCGGACAACAAGGCCCTGATACAGGGCTTTCTTGGTGGGTTGGCCACCGTTGGCCCATGCCGTCCATAGAGCCCACCTGGACGACGAGCGCTGCGTTGCGGACTGGCAGAAGTGCAGGTTCAGGCGCCTGCTTGGGCTCCCGGAGGTCCGGCTTTCCCGGTTCTGGCGCATCTTGCCCCGCCCATTTGCCGGGTGTGCACTCGTGCGCCTCTGCGTAGGTGGTAGGGGGCGTCGGGGTGGGGGAGCATGTGCGCAGTTGTTGCTCGTTCGTGAGGGATCGTCATGGGTTCCATCCGCCGCGCTGTGCCGCCGGTGCTGCTCTCCTGCCTGCTGCTGGCCGGCTGTTCGCACGTTTCGTCCTCCGGGTCGGGCACCGCGGGGAAGGGCGGAGCGTCGGCGGCGGGGCCGTCGGGGACTGCCGTACCTGCTGGAGTGGCGAAGATCGCGGTGGGTGCGGGGCCGCAGGCGACGTACACGGTGCAGCAGCAGCTGCCCGCGGGCAGTTGTCACTACCGGTACGACAAGGGCGAGCCCCTCGAGGACCTGGCATGCACTCCGGGCGCGATCTCCCCGGCGGCGACGCAGGCGAACCTGGCCACGACGATCTGCCGGAAAGGCGGCTACACCAAGAACATCCGGCCGCCGGAGGCGATCACCCGGAAGGAGAAGCAGGCGAACGCCGCCGCCTACGGCTACAGGGGCAGCCTCGGGGGATGCTGAGTACGATCACCTGCTTTCCCTTCAGCTCGGGGGGCGACCCGAACGACGCCCGCAACTTGGCGCTGGGGTCAACAACAAGAAGGACCCGGTGGAGACGAAGCTGCACACGGCCGTCTGCTCCGGGAAGGTCACTCTGGCGGCTGCGCAGCAGGCCAACGTTAGCGACTGGACCACTGCGCTCAGCCGGCTCGGCCTCAGCTGAGGGCTGCTTCTGCTTCACGAATTGGGTGCGTGTCGGCCGTCGGTGTGGGAACGTGGGGCCGGCTGGGCCCGTCGCTCTCCCCCGTGCGACGGGCCCAGTTGTCGTTGGACGGTGGCGTGGCCGCGCACCCGTTCAAGTGCGCCCCGGCGGACCGCAGGCATGGGGCTGCTCTGCAGGGTTGTGCCCATGGGACCAGTCGGTGAGGCGGTCGCGAGGCATGGAAATGGGGCGCGCGGGCGGGGTGTGCGCCGGGCGGTGCCCGGCGTTCACCGCAGGCCGGTAACCGCGAAGAAGAGAGAGCGGGGAGTCCTGCCCCGGCCACCGGTTCCGAGGCCACCGGCCGGACGGACTCCCCACCATGACGCCATTCGGAAAGGGACGTCTCCCGTGAGCCCTAGCTCCCGCCCGCCCCGCGCGGGCACGAATCGCCTCACCACCGCCCGCGCGCGGGTCACCCGTCATCGGCGCGCCGCGCTGGCCCACATGCTGCGCGGTGCCTGCTACGGCATCGGTACCGGAGCCATCGGCCTCGCCTTTATGCGGGTAGAGCAGCGCCTTTGGTGATTCGGGGGCGTAGTGCCCCGGGCTGCAGCAGTGCTTCGGATTCCTGCGACTGAGGGCAGCTATCGTGTTGGAGCAGGGTAAAGGCGTCTCAACAAACCTCTGGTCAGACTGTGGTGAGGAAGCCCTTGACCGCGTCTGCGAAGCCGACCGGGTCGTTGGCGTACACGAAGTGGTCCGTCTCCAGCTCGACCAGGCGCGTGCCGGGTCGCCGGTCGACCGTCTGCTCCGCCTGGTCGGCCGTCAGCACACCACCGATGGCTCCCCGCACCAGCAGCGTTGGGCAGGTGGAGGCGATCCAGTCGGCTCAATGGTCGCGGTGCACCCGCTCCTCAGAGTCGTAAATGTCCTGGGGGTGGAAATGCTGATCGGTGGAGTGCTTGCGCCGGGTGGACTCTTTTTCTGCTTCGTTGGCCTGATCTATGCATAGAGCGAACTGAGAGGCACACCCGGGCGGACGTGTACCAGGACCGGCCTGCGTACACGTGGGACGACGACGCCGACACTGCGATCTTGCGCGACGACCGCGACCGCGTCGACGCCGTCTCATGGGGCCACGACCGCGACCACCGCAGAGACGATCGTGGCCGCCGCGGCTGGCACCGCGGTGGCGAGGGCGACCATCGCGGCGGATACCGTCACTGACCTCATGGCCGACGGCACAGCCGCCTGCCGGTGAGCGGGCCTCCGCTGGTGGGCCGACCATCCCAGGCGGCCCAGCTCTTTGCTGCAGAGTTCCGCCGCCTGCGCCTCATCCGTGAGGCACGGGAAGGGTCGATCGCTAGACGTCGCGTGAGGGAACGCGGGCTGAAAGTTCGACGGCGAAGTGGCGGGCCTGGGCTCCCCAGTCGTGGTCCATCGTGCCGAAGTGCTGCAGGACGTCCAGCAGCTGATGCGCCTCGGTGAGAGTGAGCAGCGGCAGGCGCGGCTCGTACAGCTCCGGCATACCGAATGCGAGAAGTTCGTCCATGCAAGGCGCAACGGACACACCCTGCGCCGGTCACGCCAGCCGGCCAACCCCTGAACAGGCATTTACCCCGGCTCGCGGCCCGCGAGCTGCGCTCAGATCAGCGCCAATCCCGCCTGCTGAATGTCGGCCGCCCTCAACGGGAGTGGAGTTCGGCTTCATGGCTTTCGAACAGTCGCCGGACTCTGCGCCTCCTGAAGTGGTGAACAGGTGGTGCTCGTTCGCGTGAACGAAGCCACCGGCATGACGTACTGCCGGGACATCGCTGAGATCCATGACGCCGTGATCCACCTCTTACAGGAAGGCCGGCGCCGTATCCGGCTCGCGGAGCAGCTGGGCGACGACGTCCTGGGGAAGGAACCCTGGCGCGTCGGCCCACGGCTGGTGATCCTGCTCGAAGAGGTCAACGCCATCATGGCGCAGCTCAAGCGCTACTGGGAGCGGATCCGCTGGAGCGGCGACCCGAAGGTCTCCCCGGCCGTCGACGCACTCGTCGAGATCCTCGGCAGGCACGGTCTTCCACTCGGATCATGGGGCGTTGAGAACTCCATGATCTTCGAAGCCCGTGCGCGGGCTGGCGCCGGCACCGGTGACGCGCAGCGCGCACCTGCGCGAGCTGCCTGGCCTCCCTCGACGAACAGCGCTGTGGGCAGGTCGGACAACGCCTGGATCCGCACCTAACCGAGTGCCGGAGGGTGCTCGGCTGGACGGCGCCCCCAGGCCGAGATCAGCGGCGCGAGTGTCAGGTCGAGTTTGCCCGCGTGGATGGCGGCCAGGTGCGCGTCGATCTCGGCGTCGTCGGCCAGGCCGGCCGCGAGCAGTTCGCCGCGCACGTGCCGGATGGTCGCCGCCTCCAGCCGATCGCAGGCCGGCCCGCCGACCGGGAAAGAGCCCGCCGCGGCGACATCTACCAAGCCGGCCTCACGCAATGCCCGCGGCAGTGTCCGGCCGTAGCGCAGGTCCGCGCCGCGGCGCGTCAGCAGCTCCCGGACCGCGTCGCGCAGCCGGTTGGCCCGCCGCTGCGCAGGGTCGCTGTCGTCCAGGCATGCCAGTGGCTGCAGAGCGGTATCGGCGTCCTCGACCAGCAGCCAGCCGCCGGGCCGTAGCGCTGCCGCCATCGTGGCCAACGCGCGAGCCCGGTCGGGCACATGGACCAGCACGAGCCGGGCGTGCACCAGATCGAACGTCCCCGGCTCCGGGGGCGGATCAGCGGCGACGTCGTGCTGGCGCACCTCGTACCCGTCGCCTGCCTTCAGCCACGACGGGTCGATGTCCGTGGCCAGCACGTGCCCGGTCGGACCGACGGCCGCCGCGAGCGCCTCCGGGATACGGGGGCCACCGGCCCCCACTTCCCAGCAGCGCGAGCCAGCCCTGACCCCCAGTCGGTCGAAGTGCCCGCGCGTCACACCGTCGAACAGCTCGGCCAGCCAAACGAATCGCTCGCCCGCCTCGGCGCGCGCATTGTCCAGCAGGTACCCGCGGGCGGGAGCGGAGTCTCCACCGAGCGCGGTAGTCCCGCCTATCAGATCCGGTCGGCCACCGACGTGCGGGGGCCGGGGCAAGGAGGTCATGACTACATGGTCAACCTTCCCAGGCCACCAGCGCCACGACGACGGGAGAGGGACGTCTCACACAGCCAGCGAACCCCGCACGTCCTACAGCACGGTTCTGCACCGTGACGCGCCGGAAGGGGTACATGTATTCGGCCAGCACACCAGGCACGGGACAGCGCGCTGACCGGACGGTCGGCTATGGCGGGCTCGACCTCGTACCGGACGCCTTCGATCACGACTAAAGTCGGGGCCAGCGGATCCAGCAGATGTACGTCCCCGTTCGTGACGGGTGGTATCTCTTCTCCAGTTCGGGGTCCAGGGCTGAGACCGCACACACCGACACTGTCTTACTCCTAAGACTTCCCACCCGGCAGACCGTCATGAGCCGGACACCATACGGCTACGCCGAAGTCCTGCCTGACCGGCGGAGGCAATCGTCGCGCACCGCGCGGATCACCCTCAGACCGCCTACGCCGCCATAAGACGTCGTTTCATTTGGTGAGTCGGCGGTGGCAGATGAGGGCTGCTGCTATGCCGACGAAGGCGAGGAAGTGTTCCGGCTTTCGCTCGTAGCGGCGGTGCAGGCGTCGGCAGCCGGCCAGCCATGACACGGTCCTCTCGACCACCCAGCGGTGACGGCCGAGCCTTGTGGAGGACTCGATGCCCTTGCGGGCGATGCGGTGCCGAATGCCTCGTTCACGGAGCCATTTCCGCAGGTGGTCGTAGTCATAGCCCTTGTCGGCGTGGAGCTTGGCGGGGCGTCGGCGGCGGGGCCCGCGGCGGGAGCGGATGGGCGGGATCCCGCGCACGAGTGGCTTCAGGCCGAGGCTGTCGTGCATGTTGGCGCCGGAGATCCCCAGTGACAGGGGCAGTCCGCTCCGGTCCGTGATGAGGTGGATTTTCGATCCCAACTTGCCACGGTCGGTCGGATTCGGTCCGGTCAGTGGCCCCCTTTTGTGGCCCGGACACTGACCGAGTCGATCGCGCACCGTGACCAGTCCAGCTCACCACAGCTGCCGAGTTCGTCCAGGATGACGCGGTGGAGCCTGGCCCAGACCCTGTCCCGGCTCCACTGGGCAAAGCGTCGGTAGACAGTGGGCCAGGCCGGTCCGAACACCGGCGGCAACTGCCGCCAGGTACAGCCCGATGTGGCCACGAAGATGATCGCAGCGAGCGTTTCGCGATCACCCGCCCGACGTCGACCCCCGCCCTGGGGACGCTTCACCTCCGTCGGCGGCACCACCCGCCGGAACAACACCCATAACTCGTCCGGCACGAGCCGCTCAACCAGATCCGTCATGCATGATTCAACGAACGATCACACCAAAAGAAACGATGTCGTAGTGCTGTGATCCGTCGACCTCCAGGACGACGCGCTGTCCATGAGGCAGCAACAGGAGAAAGTCGATGCGGGAACGCAGCAACGCCTCCGGGCCGCGTTCTTGAACGGTCCTGTGGTCCCAGTGCAGCCAGACTTCGGGCAGGAGGGCGGGATCCCCGGGGGAGGGTCCGAGAATCTGGTGGTAGGCGATGAAGAGGTTCTTCTGGCCCTCTGAGTTGTCCGGTGAGCTGTTGAGGAGTCGTTGGTATAGATTCCCCCTGGCCTCGGTCTCATTGCTGATCTCTTTGATCGGGTCTCTCAGCGTCACCGGACGCATCCCGTTCAGCAGCAGGTCCTCCACCTCCTCGAAGGACAGGTCTCCGTCCTCGGATATCCAGAATCGGTCCAGAAGCCGCAGGAAACGGTCGTGATGCTGGGTCAACTCCGACAGGTCCAGGGCGCGCGCCAGCTCACGGCGGGCCTTCTTGGGTATCTCGGGCGGTGCGTCCTCTGCACACAGCAGGTCCTCGAGTTGGTAGCGGCGCGACGGACTCACATGGACGTGGCTCTGTTCCAGGATGCGTCGGGTGACCTGTGACAGGTCGGCATCGGGTACCTGGCTGAAACTCAGCTCGATCCGCTCGCGCTTGCTCCCAGCATCATCAGGGACCGGTCGCATCCCCAGCTGTTCGAAGGCCGGGTTTAGCTCCCGGTGCGTCAGGCTGCCAAGCCCTGCGGGACCTCGCCGATCAGTGTGCGCAGCGCTGAACGATTCCTGCTGTCGACCATGGCCAGATGGTCGCAGAAACCGACAGGATCCGGCATCGGCACCCGCACCCAGGCGATGGGCCAAATCGCGTGCGTCTGGGCCACGTCACACGACGTCCACCCGTGTCCTCTGGGCAACCGCCTTGGTCCCACTGCCGGGCTGACGGCGGACGGGAGCTGATGGCGAGGGCGGCGGGGTAGAGCACCTGGCGCCCGTAGCGGGCGCGATCGGCGACGGCTTCGATCGCGAGGGGTTTGTCGTCGCCCGCCTCAAGGATGAGCTGCCGGGTGGCCCGGTCGGCGGGCCGGAGCGCGTCCGCACGTAGGGCAATGCTGCGAACCCGGGCGCGCTGGTGACCGAGGGAGTCGTACACCGCGTATGCGGCCCGGTAAATCCCTGCAGGTGTCGCGCGTGTGGCGTACGGTGGTGTCACCGACGCGGGGTGGAGCAGCTCGGTAGCTCGCTGGGCTCATAACCCAGAGGTCGCGTGGTTCAAATCCCGCCCCCGCTACGAGCGAAGGGCCCGGCAGCAGCCGGGCCCTTCCCCGCTTTCATCGGCTGCTGGCACATTTTGGGCTGGGCCGGGGGCTTCGCAGTTATGCCCACTTCATACCCAGCTCCCGTAGTCCGTTCAGTTGCTCTTGGGTGAGTTTGTCGCGCCTCGCGCAGGTGTTGGAGATCCACACTCCCAGCCGCACAGATACGGGGTCCGTGTCGCCGTCGACGGTGATCTGTTCGGCCTCGGGCCCAGCCCTGCTCGCCGTCACCGCTGCCCGCACACCGGCGCAGCACTTTGCCCGGCCGAATTGCATTGCTTCTGGTTTCGATGCCGGTCCACCCTCTCAGCACACCTTTATTTTGAAGAGAGGTTCCGATGAACGGCTCGCTCAACTTGCCCAATGGCAACACACTCTGACTGGAGGGAGCCCCCAAGGACCTGCGGCTTCAGCCCGTACTCGGTGGCGCCCGCATCGAGCTGTCCCTCCGCACGTGGGCAAACCAGGCGGCCACGCCGCAAACCAATCTTCTGCTCTCGGCGACGCTGCTGGTGGGCAAGAACCCGAGCCAGGACCTCCGGGAACTGGCCTTGGTCTCCGTGCAGCAGGCAGTCGGCGTCACGGTCTCTCCCAGCCAGACGGTCTTCGTCGGCCACGTGAGCAGCCAGGCCCTGCTGGAGACGGAGGAATTGCGTGCTGGCGGCGCGCTGTGGCTGGTGTTGCGAGATCTCCGCGGCATGTCGGTAGGCGGCGATCCAGTCGGCTTCGAGCTCTCGTCCGGCGGCGACCTGCAAGTCGAGGTCTTCTCGGAGCAGTGGAGCACCCAGATGGAGAAGGTCAGCGCGGCCTCGTACATCGACGTGATGGTGCCGGTCACCGACGATCCGGAGCTGCAGAAGGTGGCGGGAAGATTGCGGACGGCGCGCAGCTACATCCGCGACGGCATCGTCAACGCGGTCGCCGCCGAGCTGCGCCAGGCGCTCGACGCGGTCCGTGTCGCCCACGACACCAAGAAGCTGGCGCCGGCGATCCGGGACAAGAAGTCCCGGGACCGCAGCGTCTCCGAGCGCTGGATGCTGGAGGTGGAGGACACTTACTCGCACCTTAGCGCCTTCATCCACGACAACGAGGAGGCCATCGCCGGTGCCGCACTCGACCGGGCCCAGGCCGTAGAGCTCCTGGCGAACGTCGCAGGCAAGGTGCACCGGCTGGCAGCGGACCGTCGGGCTCAGCTGATCTGACCTGCCAGTTCGCTGGAGCCGCCACTCGAGCATGGGCCATGCAGGGGGTCAGGGCTAGGCTCCAGCGTCATGACAGAGCCTCCGCTTGCCGCTGCCCGTATCGACGACGGTCTGAGTAGCGGGGTGCCCCGCGTACTGGAGGTGCCAGCGCTGGCCTCGCTCTACCTCCAACCGTTGACCCCTACCGGTCAGGTGGAGCGGGGCAGGGCGGCGACCGGGTTCGTCGTGCGCAACAGTGCGGCTCGTCCCTTCCTGGTGACGAACCGCCACGTCGTGACCGGCCGGGACAGCAAGAACAACGACAAGGTGAAGGACGGAGCGAACGTCTCGGCGATTCGAGTGCTGCTGCACAGCGCCGGCAGCTTCGGGGAGTGGATCGCGCTGGTCCTGGAGCTTGGTGACGAGGAGGAGCGACCGCTGTGGCTCGAGCATCCCGAGCACGGATGGAAGGTGGACGTGGTCGCCATCGCGCTGCCGGACTTCGTGGAGGAGAAGGCCGACCTGATCGCATACAGGCCGGGGGGCCCGGCTCTGGCTCGGATGGACCTGACGAGTGAGCTGCATGTGATCGGCTTCCCGGTGGGCTTCGACCCGTTCCGGACTCATGCCGCACTTGGCGTCTGGGCCCGCGGCACGATTGCCTGGCCTCCCAGCTTGGACTGGGAGGACCTGCCCTGCACTCTCATCGACTGCCGGGCCAGGCCGGGCCAGTCCGGATCGCCCGTGGTCTTCTACGCTGACGAGCTGGCCCGGTACCGGGCGGCCGATGGTGAACTGCGATCCGGCCCGGCTTGGGACCTCATCGGGATCTACAGTGGCCGCACCCACGACGACAGTGATATCGGCATCGTGTGGAAGCGCTCGGCAATCGAGGACATCGTGGAGCGCGGTCGACGCCCCCCGGCCTGGCGGCCTGGCGACGAGCACACCGGTCGGCCACGGGTCACCCCGCTGGTCGATGGGGTTGACGCCGCCGGACTCGCTGAACCCGACTTCTACGTCCACTCGACCGCACCAGCATAGTGAGTGCCTGCAAGCCCGAGGCAGCCCGGGCGGCCCCGCCCCGACCCGAGCAGATTCACCGGGTCGGGCGGGGCCGTCCGGGACGACGCCCATCGCGGACAGGACGATGCCCGCCGTGCGGCAGTCCCGGGCGACGGCGGCACCGTCCACGCCGACGGCAGCGATCCACGCCTGCATCTCCTCGGGCCACAACCCCACCCGGGCCCAGGCCCGCGCCCGGCACCTCAGCTCGGAGGTGCGCAGGTGCGGGGCCCGGCGGCTGACCAGGGTAAAAGCGTGGGACTCCAGCGAACGTCCATCGCCGCGGCGGCGGCCTGACCGGTCCGTGCGCCGCCGGGCAGCGGCGGCGCGGGCTGTGCGCCGGCGGACCGCGGCGAGGTCGTCCGCCAGGTTGAGGCCCTCGCGGGCGGCGATGGCTTCAGCGGTGTCGGCTGGCGCGCCGGTCCTGGCAGGGGCGAGGCAGTCGTAGACGGCCTGCAGTTCCGGGTGATCCAACTGCGCGACCATCTGGTAGTCGACGTGGCGCACAACTGGAGGGGCAGCCGCTGACCGCCTGATCGACCGCGGTTGCGGCATGTTGGAGGAGCCAGCTGGTGGGCGCGGCCCGTGGGAGCGGGCAGCGCCCACATCGGCCCGTCGCCGGCGGGCACAGCTCGGTCGCCCTGCGGCGGGCTGTGCGCTACGGCGAAAGGGCCGGCCGTGCCCGCTGCCTCAGCCGCGCGCCTCCGTCTACCTGCCGACCTACCTGAAGACCGGCTACGGCCTGAGCCAGGCGGACGCGGCGAACCGCATGGCCGGCTTCGTGCTGCTGGCAGTGGTGATGCGCCCGGTGGGCGGCTGGCTGTCGGACCGCATCGGCCCGGTGCGGGTGCTGGCCGGTGTTTTGGCCGTGGTGTTCGCCGGAGCCGTCGTCCAGTCGTTCACGCCGGATCTGGCCCCCATGGGCACGATCGCGCTCCTGGCGATGGCCGCCGCGCTTGGCGCGGGCAGCGGCGCTGTGTTCGCCCTGGTCGCTCTGCTGGCCCCGGCGAACAAGGTCGGCTCGGTCACCGGTGTCGTCGGCGCTGCGGGCGGACTGGGAGGCTTCGTCCCGCCGTTGGTGATGGGCTCGCTGTACGGCGCCTACGGCTCGTACGCGATCGGTCTGGCCCTGCTCGCGGTAGTGGCGGGCGCAGCCCTGGCCTTCACTGGCACGGGCGTGCGCCATGCGCTCACCCGCTGCGTCCCTGCCGCTCACGTCCACTGATCGGGACAGGACCGCAACGATGTGTGAGTACTGCGGCTGCCAGGCTGTGGAATCCATCGGCCGGCTGACCAAGGAGCACGAGACGGTCGTGAACCTCATCAGCCGCATCCATGACGCCCACCGCAACGGTGAGGTCACACGCATGGCTTGGCTACCGGCAGTAAGCGGCCTGCAATAGATCCGGGCCAGCGGCAATCCCGCCCCGACAAGCCTAACGAGCTGCCCGTCCGCAAAGCCACCTGGCTGATCACCGCGCACCCCGACAAGATCGACGAGAACAACGCGCTCAAGCTCAAGCTCAAGCTCAAGCTCAAGCAACTCCGCTCCCGTTGCCCGGAATTGGGAGTCGTCACCGACTGCGTACAGGCCTTCGTAGGTGGATCAAGGTGAGCCGTTCACGTGCGCCAGGATGGTCTCCTCAGAGACGCCGACCTTCCGGGCCAGGGCCAGCGACCTGTTGCGGAGGTCGGATGCCTCAGCTGGCCTGCACAGTGCATCAAGGCTGACAGCGCTCCCCATCAAGCTCAGAGCCTGGAAATACTCATCACCTATCCTCAGACTGACCCCGTGCTGCTCTTCGAAGTGGCGTAGCGCCCTCTCGTGTTCTCCGGTGCTGCGATGCAGGATGGCTATGTTCCCGAGGAGGATGGCTTCACCACGCGCTTCGTCCGCTGCCCGAAGGTCGGCTATTGCTTTGGTGTAGTGGTCTAGGGCCCCGATGTAATCGCCCACCAGGTGGCGAAACCATCCAGCGTTCAGGTGAATCACGCCACGGTGCCGCTGGTTGTCGTCCACGTTCTCGATCACGGCCAGCGCCTCGTCGTAGACGGCGACAGCTGCATGGTAGTCCCGGCGCGCCTCGTGAATCAGGCCGATGTCGGCGAGGGCGCCCGCTTCAAGTCTGCGCTCACCGGTGGAGTGAAGGAGTTCGACCGCCGAACGCAGGTGGGTCTCGGCATCCTCCAGGTGTTTTAGTTGGCTGTACGCAACACCCATTCCGTGATGGGCTCGGGCTTGGGCGTACTGGTTGCCCAACTCGTTCCCGGCGGCCAGCGCGAGGGCATGACTTTGGACGTATTCCTCCAGCCGCCATCGAAGCAGGAAGTGGCCCTTTTGGTGGAGCGCGATCCGCCATACGTGCTCAGGCAGTCCATTGGCCGCGGCCCAACGGATCACAGAGCCGAGGTTCGCCCCCTCCTCGTCGAGCCAGGTTAGGGCCTGCTCGTATGTCTGGAATTCGAGCGGGGACACGGTGGCTCCGGAAGGCTCGATCTCCGGCAATTCCACGGTCCTGATCGCGAGGGCCGCACGGTATGTCGTGTGGAGGTACCAGTCGGCGAGTCGTCGTCGTGAAGCCTGGCGCGCATCCGGCTCGTCGTCGCTGCTGAGCTCGGCTACGAAGAGCCGGAGAAGGTCGTGCAGCGCGTATCGTCCAGCGCTCCTTAGCTGAAGCAGGTTCTCGTCGACGAGGGTTTCCAGCATCGCCTCCGCCTGCACGAGACCAATGCCCTGCAGGGCCGCCGCGGAGGCAGCGGTGAAATTGGCGCACGGATGCAGCCCGAGGCTGCGGAATAGCGCCCTCAGCGGTTCGGGGAGGCTGCGGTAGGAGAGGTCGAAGACCGGGCGTATCGCGCGGCCGCCGGCGCGGATCGCCTCCAGCCGGCCGGTCTGCAGCCGGTCGGCCAGCTCCGCAAGGCTCCAGGCAGGGCGGGAGCGTAGCCGTGCCGCGGCCAGGGCGAGGGCCAGCGGGAGGCGGTCGCAGTACTCGACGATCCTGGCGGCGGCTTCGGGCTCGGCCTCCACGCGGTCGCGTCCCGCGATTCGCATCAGCAGGTCCAGTGACTCGGCTTCGGAGAAGGTATCGATCAGGTGGGGGGAGACGCCGTCGAGGCCGGCCAGGCTGCGGCGGCTGGTGATGAGGACCAGGCCGGTGGGACTGGATGGGATCAGGTCGCGGACCTGGTCCTCGTCGGCGGCGTTGTCGAGTAGAACCAGCGCGCTGCGTTGACGCAGTCGGTCGCGGTACATTGCCGCCCGCTCATCGCGGCTTGCGGGGATCCGTTGGGCGGGCACGCCCAGATGCCGCAGGAATGCCTCCAGCACCGCGGACGGGTCTGCGGGCGGGAGCTCGGGGTCGAAGCCCCTGAGGTTCACGTGGAGCTGGATGTCCGCGAAGTGGCCCGCGCGTACCAGTTCGTGGGCGGTGTGGATGGCGAGCTGGGTCTTACCCACCCCGGCCATTCCCTCGATCGCGGAGATGACCACCGTGTTCGCGTGCTCACCGTCGTGACGGTGTGTCGCCGCTTCGATTAGGCGGGCGATTTCCTGGGTGCGTCCGGTGAACGTCGCAAGATCCGTGGGGAGCTGACCGAACACCCCGACTGGGCCGCCGGTCTTGGCCAGCCGGTGCACCGTGATGCATGCCTCGCGCCAGCGGCTGACGGCCTCGTCGTTCAGGCCGAGGGCTCGGACGATCGCCACTACCAGGTCCAGATCCAAGCGGCGCCGCTCGACCTTGAAGGCGTCCACGACCGTGAAGGGCGAGACGACGCGCGGGGGCCGCATGAGCGGTCCGACCCGTTTGGCCAGCGACCGGTACGACGGGGTCCCTGCCCACGCACGCAGTTCACCCAGCAGACCGATGAACTCCGCCAGATCAGTTGCCTGGCCCGGATCTGGCATTCCGCCCCGCAGATTGCCCACGACGCCCCCCCCTGCGAAGTCGTGCCCCTGACAATCCGAGTCTAGGAGGCGGGTGTGTGGGGTTGTGTGGGAAACGGGACTTCATCAGGCCACCTCGGCCAGCCTTGATCCGTCAACAGCGGGCTCGCTCGCACGCTAAGGGCGCTGACTGAACCAGCTCAGATATGCCCTCTACCTGTCACTATCTCCGAAGGAGCAACCGTGAAGATCGGACGCACGATCAAGTTCGCTGCGGCAGGGATTGCCGCAGCAAGCCTCGTCGCCGTCTCGGCCAGCACTGCGTCAGCAGCCAGCCTGGGCGGGGATGCGTTCGCCGGCAACTGCCATGCGTACATCCTCCCCTACTCTGACATGTACGCCTACGGTCACGTCGACGGGCCCGCCAACGAGTGCAAGGTGGACCTGTGGCAGGTGAACACTCAGACCGGCGGCCGCACGCACACCGGCTGGGGAGGCGGGGTGAACACGTGGCCGGAGTACCACAACGACGGTGTACACAAGCTCTACGTAGAGGTCTTGGACATCAACACCAACCAGGTTGGCTGGGGTCCTCTGGTCTTCTGATCTGCCCGAGCTGAGGGAGAGTGAGCATTCTCCTCCCTTGGGGCTGGTACGCATCCAGGTGCCGGGCCGGAACCGTGCCGGCCCGGCACCAATGATGGGGGCCAAGGTGCTCGTCCTGTCGGACGCGAACGGACTGCCCCTGGTCGTCGGCGTCTCGGCTGGCAACACCCAAGACAGCGAAGGCCTGAAGCCCATGGTGGCGGGTCACCAAACGAGACACGACCCGAATCGCGGCCGCCACTTCAAGCCCGAGCGCCTGCACGCAGACAAAGCCTATGACCGCCCGGACCTGCGGAAATGGTTACGCGGCAAGCGCATCGGCGTCCGTATGGCCCGCAAAGGCATCGAGTCCAGCGAACGATTGGGCCGTCGCAGGTGGGTGATCGAGAGGACGATGTCGTGGCTGTCCGGATACCGCAGACTCAGCCCCGCTACGAGCACGATCCCCGCAACTACCTGGCCCTTCTCGGTCTCGCCGCAGCCATGTGCTGCTACAAGCGACTCGTCCGCCTCACCACGTAGGACACGGTCTTAGTGCTCCGGCAGGGCTTCGATGTTTTGTCTGTTCGGAGGGTGGGTGGTGGGTCCTGGTGGGTTGCTCTGGGTCCAGCGCGCGGTCAGTCGGCTCAAGCGCCGCTCAGGCGGCCGTGGCTAGCCTCCCATCGCATCGCACGGCTCACCGCTCCACCAACCACCCTGAGGAGATCGACATGAGCGCTGCCACCCTTCCGGTCCTGGTCGACACCCAGCTCGATGACCTCTTCGATCTGGACGTCCGCATCGAGTTGGACGACACCCACTCGGCCGAGGCCGCGTTTACGTCCATCACCTGTTCTTCGTGTTATCCCACCTGGTGTTGCTGAGCGCGGCTGCCGACCGGCGCCGGCACCGCTTTCCGCACTCCCGTAAGACCGACGGCGCACGGCTCGGCACTCCACCAACCACTCTGAGGAGATCGACATGAGCGCTGCCACCCTTCCGGTCCTGGTCGACGTCCAGCTCGATGACCTCTTCGATCTGGACGTCCGCATCGAGTTGGACGACACCCACTCGGCCGAGGCCGCGTTCACCTCCGTCTCCTGCAGCTTCACTTGCTGGTCCACCTTCCCCACTCAGTGCGGCTGCTGAGCCGGGCCGCAGGCCGGCTCCGTCCACCGCGTACGCCCGACGGAGCCGGCAGCTGAGGGCCCACGGGCCGGGGCTCCCAAGGCTGTCGGCCCCAGGCCCACCCGCGCGTCCGGCCGCCACCGCGCCCGACGCGCCGACCACGCCAGGGACCGCCACCGAGGGACTGCCACCGATGCCGTTGCCGCCCGCCCCCCAGCCGCTCTTCCGCACCGCGCCGGTCGCCCTGCTGCGAGCCCCGAGCCGCAGCTACGAGCACCGCGCCGCCTGGGCCGCCGCCTCTTCCACCGACCGCGCGGCCTGCGAGCAACTGCTGAGCGGTGCGGCCGGCGACGGCGTCTTCATGGACGCCCTACGGGTCGCCAGCCCCAGTCTGGCGAGCCTCGTGGCCGCGAGCACCGACCACACCGGGCTCGCCGGTCGCACCGACGCCCAACTGCGCCGCGCTGTGGTCTCCGTGCTGCGCTACGAGATCCGGCTGCGCTCCCGTTGCACCCCGTTCGGGCGCTTCGCCGGCGTCGCCCCGGTCCGCTTCGCCACAGCGGCCGACGGCCCGGCGGCGAAGGTGTCCTGGTCCGGCCCGGCCCGCAGTCGTACCCGGGTCGATCTCGACTGGCTGCTGCGCGTGGTCCAGCACCTCGAGCAGGACCGCGACCTGCTCCCTCACCTGAGCCTGCACGTCCATGCCGGGACCATCCCGCGCGGCGGCCGGCTGGTGACGGCCGCGCCCTCCAACCCCGGTGCCACGGCGGGCGACAGCACCCGCAGCGAGGTCTCGGTCCGGCTCACGCCGGTGGTCGCCGCCGCGCTGGAACTGGCCGCCGCCGGCACGACCGGCAAGGAGGCCGCCGCGGAGCTGGAGCGGCGCTACCCCACGGCACCACCCGGCGCGGCCGCCGCCCTGCTGGCCACGCTGGTCCGCCAGGAGTTCCTGATCACCGGGCTGCGGCCGGTACTGGACGGCGGCGACCCGCTCAGCCGTGTGATCGACGTACTGACCGCCGCAAAGCGGTCCGCCGGCCGGCCGCTGCCGCTACTGGCGGCCCTGCGCGCGATAGCCGCCGACCGCGACCGCTACGACGCCGCCGCCACCCCGGGCGAGCGCGGCGCGGTGCTGGCCGCGCTGGAGGAGAGGATGCGTCAGCTGGCCGACGCCGACCGGCTGGTCCACGTCGATCTGGCGCTGGATGCCGAGGTGCGGCTGCCGCACACGGTCGCCGAGGAGGCGGCCCGCGGGCTTGGCGTGCTATGGCGGCTGTCCGTGCCCGGCCCGGCACCGCTGCGCGGCTACCACCGGGACTTCCTGGAGCGCTACGGACCCGATCGGGTCGTCCCGGTGCTGGAGGTGCTGGACGACACGGTCGGCCTCGGCGCGCCGGCCGGCTACACCTGGCCGGCCTCGTCCCGCAGCGAGGACCCGGCACCGCGGCCGGCCCGCGAGCTGGAGCTGCTGCTGGGCCGCCTGGCCGCCGAGGCGATACGCGACGGCGCCCGGGAGGTGGTGCTGGACGACGACCTGGTGGCGCGACTGGCCCCCGGTCAGCCGGACCGCGAGCTGCTGCCACGCTCCTGCGAGCTGTTCTGCACTCTGGTCGCCGCCAACGAACAGGCGCTGGCCGAGGGCGACTTCCTGCTGGTCGGCGGTGGCGGACCGGGTGCGCTGGAGGCCGGCGGCACCTACGGCCGGTTCGCCGGACTGGCTGGCTCGGTCAACGAGGAGCTGGCCGCCTTCGCCTTCCCCGAGCAGCCGGACGCGATCCACCTCGCTGTCGCCTACCAGCCGCGGCTCACCCGGGCGCTGAACGTCGCCAACAGCCCACGCACCGCGGAGCACGAGGTGACCATCGGGCTGCCGCCAGACCCCGCCGCGACCGCCGTACGGCTGGACGAGATCGGCGCGGCCGCCACCTTCGAACACCTGTATCTGGTGCACCTGCCGACCGGGCGCCGGTTGCTGCCGCACGCCCACCACGCGATGGACCTGCGCGGCCAGGCGCCGAACGCCGCCCGCTTCCTGATCGAGGTCGGTCGGGACGCTCACCGCTCGTATGCGCCCTGGGACTGGGGACCGGCCACCAGCGCGCCGTTCCTGCCCCGGGTGCGCTACGGCCGGGTGGTGCTCGCCCCCGCCACCTGGCGCCTGGACGAGCTGCGCGAGCACACCGGGCTCGACCCGGCCGGCTGGGCCGAGGCGGTGCGGCACTGGCGGGAGCGCTGGCGGGCGCCGCAGCAGCTGGTGCTGACCCGCGCCGACCTCCGGCTGCCGGTTGACCTGTCCGAGTCCTGGCACCGCGAGCTGCTGCGCGACGCGCTCTCCAAGGACCCCCATCTGCTCGCCGTCGAGCTGCCCGGCGGGCAGGAGCGGGCCGACGGCTGGCTGCGGGACGCCGAGGACCGGGCGCACCACTGCGAACTTGCGCTGGCCTTCGTCCGGGAGCCGACGGCCGCGGCGCTCGCCCCCGCCGCACCCCGGGTCCCGGCGGTGCGTCCGGCCGAGCCGCGGCTGGCCGAGCCCGGCGGCGAGTGGCTGTACGCCAAGCTCTACCTCGCGGGCCGGCAGGCGGACTCCTTCCTGACCGAGCAACTCGCCCCGTTCCTGGCTGAACTACCCGATTCAGCCCGCGAGTTGATCGACCGATGGTTCTTCATCCGGTACCGGGACCCGGACGACCACCTCCGGCTGCGGTTCCACGGGCCCGCCGACAGCCTGTGGCCGGAACTGCTGCCGCCGCTGCACACCGCGGTCCGGCAGTGGACGGCCCAGGGACTCGTCGGGCGGTTCATACTGGACGGCTACGACCCTGAGTGGGAGCGCTACGGCGGCCCCGAGGCCCAGGCGGCCGCCGAGCGCTTCTTCGCCGCGGACAGCCGTACCGCGCTCACCATGCTGCAAATCGCCCGGCAGGCCGACAGCGGGAGCGGTGACGTGCCGTGGAACAAGGAGACGCTGGCCGCGCTGTCGCTCGCCGCCATCGCTCACGCCTTCGGCCCGCCGCCCGCGGTGAACGCGCCGACGCGCTACCAGGAGCCGGGCGCAGCCTGGCTGGTAGGCACCGCCGCCGGCGAGCAGCCGCCCGCGGGCTTCCGGATTCACCGGGTGCAGTGGTTGCGGCTGATCGACCCGGCAGGCGGCTGGCCCGCTTTGGCCGAGCATCCGCTGGGCGACCGGCTGGCGCAGGCCCTGGCCGACCAGGCCGGACATCTGCGCGCCTACCGCGAGCAGTTGGACGCCCTCGCCGCCCGCGGCGCCGACTGGTCGCCGCTGCCCGGGGTGCTGGCAAGCCTGCTCCACATGTCCTGCAACCGGCTGCTCGGGCCCGACCGGGAGGCCGAGCTGCGCGCACACGCCCTCGCCCGCGCCTGCGTGACCGCAAACGCCGACCGAAGGAAGCACCAGCGGTGACCACAGCAGCAGTGCCCGGCAGCACCGAGCGTATCGCGGCGGCCGTCGACCGGGTGGCCGACGCCCTCACCGACGACCCGCGCCCGACCGGCCCCGCGGTCGCACTGGAAGGCGGTTCCGGCGTCGCCCTGCTCCTCGCCGAGCTGGCCCGCCGCGATCCGGGCCGGCTGCCCGCCGCGCACGGCCGACTGAAGGCGGCGGCCAAGGCCCTGACCAAGACGGCCTCGTTCGGCGTGCATCACGGCCCGGCCGCGGTGCTGACGGCCGTTCAGGCGGCTGCCCGGGTCGGCGGTCACTATCCGGGCCTGCGCCACACCCTGACCGCACACGTCGCGGCCGAGCAACTCGCCCGCCTCGCGGCCGAGCCCGCCGGACCAGGGGTGTCCTGGTCCGGTTACGACGCCATCACCGGCACCGCCGGCGTCGGCCGGGTGCTGCTCGGTGCGGTCACCGACGGCGACGCCGAGGAGCGGGCCGCGGCCGAGCCCGCGCTGCGCGCCACCCTCGCCCACCTCGTTGCGGTCAGCCGACCGGTGCGGATGGACGGCCATGAGGTGCCCGGCTGGTGGGTGCCCGGCCACCGCCAGGCGACCGAGGCGGACCGGGCCCGCTTCCCACGTGGTGATCTCAACCTCGGGACAGCCCACGGCATCGCGGGCCCGCTGGCGCTTCTCGCCCGCAGCGCCGAGCTGGGCGTGGCGGTCGACGGGCAGTCGGCCGCCCTGCGACGGATCGGCGGCTGGCTGGCAGAGCGGGCCGACCGCGACGCTTACGGGCCGTACTGGGAGCGGCGGCTCCCGCTGGACGACGAGTTGGCCCGGGCCCGCGGCGAGCGCCCCCTGCCCTCCTCGCCCCGCACCGGCGCCGCGGGCGCCGCCTGGTGCTACGGCACGGTCGGCATCGCCAACGGCCTGCTGCGCGCGGCCCGGGTGACCGGCGAGGAGACCTGGAGCCGACTCGCGCTGGCGAGTAGCCACGCGGTGCTGGCCCGCCCAGGCACCCTGGACGGTTTGAAGGGCCCCACTGTCTGCCACGGCGAGGCTGGTTTCCTGCAGAGCCTGTGGAGGCTCGGGCAGCAGGCCGCCGACCAGACGCTGCTCGACCACTGCGACCGGCTGGCCGACCGGCTCGCCGCAGCCTGGGATGAGCAGGCCGACTACGGCTACCGGCACCTCGCCGGGCCCCGCGGCGCCACCGGCCCGCAGCACGGCCGACCACTGGCCGAGGACAACCCCGGGATTCTGGAGGGCGCGGCCGGCGTGACCGCCGCACTGCTCTCGGTGCTGCCCGGCGCGGGCGGGCCGGGCAGCGAAGAGCACGAGCCCGTCTGGGACCGCGTGCTGCTTCTGTCCTGATCGGGTCCGCACCGCGCGGGCACCCCGAGACGCCTTCACCGCTTGTCCGGCCCCTGAGGCAACACGGAGAGTTGACGCGCACCCGAGGGCCGGAGGTCGTGCGCGATGTCCCGTCCCTGATGGCCCATCAGCCCACTGCAGTCACCACGAAGCCCTGAGCAGGCAATGATCACGGCACCTGTGCCTGCCCCCCTCCGCCCGCAGCCTCCCCGCCGCTTCTCTGCAAAGCGTCGAACGCTGCTCAGCCGATCCGCGTGCGCAGGTGCTCCAGCGCCGCTTTCAGCGCGTCCCCGGCCGCGACGGCCAGGTCGGGCTCGACACCGATGCCTTCTGAGTTGGTGCCGGTGACCGGGTTGATCGCGCGGGCGGCGGGAACGGTCACGGTAACTTGCGGGGCGAGCGCAATACGGTCCGTAGGGTGAGCGCCCCCGCGGGTGGTCTGGCCGATCAAGGTGGCGCGCCCCAGCACCTTCAGGTTGTAAGTCAGCTCCTCTCCGCCGGAGAAGGTGAGGTCGCAGGGCAGTACGGTGACGGTGCGGTCCAGGTAGCGCGGTGCGGCCAGGTGCCCGAGGGGCCAGTACTGGCGGGTTGAGCCAGTGGCCCGCTCGTAGAGGTCGTTCAGGTGCACCCCGTCGTCAGCGAAGAAGTAGCTGCACCACAACTGCACGCCCTCCGGTGAGCCGCCCCGGCACTGCCGCAGGTCGATGACCAATGCCTTGGTGGGAGCGAGCAGTTGCATGGCGGGGGCGGTCGCGGGACCACCCAGATCGGCGGGGGCGATCATGCGCAGGTCGAGGTAGCCGATGTTGTCGTCGAGCTGCTCCACCCGCCGGCTGTCGTAGTTGCTCTCCCTGGCGTACTGCGCGAAACGGGCGCGAGCGACGAACTCCGGCTCCTCGTCCATCGACTGCGGCTCCTCGGTCCACAACAACCGCAAATGACTTGTCAGGACAGACATTCTGGAGGTCGTCCGTGACTCGCTCTGGCGTCCCGGCGGTAGGGCCGGCCGGCACCTATTGGGTCCGGCATCTGGCGCCTCGGGCTCAAGGTATCCGCCCGGCAGGCCACACTCCGCCCCTTTCGCGGGGTGTCTTGCAGTTTCACCGGCTGCACCGCTGGGAGTCCGGTGCAGCCGGGCGGGCGGTCCCGCAGGCTGCGTGGGTGTCTGCGGGCTGCGCAGGCGCCGCCGGGGAACCGGGCCCGCTACCCCGCCCGCCCTGGTGACCATCCTGCCGCCTGCCCGTGTGCTGGCCGGCCGTGGCGCGCCAGCACCGCCTCATTGGTTGCCCGGATGATTCACAGACGTTCACTGCGAAAGGCTCGACACCACCGCGGTGATCACAGTGGCCGTGGAGATGCCGACTATGACCATCCGCGCGGTGAAAGACGCAGGTCGCTTGGTTCGGTGTCCCCATCCCGCGGCACCGTTTTGATCGTCGGCCTCTGGCCGGTACCAGTAAGCCCCCAGCAGAGTTGCACAGGGGTCCGCGTTGCCGTAGCGAGCAGCCATGTATGACTCAACGAACGATCAAGGGATCCGAAACAGCTGCCGATTGATCATCACCGCAGCCGGTGGTGCCGATCTTGATCACGGCCAGCGAGGTGCGCCTCAGGCGCTACCGGCGGAGATCCAGGTGGCTGGTCAGGAGGCGGTGGGCATGGCGCGGGCCAGCGGCGCCAGATTTCCGTGCAGGGCGGTGTGCAGGGCGGCCGCGAGTTCGCGGGCCCGCTGCTCGATGGCCACGTCGTACAGCGCGAAGTAGACCGGTGCCGCGGAGGAGTCCGAGCGGATGTCGCCGGGCGTGGATCAGCTGGATGACCGCGGTCTGGACGGCGTCGTACACCGAGTCGGGCACGGTGTGCTGCGGAGCCGTGATCATGTCGGCCTTCACCTCCCAGCGCTCGCTCAGGGACTCGACGGCGACGAATACAGCAACCTGCTGCTTGGCCTGCCGGTATGCCGCTTTTGAAGGCCGCGATGCCCCGTGGCGTCGGGGATGAGGTCCAAGGGGCAGGGGGTCGGCAGTGCCTGCATACGAAGCATCGTGCCAGGCCAGGGGTGCCGACGCGGGCGTTGGCATGGGCCCACGCCCCGCCGCTGGAGGCTCCCGAGCTGGAGATCTCCGACAGCCGCCGCCTTCGCGGCAGCGGTATCCAGAAGGGGGAACGCCTTCTTGAACGGTTCGCGCCCAGCCGCTGAGCCGAGGCGCGTCATCGTGGGAGGCGGGCGTGGATGATCTTGCCTTCCCCGGGGCCGGGGGCGATGGTCACCTTGTTGGCCAGGCGCCGGACCAGGGGCCATCCGAACCCGCCGGCGTCGCTGTTGAGGCGGGGGCACGTTCCTGCAGGGGTGCGGGGCTGAGGTCGCTGACCGCGACGGTGATCGCGTCGGTGGTGGCCACGAGGTGGAGGGTGTACCGGCCGCCGCCGTGGCGCACGGCGTTGGTGGCGAGCTCGGAGACCACCAACGCGAGGGTTTCCGCTATCCCAGGGGGCGCAGCCAGCTCCAGACCGTCGGCGAAGGCGCGGGCGACATCACGCGCGCGGGCAATACCGGCGGGGTTGTCTCCCTCCACCATGACAGGCGCCCTGGGGGCTTGCCTGAGCGCCGTGTCCATGTCGGTCATGCGCCACCACCCCGCATTGGATCGGTTGTGCCGCCAGGCCCGGCGTGTGCCCGCAAGGCGGGGCTTCAACCCGCAACGACACTCTTCCGGGTGTATTCGCGACAGGAGTGCATGCACCGACGCAAAAGAAAACCTGTCGCTGTCACAGTAGACATTCGCCCGCCGCAGTACTACCGTCTTCTTCGTACCAGGAAGTCGAAGTGAGCGCGGCAGACATGAACTGCCCGCGCACGCACGTCAGACAGGACGCGGCCCCCCGGGGCCGCGAGCAGTACCCGCGTTATCCAGCAGTACAACCCGTGTAACCGAAAGTAAGGAGCCAAGGCGCCATCAGGATCGCCCGGGCGAGCAAGTCCGCCCGGGTAGCGCAGGCCCCGGATTGGAAGGTGGTTCCCGGTCACGCATCAGCGATCCCCGCAGCCCCGCCCTCCCAGGCGGAACCTGCGGACACAGAAGGCCGGCGCAGTTCGCCGGTAGATGGTGTTGAAAGCTCGGGGCCCGGGCGCCAGGACGGCACCCGGGCCCCCCGACGCGTCCCCGGAAGAAGAGGTCTATGCCCCCTGCCAGTTCCCGTCCCGTCGGCCCTCTCGATGATGACGACTACCCCGCCTACACCATGGGCCGGGCCGCCGAGATGCTCGGCACCACCCCCGCCTTCCTCCGCACACTGGGCGAACACCGCCTGATCACCCCCCTGCGCTCCGAAGGCGGCCACCGCCGCTACTCCCGCTACCAACTGCGCATCGCCGCCCGCGCCCGCGAACTCGTCGACCAGGGCACCCCCATCGAGGCCGCCTGCCGCATCGTCATCCTCGAAGACCAGCTCGAAGAAGCCCAGCGCATCAACGAGCAGCTGCGCGCACAAGGCCACCAGCCGCAGCCGAAGACCTCAGCTTGATAGGTCCGCTACCGGGCCCGCATCCGTGTCGCAAGCGTCCAACCGGTGCGGGGAGCGCGTGCCGCGCCTGAACGGAGGGCTCCGAGGTACGCGCGTTGCGTATGGGCCCGGGGCATTCAGGGAGAGGGCGGTGGGCATGGACGAGGCTGCCTGAAACCGAGACCGCCCTCAGGTGGTCTGCCGGCCGCTGGTTACCGCGTCGGCGGCGTACGAGGGCTGCCCCGCTGACATCACCGCCGCCCGGCATCTCGCCTGCGGCTTCCTGACCCGCATGCAGGCAGACCAGGATCTTCCGGTGTCCGGCCGGGCGATGGGCATGGTGCAGTTGGTCGTCAGCGAGCTGGTCACCAACGCCTGCAAGCACGCGCCCGGGCCGTGCCTGCTCGATCTGGAACTGGACGGCGGCACCATCAAGATCACGGTCTGGGACAGTGAACCGGTGCTTCCGGTGGCACAGGCCGCCGATCCGGGCGGGTGGGCCAGCACGACCTGGATCGTCATGGCCGTGTGCCAGGACTTCGAGGTCTACCGACGCAACCGGTCGGCAAGCGCACGGCTGCGTCGGTGATGCTCGCCGACGACCCCGGCGGAGACGTCTCGGGCCGCCACCGCTGACCCATCTTTTTTGGGGCCTGTCAGGATGTTGCCCGGACCAGGCCGCCCTGCTCTGGCCGCAGTTGCCCTGGTGCAAGGGTCGGAGCGGACCGCGGTGTCCGCCTCCTCCATCGTCCGGCCGACCGATGCTCCTGGCACCAGCCGCTGTGCACCAGGGAGGGCCGCTGGCACGGCTCGGTCGCCATCGATCCGGGTGAGTCGCTTCTGTGCCTGGCCGCTCGTTGGGCTGTGCGCGGATGCTCGCCATGACAGCGCAGAGCCCTGCGCGCCCCGGCCGGGGTCTTCCGGCTTCCGGCGGAATCCGATGATCACAGCAGTGCCACCCGGCGGGCACGTGGGAAACTGCGGCCGAAGGTGTGGGACGGACGCACGATGATGGTCACCATCGCAGTGACCATAGTGATCCTCGCGGTGGTGTCCGTCGCCGTGCGTGACCTTTCGGGTGAGCGTCTATGAGCTGGTCGGGGAGTCGGTGGTGCGGTGCTGTCGCGCCGTGCCGGCCAGCTTCCGGCAAGGCAGCAGGATGACGAACGGGCGGGTGGACCGGCCGGCCCCAGCCCCAGGCGCCTGTGCAGCCCGCAGGATCGCCCGCCCGACTGGACCGTACTTCCAGCGGTGCAGCCGCACCCGTGCGCCGCATGCCCAGACGGGAAACCGCTCGGGACGTGAAGGCCGCTTCTGCCCCCGGGCCCCATGCCGACCGCGCATCCGCGTGTAGACATCCTCGCAGGTTGGGGTCCCCCTGGACACACACCCCGTCTGCTTCGCCGAACGGGGGCGCCGTGCATGCCCTGCGTGGAGCTCCGCAGACCGGCCCTCGGCTCCGTCCGCAAGGGTCCGGGGGCTTCACGCTTCACGGGGTTGAAGTGCCGCGTTTCGGGTCGCCTGGTGGGGTGTTGTTGCCTGGAGGAGGAGCAGGGCGATGTCGTCCTGGTGTGGGGTCGGGGGGCAGTGGTTGATCAGGGTGTCGGCGAGGGCGTCGACGGTTTGGTGGGGTGCCTGTGCGAGGCAGGTGACGAGGTCGGCGGTGGAGTCGTCGATGTCGGTGCCGGGGGTTTCGATCAGGCCGTCGGTGTATAGGGCGAGGAGGGTGCCGGGTGGGAGCGGGATCTCGGTGGTGGGGTAGGTGGTGTCGGGGTCGATGCCCAGGAGCAGGCCGGGGGGCAGGTGGAGGATCTCGGTGTGGCCGTCGGGGTGGCGGATCAGAGGTGGGGGGTGTCCGGCGGTGGCGAGGCGGACGCGGTGGTGTGCGAGGTCGAGGTGGGCGTACAGGCAGCTGGTGAACAGGCCGGGGTCGAGGTCGATGAGGAGACGGTTGGTCCGGGCGAGGGCTTCGCCGGGGGGTGTGCCGGCGGTGGCGTGGGCGTGGACGGCGATGCGGACTTGTCCCATCAGGGCCGCGGCGGTGATGTTGTGGCCCTGGACGTCGCCGATCGCCGCGGCTGCGGATGCTTCGCCGCAGGGGATGAGGTCGTAGAAGTCGCCGCCGATGTCGATGCCGTGGCCGGCGGGCTGGTAGCGGGCGGCGGCGTCCAGGCCGGGGATCGTGGGGAGGGTGTGGGGCAGCAGGCCGGTTTGCAGGGTGTGGGCGAGCTGGTGCTTGATGTCGTAGAGGCGGGCGCGGTCCAGGGCCTGGGCGATCAGTCCGGCCAGGGAGGCCAGGATGGCGCGTTCTGGCGCGGGGAAGGGGCGGGGCCGGTCGTAGCCGAGGATGAGAGTGCCGACGGTGCGGCCGGAGGCGATCAGGGGCAAGGTTGCGCAGGCGGGCAGCTCGTCCTTGTGGATGGCTGGGGGGTAGGCGCGTTTGAGGTCGGCGAAGGTGGCGTAGAAGCCTGGGTCGCCCGTGAGCAGGGCCCGGACGGCAGGGGTGTCGGAGGCCAGGCGCTGGGAGTCGAAGATTTCGGTGAGTTCGGCGCTGAAGCCGCAGGTGCCGATGACGCGCAGCCGGCCTTCTTCCGCGGTCAACAGGGCGAGGGCTTGGGGGCCGAATCCGGGGACGATCTGGTCACAGGCCAGCTGGACCACGTCGTCGGCCCTGACGGCCTGCGTGAGGCCGGCCGCCAGGTGCGTGAGGTGGTACAGGGCCGTCGCCCCGACCTCTGGCGCCGGTGGCGTGTGCTGCCACGGCATGGTGGGCTTGGCGTGCTCGGCCGGGATCGGGGTGATCTGGATGCTGATGCCGCTGTCGTCCGGGTGGAGCTGGAAAAACAGCCACTGGTCCGGCGGGCACAGGATGGTGCAGGAGGTGGGCCAGCGGCTGACCACCGCCGCCCGGTACCGGTCTTCGAAGAGGGGGTTGTGCAGCCACGGCAGGCTCTCCCAGGGACGGCTGCCCAGCAGAGCGCCGACCCCCGCGCCGAGCAGGTCGCCGGCCGCGGTGTTGATGAAGGTGACCCGCCCGTCCAGATCGAGTGCGCAGCAGCCCTGCGGCAGCCGTTCAGCGAAGTCGAATGCGGCCGGTGCCTCGCCCGACACCATGCGGCCGGAGCGCACGGGAGCCAAGACCCGCGGCTGGTCTGCGGGCAACAACGGCTGCCCTTGCCCGGCAGCCTGCTGCAGGAGCGCACCCTCGCACTTGCAGCACGTGTCCAGCGCATCCCGTTCACGTGAGCTCAGCTGCGGCGGGTGCCAGATGGGCCACAGCAGTACCAGGGCCCCCCTCACGCTGGTGCCACAGCTGACTGGGGCGGCAGCCAACATGAATTCGTAGGGCAGCACGAGCGCGAGCTGGGGGTAGTAGCGTGCCACCTGCTCTTGGCTGCTCAGCCACACCATGCGCCGTTGTCGTACCGCGTCCGCCGCCGGCAGGGGGGCGCCTACCGTGACCCGCGCCCAGGGGGCTGCGATCTGCTGGGATACCCCCGATATCACCGTCAGCTGCAGCACCCGCTCACCGGGCGGCAGCAGATACAGCAGACCCACCGAGGCACCGGTGTCCCGCATGACGTCGGCCAGGGGAGCATCGAGCTGCTCCAGGGCAGAGCTGGAGCCAGGGGTGAAGTCGGCAAGCTGCGGCACGCCCGTCACCTCCTGCGGACGCCGGAAGGAGTAGGACGCGTGCGCGCGCAGCGAGCGCGAGGGACCTTGCCACCGATCCCAAGTCCGGCACGGATCTGTGCCCAGCCGGCGCGGGGCCCCCGGTCGGCTGGCACCGCCGCTCGCACCAGCTGCCAGGTCGCCTGCCGATGCGCCGGCTTGCGGCGCAGGCGGTAATGCCTCATCGGCTCCTGCGGCGCAGCCCCACACCAGCCGCACAGAGCGTCACCCATACCCGGACCCTACGCCCACATCCGGCGACGGTCGCGCGGCGAGGCGAAAGTCGAACAGAGTCCAGGCCGGGGACAAAGTGCGTGCCTGGCAGGCCTGTGCGCCCCCAACACGGAGGGGATCTTCCCCCCGCTGGCAGGCCCAGCCCCCGACCGCCGCCGACCACGACATAACCGGCGCGCTGACCGCCACCCCCGCGACCTGGGCCAGCTCCTTGCCCTGCGAGCCGCCGCCCTGTACGCCACCCAGACCACCATCGGCGGCGGCAACTCGATCCTCATCGCCGCCAGTGCACGCACGGCGGCACTTGGCGGCACAGTGCATCCAGGGCTTGCTCGTGGGTGGCGGGGCGGCACCGGCCGCTCTTCTTCGCTGCCCAGCAGTCGCCGAGGTGGAAGGCATCGATGTTGGTCCTGTTCAGGCCGTAATTGATCAGCCATTCCGGCTCCGGCGGCTGGCGCTCCTTGCCTTGCCGCCGCTCGCGCTCGAGCCGTTCCTCGTTGGCGATCCACTGGTCGATCAGGGCCAGCTGCCGCGCGGTCTGCTGCTCGACGACGCGGCGGGCGAGCCGCAGCATGTGGAGACGGGTCGGCGGGGAATCGTCGTGCACTTGGGTGCTCCTCCTGTGACTGAGCGGCTCAGTTGGCCACTCTGAGCGTCACAGTTGGCCGCCAGGAGGGGTCAGGTGTTCACGGGCGGGTCGGTGACCAGGTCGTCCGCGTGCTCGCCGGTGACGAGGTAGACCACGCGCTGTGCGACCGCTACGGCGTGGTCGGCGAAGCGTTCGTAGTAGCGGCCGACGAGCGTGGCGTCCACGGCCGTCTCGAAGCCATGGTGCCAACGGTCGTCCAGGAGGTGCTGGAAGATCGTGCGGTGCAGCTCGTCCATGCGGTCGTCGTCTTTCTCCAGCCACGGACGTGCGGGTGGTCATATCGGTGGTCCTTCGGACTCGGAGGGCACAGGCGCCGGATGCGCGTGCGGGGCGGAGCGTGTGGCAGTTGCGGCCTCTTGCGTCGCGGGCAGCGGATCTGACAGTGCCGAAGCGTGGGGGAGCACGGGGTAAGCAGTGCAAGTCCTGACGGAAGGGGCACACTTCTCGGGGGAGACCAGCATTCAAGGAACTTTGACCTGCGGGCCTACCGTTTTCCTACTTGGAGCACTGCCTCTACACAGGGAGAGGTCAAGCCTCGCAAGCCCCTTCATGTGAAGGCCCTCACCGCGACGGAAGAGGGGATCGCAGCACCGGCAGGGCAACGCCGAGGGGTGGGTTAGCGGGGTGGAGCCGAGCCGGTCCGGCGCTGCTCAGCACGCCGCCGTTGCTCGGCGGCCAGGCGCTTGGCCTTGCGGCGGACCCGTTCGCCGAAGGCCTACGGGTCGGTGGCGCCGGCGTACACCGCGGCCTCGGTCCAGGTGGTGCCCTCGCCCTCGGCGTACGCGAACACGGTGTGTCGCTCGTTCTCGGTCAGGCCGTGCAGCACGCGGTTGAGCCGCTCGTCTTCGAGCACCCCGCCCGCGGTGTGCGCGAGCAGGTCGACGTCGGTGGCGACCAGGTCGTACAGCGACAGCCCGTCGCCGAGGTTCGCGTCCAGGGACAGCACCCTGCCGTGCGTGTCCGGCGCCGCCACAGGGGCACCAATTGTCGGTGCACCGCACACGCCTCCGCCTTCAAGGGCCCGAGCCCGGTGGAGGACAGTTGCCCGGTCTGCCACAGGGGATCGCACCAGCTGCCGATCAGTGTGCTGGACACCGCTTCCCGCCAGCGCTCGCTTCGTGGGACGACGAGGACATTGGCGGCGATCAACTCATCCACTGCACGGCTGGGCAGTTGGGAGCTGCCAATGATCCAGCCGCGGGTCTGCACTGCGTGTACCAACCCTGGCATGTAGGGCCGCCCGCCCCATAGCCACGGCCTCTCCGGGGCCTTCTTCGGCGGCGCCGAACCGGGCAGGGTCCCGTCTCGCCGCTGAAGGGCGATGCCGTCATCGGTTACGGCGGCGTAGTCGGACCAGGACTCCGCTCCTGCCTCGGAAGGAGGGGGCAGGGGAGGTGGTGAAGCATGCATTCCAAGGCATTCATTGCACGTTGCTCCTTGCCTGTGCGGGCTGTTCACCTTCCGGTCCTGGGAGGGGGCCCGACCGGCAAAGAATCTTGAACTTCATCTTGGTGGTGGTCTGGTCGTGGCGGTGCTGTGGCCGGTCCCCGAGCCGGCTGTGGCACCGCCCTCCGCGGGGGAGTGCTTGCCGACAGGCCTCGCCCGGCCATTCTCCTGTGTCGTGCCGTGGGAACCGGGGGCTGAGACCCTCCTTCGCGCCGGCCTGCATCGGCGAGCGAGACAGGCTCGGTGGATGCGGAGGGCCGCATCCGTCCGTCACCGGTTCCGGCCGGAGTCTGCCGCAGGCGATCAGGTCCTCGGCCGGCTGTTCCTGTGAAATAGCCGCTGGCCGAGTCTCGTTGCTACGAGCATGACGATGAATGCGCCGCGGCCCGAAATGCTGCGATACACCGCCTTCTCCAGCGTCCCCGAGGGCGGAAACCCGGCTGGCGTTGTTCTGGACGCCACCGCCCTGGACTACAGCGACATGCTGGCGATCGCCGCCGACCTCGGGTACTCGGAGTCCGCGTTCCTGACCGCGCCTCCGGAGGGACTCGGCGGCCATGAGGGGCGGGCGTACAGCATCCGCTACTTCAGCCCGAAGGCCGAGGTGCCGTTCTGCGGGCACGCCACCGTCGCGACCGCCGTCGCGCTCGCCGAGCGGATAGGCCCCGGGGAACTGGTATTCGCGACGCGTGCCGGCACCGTGCCGGTGGAGGTGACCGAGGAGGGCGGGACGGTCAGGGCCACACTCACCAGTGTCGAGCCGCACATCGAGGAGATCGCCGGAGCCGACCTCACGGAGGCACTCGCCGCGCTCGGCTGGCCGCCCGCCGATCTCGACCCGGCCTTCCCGCCCCATGTGGCGTTCGCAGGTGCCCGCCATCTCGTTCTCGCGGCGGCGACGCGCGAGCGCCTCGCAGATCTCGCGTACGACTTCGCGCGCCTCGAAGCCCTGATGCACCGCTTGGACCTGACGACGCTCCAGCTGGTGTGGCGGGAGTCGGCCACCGTCTTCCATGTCCGTGCCCCGTTCCCCGTCGGCGGCGTTGTCGAGGACCCGGCAACCGGCGCCGCGGCCGCCGCGTTCGGTGCGTATGCCCGTGAACTCGGCCTGGTTCCCGAGGACGCTGTCCTCACCCTGCACCAGGGCGAGGACCTGGGCCGCCCTGGCGAGCTCACGGTGTCGCTGCGCGCGGGTGACCCGCGGGTCCGTGTCAGCGGCGCAGGAACTCGCATCAGCTGAGAGCCCGCGCAGGTCAAGGTGCCTGAGGCCAGGTGATCGTCTCGGAGTTGAAGTTGTTTGCAGGGACGGATCGCTGGTCTACCGGAGGGCATCACCGACGGCGCCGCGGACGCCCTGCAGGTCAGCGACCGGTTCCAGCTCTGGCAGGGGCTGTCAAAACGGGTGGTGGAAGTCGTTACCGCCCACCGCGGCTGCCTGTGGAACGCAGTGCCCGATCCCGAACCGGTACCGCAGCGCCCGTCCGCAGGGGCACCATCCGACCGAGCGGATAAACGTCACCACCGGCCTGCGACGTCCGCCCGGCGGGGAGCTCACCCTCACCGGCGGACCGTCAACCGCGCACTCGCCCAAGCCCGAGCTCCCGTCGAACGCGGCATGGCACGGCTGACGTCTGGCAGATCTTCCGCAGATCCCGCATCAGCCCCAACCGCATGACCGCCATCGCCAAAGCCGTCCTCAGCCTGGGAGGCAAAGCTGAAAACGCTCTGAACGGACAGCCGCCCCCAGTAGTCGGACGCCGGTGTACCCGCTGGAGGCACCAACCTCCCGTGGCGCGGCCGCCGCGATCCGCAGCAGCGCCCAAGGGTGTGGTGCCGCTCGGGCTGCTGCAGGCGGTGGTGGACGCGATCACGGTCTCGGCGATCGTGCCTGCCGGTGGCTGGCGGTGCGGCGCTCACCGGCCGGACGCCCCCGTGCGCAGGCCGTCCATGACGAGGTCGAGGAGCCTGGTGGCGCGGGGCCGCCAGTCGTCGCGGGGGTCGAGCTGCCACAGGCCCGCGATAGCGAGGAGGAAATCGTCCCCGGTGACGCCGGACCGGACGGTGCCGGCTTGCTCGTTGGCGCGGAGTAGCAGGTTCGCCGCGTCGATCACCGGCGTGGGGGCCGGCTTCGTCGGACTGCCTGGCGCGCTGGTGACCTGCCGGATTGCGTCGGCCAGGCCGGCCTTGGTCATCGCGAACTCCGAAAGCCGGTCCATCCAGGCGCGCAGGGCCTGCGCGGGCGGCCGGGTCCGGAGCAGGTGGGCGGCACTGTCGGCGACCTGGTGCATCTCGTGCCGGTAGATCTCCAGGACGAGTGCCTCGCGGTTGGGGAAGTTGCGGTAGAAGGTGCCCTGGCCGACGCCGGCCTTCTTGGCGATCGCGCTCAGCGGTGTGTCCGCGCAGCGGGACAACTCGGCGAGTGCCACCTCCAGGATGCGTTCGCGGTTGCGCTGGGCGTCCGAGCGCCGGGGTGCGTCGTTCATCTGCGGCACTCGTCCTTCCTGAGGGTTCGTGGCCGAACCTCGCCCTTGCTAAGCGGACAGCTGTCCGATACGTTTTCCAGTCAGCGGACAGTTGTCCGGTTGTCGTCCACGATAGCTGCGGACGCGTTCCTGCGGCAGTCCGCGGTCCCCTTCGGTTCCAGCACCACGCATCGCCGCCCCACCTCTGCGGCACAGTGCCGCACGACGCGCGCTGCGCACCCGCCCGGTACCCCCGTTGCTGAAATGCCCCATCTGCCCTGGAAATGCGAAAGAAGCTGCTCATGGCCTCATCGACGTCCAGTGTCATCACCCTGAACATCAACGGCGAGAAGTACACACTGCCCGTCGACCACCGCACCACCCTGCTCGACGCACTGCGCGAGCGCCTCGCGCTGACAGGCTCCAAAAAGGGCTGTGACCAGGGACAGTGCGGCGCCTGCACGGTCCTGCTGGACGGCCGCCGGGCCGTTTCCTGCCTGCAACTGGCCGTGGCGGCCGAGGGTCGGGAGATCACCACTATCGAAGGCGTCGCCGAGGGCGATCGGCTGCATCCCGTGCAGCAGGCGTTCCTCGACCTGGACGGTTTCCAGTGCGGCTACTGCACTCCAGGACAGATCTGCTCGGCGATCGGCGTGATCCAGGAGCACGCGGCGGGCTGGCCCAGTGCCGTCACCGACGACATCCGGCCCGAGGCCGGACCACCGCCGCTGACCGCCGAAGAGATCCGCGAGCGCATGAGCGGCAATCTGTGCCGGTGCAGCGCCTACGTCTCGATCGTCGAGGCCGTGGCCCAGGCGGCTGAGGCGCAGCCGGACGCGGGGCGCGCGGGCCTCGGGACGGAGCCGAAGGAGGCCGTGGCATGAGGGAGTTCGACTATCGGCGGGCGTCCGACGTCGCCGGCGCCGTCGCGCTGCTCGGCGGCGATCCGGATACCCGCTTCCTTGGTGGCGGCACCAACCTCGTCGACCTCATGAAGGCCGGCGTCGAACGCCCTGCCCGGCTCGTCGACATCCGCGAACTCCCGCTGGATCAGACCGAGCCGACGCCGGAAGGGGGCCTGCGCATCGGCGCCACCGTCACCAACGGCGACCTGGCCGCGCACCCCGAGGTCCGCCGCCGCTACCCGGCGCTGGCCCAGGCGCTACTGGCCGGCGCCTCCGGACAGTTGCGCAACATGGCCACGGTCGGTGGGAACCTGCTCCAGCGCACCCGCTGCGGTTACTTCACCGACGTCACCAATCCCTGCAACAAGCGTGTCCCGGGCAGCGGTTGCCCCGCCGTCGAGGGCGAGCACCGCAACCACGCGATCCTGGGCGCGTCGGAGAACTGCGTGGCCGTACACCCCTCCGACATGGCCGTCGCGCTCGCCGCCTTCGATGCGGTCGTCCACTTCGAGACCGCCGACGGGCCGGGCGAGGTGCCCCTGGCGGACTTCTACCTGCCCGTCGGCGACACCCCGCACCGCGAGACCGCCCTGCCGCCGGGCGCCCTGATCACCGGCGTCGTCCTGCCGCCGGTCCCGGTCGCCGCCAACTCCCGCTACCGCAAGGTGCGCGAGCGCGCCTCGTACGCGTTCGCCATCGGCTCGCTCGCGGCCGCGCTCGACGTGAGGGACGGCGTCGTACGCGACGCGCGCCTGGCCTTCGGTGCTGTCGCCTCCCGGCCCTGGCGGGCCCTCGTCGCCGAACGGGTCCTGATCGGCGCACCGGCCGACGCCGAGACCTACGCCGCCGCGGCGGACGCCGAACTGGCGGCAGCACGGCCACTGCCCCAGAACGGATACAAGGTGACCCTCATGCGCAACCTCGTCGTGGCCGAGCTCACCCGACTCGCAGAGGAGGCCGCCCGATGACCACCGTCACCACCGCGACACACACGCAGGCGCCTTCCGTCGGCACCGCCCACACCCGCGTGGAGGGCAGGGACAAGGTCACCGGCGCGGCCCGTTACGCGGGTGAGATCCCCTTCGCCAACCTCGCACACGGCTGGCTGGTGCTCTCCACGGTCGCCCATGGCCGCATCCGCGCCATCGACAGCGACCCCGTCCTCGCCATGCCGGGGGTCCTCGCCGTGCTCGACCACCGCAACGCCCTGCGCGTGAACACCGACTACACCGGTCTGCTGGGCATGAAGCCGGACCCGACCTGTGCCGTCTTCCAGCACGACCGGGTGCCGCATCTGGGCTGGCCGGTGGCGCTGGTCGTGGCCGAGTCGTCCGAGCAGGCCAGGGAGGCCGCCGAGGCGCTCGTGGTGCACTACGAACAGGAGCCCCACGACATCGACTTCAACGCGGGTCACCCGGGCGCCTACCCGGTGGACGGGCACATGCCGGCGGTGACGGAGAAGGGGGACCTGGACGCCGAACTGGCCGCGTCGTCCGTCGCCGTGGACGCCGAGTACCGCACCCCCGAAGAGCACCACAACCCGATGGAGCCGCATGCGGCGACCGCCCACTGGGACGGCGGCCGGCTCGAGGTGGTCGACTCCAACCAGGGCGCCACCTGGGTCATCGGCGAACTCGCGAACCTCTTCTCGCTCGACCCGGCGTCGGTGCGGGTGCGCTCCGAGCACGTCGGCGGCGGCTTCGGCAGCAAGGGCGTACGGGCCCACCAGGTGGCCGCAGTGATGGCCGCGACCGTTCTGCAGCGCCCAGTGCGAGTCGTCCTGACCCGCCGCCAGATGTTCTCGCTGGCCGGCTACCGCAGCCCCACCATCCAGCGGGTCAGGCTCGGTGCCGACGCCGAGGGGCGGCTGCGCGCGCTGGCGCACAGCTCCCTCAGCCTCACCTCCACCGTGCACGAGTTCGTCGAGCCGAGCGCCGGGGTGGCACGGGTGATGTACGACGCCGACGCCCACCACACCGCCAACCGCGTGGTCCGGCTCGACGTGCCCACCCCGACGTTCATGCGGGCCCCGGGTGAGGCGCCGGGCTCCTTCGCGCTGGAGGCGGCGCTCGACGAACTCGCCGAGAAGGGCGGCATCGACCCGGTCGAGCTGCGGCTGCGCAACGACCCCGAGCGGGGGCCGGTGTCCGGCCTGCCGTTCGCCGGCCGCAACCTGGCCGCCTGCTTCCGGGAAGGCGCCTGCAGGTTCGGCTGGGCGGACCGGGACCCGCGCCCCGGCCTGCGCCGGGACGGCCGCTGGCTGCTCGGCACCGGCACCGCGGCGGCGTCCTTCCCTGTGGGCGCGGCGCCCTCCACGGCGACCGTGACCGCGCACCCGGACGGCGGCTTCACCGTGCGGATCGCCGCGGCCGACATCGGCACAGGCGCCCGTACCGCGCTCACCCTGGTCGCCGCCGATGCGCTGGGCGTGCCCCCGGAGAGGGTCCGCGTCCGCATCGGTGACAGCGACTTCGGACCGGCGATGATCGCCGGCGGTTCCATGGGCACCCGCTCCTGGTCCTGGGCGGTCGCGGCCGCGGCCGAGGAACTGCGCGACAGGCTGGGCCTGGGCGCCGACATCCCCCCGGAGGGCATCACGGTGCGGTCGGACACCACCGAGGCCATCGGCTCGCTCGCGCCCGCCGAGCGCCACTCCTTCGGAGCCCAGTTCGCCGAGGTTGCCGTGGACGTCACCACCGGCGAGGTGCGCGTGCGGCGCATGCTCGGGATCTTCGCGGCGGGCCGGATCGTCAACCCGCTCACCGCGCGCAGTCAGCTCGTCGGCGGCATGATCTGGGGCATCTCCATGGCGCTGCACGAGGAGGCCGTACGGGACCGAGCCTCGGGCGGTCCCGTCGGCGCCGATCTCGCGGGCTACCACGTGGCCACCCACGCCGACGTCCCGCACGTCGAGGCCGACTGGATCGACGACACCGACCCGAACGACCCGGTCGGCATCAAGGGCATCGGCGAGGTCGGCATCGTGGGCGCCGCGGCCGCCATCGCTAACGCGGTCTGGCACGCGACCGGCGTGCGCCACCGCGCCCTGCCCATCCGGCCGGACCGGGTCCTGACCGCGGCAGCGGGAGCGCTTGATGCTTGACCTGGCCGAGGAGCTGGACCGGTGGGTCGAGGAGGGCCGGGAGTTCGCCGTCGCCACCGTAGTGGCCGTCGGCGGCAGCGCACCGCGCGGTCCCGGCGCCGCCCTCGCCGTGGACGGTGCGGGCACCGTCATCGGCTCGGTCTCCGGCGGCTGCGTCGAGGGCTCGGTGTACGAACTGTGCCTGGAGGCGCTGCGCACCGGGGAGAGCGTCCTCGAACGGTTCGGTTACAGCGACGAGGACGCCTTCGCCGTCGGACTGACCTGCGGCGGCACGATCGAGGTGCTGGTCACGCCGGTGTCCGGCCAGGCGCCCGCCCGGGCGGTCCTCGCGGAGGCCGTGGCAGCCGCCGCCCAGGGCCGGCCGACGGCCCTGGCCCGGGTCGCCCGCGGACCGGCCGAGCTCCTGGGCCGGGCCCTGCTGGTGCGGCACGACGGCACGCACGAGGGCGCTCTCGGTAGCCACCCGGAGCTGGACCATACGGCGGCGGCCGCGGCCCGCCCCCTGCTGGAGGCGGGCCGTACCGGCACGGTGGAGATCTCGGCGGACGGCTCGCACTGCCCCGGCGTCCTCACCCTGCTGGTCGAGTCGAACGTGCCGCCACCGCGCATGATCGTGTTCGGGGCGGTGGACTTCGCCTCGGCGCTGGCGCGGGCCGGCAAGTTCCTCGGCTACCACGTGACTGTGTGCGATGCCCGCCCGGTCTTCGCAACGCGGGCCCGCTTCCCAGACGCCGACGAGGTCGTCGTGGACTGGCCGCACCGCTACCTGCGGGGCACCGGGACCGACGCCCGCACGGTCCTGTGCGTCCTCACCCACGACGCGAAGTTCGACGTGCCCCTGCTGAAGCTGGCCCTCGGCATGCCGGTGGCGTTCGTCGGCGCGATGGGCTCGCGCCGCACCCACGAGGACCGCAACCGGCGTCTGCGGGCCGAAGGCGTGAGCGCGCGGGAGCTGGCCAAACTGCGCTCTCCGATCGGCCTCGACCTCGGTGCCCGTACGCCCGAGGAGACCGCCCTGTCGATCGCGGCAGAGATCGTCGCCGCCAGGCGGGGCGGCACCGGCGTACCGTTGACCGGCTCCCGGACACCGATCCACCGCGACCTTCAGACCGCCGGAGCGACGGTGGGATAAGTTCCATCGACCGATGAATTACTAGGCTCACTTTTCCAGCAGCCACTCGGGCGCCCGGCGGCCGAGCTTCTTCGCCGCGTTGCTGCTCCGTCTGCCGGCGTTCCTCGTCGGCGATCCACTGGTCGATGACGGCCAGCTGACGGGCGGTGCGCTGCTCGACGACGCGGCGGGCGAAGCGCAGCGCTTCCAGACGCGAGAGCGGCTCGTCATCTGTTCTGTGCCACCGAACCTTGAGTGTGTGCCAACCACGTTTAGTGGCCTGGGGCACTCACTCGTGATGTGGTCTGCGTCGACGGTCGGCGGGTTGGCCTGGTCGGCGTAATGCGTGTTCAGGAGCTCGCCAGCCAGTCGGTGTACCAGGTGCGAAAGCCGGGGCTGACTGGTACGAAGCCACCCCAGCCGGGATCGATCTGCCAGACCTGGCCGGCTCGCGGGCCGTTCAGGACCAGCCGCGTGAAGATGCCGCAACCCTGTTCGGCCAACATCAGCGTGCCCCGGGTCAGCGCATCGGCCGCTGCGTCGATCCGGCCCGGCACAGGTGCGGGGAGAGGGAACGGCTCAGCGAGTCGGCCCGGCAGTCGGTCTTCCCGCCACTCGGCGTCCACGGCCCACTCCTCGTAGGCCTCCGGGCAGGCGACGGTCAACGGCATCAACCCATGGCTGGGGCCGGCGGGGCCGTTGCCCACCCCTGCGACGAAAGACCGGTACTCCACCGGCAGATCGATGCCGTGGGATTCCTCGAACGCTCGGATCTCCGCCTCCGGCAGCCGAGGCGCCAACTCGTACCGGTGCGTGTCCGCCCCGAAGCGCACCAGCCCCGGATCCCGTGCTGCCATCGCCGTATCCGTGCGCGTACGCCGTCCCCGTCCCAGCCCTCCATCCAGCGACCGTAACAAGGGTGTCCGCCCCCCGGTCCGCCGAGCCCTCTAGCTACACGGCTGCCAGTGGCGGGTTTCGGCGGCTGCGCCTGCGACCAGGGCGCTCAGACTTCCCTACGTTCTTCTCCGGGACCGGGTGAGCCCTTCGTATGGTCTTGTCAAGTTACCTATGTGGTAGGCGAGTTGAGGTATGCCAGGTGTCCTGGCGAGTGTCTGGTTCAGGCGGTCGTGGCCATGAGTGTGGTGCCGGTGACCTGGTGCCAGACGGTGAAGCGGTTGGTCATCTCGGTGCGGTAGGTGGTGGCGGTCATCAGGTGGCGGCGGGGGCGGAAGTGGGGTGAGGTCCGGGAGAAGGATGCGAGGAATCTCTGGGTGGTGCCGACCCTGCGGAAGCCTTTCATGCCGCGCTCACGCTCGCATGTGGGGATATGCGAGCTTTCTGCCTGGTTGTTCAGATACGTCGAGCTGCGGTGCTCGACCGGGGGGGCATAACCTGGCGGTGGGCGGCACCGTAGGAACGGAGCCGGTCCGTCACGACCACCCGGGGCACGGCCTCGGTGGCCTTGAGGAGCTTGCGGAAGAACCTCTTGACGGCCTTCGCGTCGCGCTTGTCGGTCACGAGGATGTCCAGCACGTTCCCGTCCTGGTCCACCGCGCGCCATGAGTACCGCATCCGCCCGTTGACCTTGATGTAGACCTCGTCCAGATGCCACCGGTCACCCGGGCGGGGCTGCCGGCGGCGCAGCCGGGCGGCGTAGGCGGGGCCGAACCTCTCGCACCACAGCCGGACCGCTTCATACGAGACCTGGATGCCGCGCTCGAACAGCAGTCCTTCCACGTCACGGAAGGACAGCGGGAAACGGTGGTACAGCCGGACCGCGTGCGCGATCACCTCCGGCGGGAACCGGAAGCCCTTGTACGACGGCACAGCGGTGTCCACCAGCACGCCCCTCCCGCGACGATCGACACCAAGATCATCCCACCCCGCTCCCCAACTTGATAACGCCGCCAGCACCTCGTCGAGCACGCAGCCACCCTCGGCATCGACATGGAAATCACCGCCCGCACCCCTGGGACCAGGGGATTCACCCCGATCGAAGCGGTGGGCGGTCGAGCGGATCTACGGCTGGCTGATGCTCCACCGACGTCTGGCCCGTGACTACGAAACCTTGTCCGCCCGCTCCGAAGCCATGATTCACCTTGCCATGACCGACCTCATGACCCGCCGCCTCACCAGCGAGAACACCATCTCCTGGCACGACCCGACACCACAGATCAAGCACCGGATTCCGGGATAGAACACCGGGATAAAACGACCTCTTAAAGAGCGTTTTGTCCCGGCGAGGTTGTTTGGTGGTGCTTCGGGGGACGAGTCGGTCTGCGACTGCTGAGGCGAGAGTGGTCAATGCGGGATGTGAGACAGGAGACTCCGTAGCTCCGCCCGTTTGAGTCGAGTCGCTCCTGTCTGATCCCAAAGCGCCCCCGGTTGACGCTGTTTGCGCCCTGGGGGTGCGTCGTGCCCGACGGTACTACCGAAACGATACGCGACAGTGCCCGTATCCCAGCGACCTCTCCGATGCGCGCTGGGAGTTGATCGGCCCCACGCTCACCGCCTGGCGGGCCGAGCGCAGAGGCAAGGGCCTGGGCATCGGCCGCCCACCCGAGCACGACCTGCGCCGCATCATGGACGCCATCCTCTACGTCGACCGCACCGGGATCCCGTGGCGGTACCTGCCGCACGACTTCGCACCGTGGGAGACGGTCTACGGCTACTTCGCCGCCTGGCAGAAGGAAGGCATCTTCGAGGTGAAGCAGGCCCTGGGCCTGGCGCACTTCGAAGGCCGCACATGGAGAGGCTGGCACCACCACGTCACCCTCGTCTCCGTCGCGCACGCCTTCTGCACCCTCCAGCGCATCGCCCGGTCCGCAAAAGAGACGGCGCTGGCCTGACCCTCTACCGGGTCGTCCGCGAACTGCAGTTACTCCTCGCGGTCTGGACCGGCGCCTGCCCCACATGTCACCGCAACATGCCGGAACCGATATCAACCTGACCAAGCACTAATAGTCCACGTCGCGATGATCGACCTCATAAGCCGACGACTCACCAACGAATCCACCCCGAACTGGCGCAATACCTGAACCTCAAACCAAACAACCTCGCCGGGACAAAACGCTCTTTTAGAGGTCCTAACAAAGGCGTCGGACGTGTCTGTAGGTGATGAGACATGTGGCGAGCCCGAGGAAGGCTTCGTGGATGTCGTACCGTCGCTCCCACCGTATGCGCAGGCGTCGGAAGCCGTGCAGCCAGGCGATCGTTCGTTCGACGACATGCCGGAAGACGCCCAGGCCAAGGCCGTGTGGCTCGCCTCGCCTCGCGATCACGGGACGGATGCCGCGCTGCCACAGCAGGCGCCGGTACTTGTCGTGGTCGTAGCCGCGGTCGGCGAGCAGTGCGTCGGGCCGGTGCCGGGGCCGGCCGACAACCCCGGCGACGGCGGGGATCTTGTCGAGCAGGGGCAGGAGTTGGGTGACGTCGTTGCGGTTGCCGCCGGTCAGCGACACCGCGAGCGGGATGCCTTGGGCGTCGGTGATGACGTGGTGCTTGCTGCCCGGCCGTGCGCGATCGACCGGGCTGGGACCGCTTTTGGGCCCCTGTGGGCCGCCCGCACGTGGGAGGAGTCGATCACCGCCCGGGACCAGTCGAGCTTCTTCGCCGACCGCAGCTTCTTCAACAGCAGCACATGCAGCTGGTCCCACACCCCGGCCTCGTTCCACGCGGCCAGCCGCCGCCAGCAGGTCATGCCCGAACCGAAGCCCAGCTCCTGGGGCAGGTACTCCCACTGGATGCCGGTGTGCAGCACGAACAGGATCCCGCACAACGCCTGCCGATCCGGCACCCTCGGCCGTCCCTCGACCAGCTTCGGCCCCGGCTTGGGTAGCAACGGCTCGATCAGCACCCATAGTTCATCCGACACGATCCACGGCCGCGACTGATGTTTCCCCACGACCAGATCAACGAGCGCATGAGCCAACTGTCACATGATCGGCCACTTCTGTTAGGACCTCTAAGTGGGCAAGGATGTGGTCTCGTCGGGAGGGTGCAACCTGACAGCCGGGATCTCAACACGGCGACCTCGGGCGATGGGGCCGAAGCCGTGCTCGACCGGCCAGCGGACCGCCCCCACGCTTCTCAACGACTACCACGCGCGGATCACGTCGAGGCCGACGTCGGTGCCGTAGCCGGCGATGACGTCGCCAGGATGCTCCCCGTGTCCGAGCGTCAAGATGGCGAGAAGGCGGCGAGCGCGAGCACGGGCGGCTTCCGCCAAAGGACCTCCGGAGTTAGGGAGCGGCGCCATAGCCATCGCCTCGAGGTCGGTGCGCCTCTGATCAGCGTCGATCTTCAGGAACACGTCGCCGATGCGCAGGGTCGCGCGCTCGTGATGGGCGACGACGGCCTCGACCTCCTCCACATCGGCCATTATCGCGGATGACCACCGACGTCGCCGGGGTTTATCGCCTGCGACCGCGCGGCTGACCGCGCCCGCCCCGCACACCTACTGTGCGCCCTGCTCGTCCTGACGGGCCTCGAAGTCAACCGCTGGCAGACGATCTACAACGCAGATTGCCGCCCACCAGCAAGAGCACCCCGCACCACCATCACGCCACCTTTCCCCCAGCCATTTCAAGATGGCGCAGGCTCAATCAGGCCTAACTGTCGCTCGTCCACGTGACAGCAGTCCCGTAGGCGATGAAGTTCACGCTGCTGTACCCACCACCACCGCCCGGTGGATGAGCGGGGCAGGTAAAGCCAACGCCCAGTACCGCGTCATAGCCAAGGTTGTACGCCTCGATCAGGAGGGCCTCGTAGGCAGCGTCCATCGAGGAGCGCGCGGCGCCCCAAATGACTTTGACCTGTGTGAACGGGCGCGAGTCATGGCAGAGTGTGCTGGCTGTAACGGTTGCCAGCGCCCTTTCACGAAGCTCTCCGGCCTCCTGCCGCCTCTTGCGGGCGTTGTCCATCCACTTCACGATCCCATTCTGACGCGCACTCAGTTCAAATGTCACGACCAGAGATCAGCAACCCCTGGAGCCGATCATCTAGGCGTTGCGTGAGGGGACACGGTCTGCGAGCTCGGCGACGAAGTGGCGGCCTGGGCACCCCAGCGATGGTCCATCGTGCCGAAGTGCTGCAGGACGTCCAGCAGCTGGTGCGCCTCGGTGAGAGTGAGCAGCGGCAGTCGCGGCTCGTACAACTCCGGCATACCAAATCCAGGATCGAGAAGTTCGTCCATGCACGTCATAACGGACGCACCCCGTGCCCGTTACGCTCGTCGGCTGGCGCCTGAACAGGGCTTACCCCCTCCGCATCCCGCGCGCTGTGCTCCAGACCCGCCTGGACCCGTGAGGTGGGGGTGAAGGCGAGGTGGGGGAGTTGTCGCATCAGGTCCACGCGCGTAGCGCACGGCGCGAGGGCTGCGGTGATCTCGTGTGTGCGTCTCCAACCCTCACAAACTTTGGAGAGTTCATGCGTCGCGCCTTCGTTGGCCTGCCCGCAACCGCCCTGCTCCTGATCGGGTGTCAGCACCGTCCCGGCTTTCGCCGATCCGCCCACCCCGCCGCCTGTGGCGACCGCCCGCGCGGAGCTGGCCGCGCTCACCGTGGTCCCGCCGCATTCGATGGACGGCTACGCCCGCGACAAGTTCGACACCTCGTCCGGACCCACGCCAACCAGATCCAGGTGCTCACCCTGGCTATCGAGGAGCTTGCCGCAGACAACCGGCGCCTGCTGCAAGCTGTTGGGCAAACCAGCGACAACGTCAGCGCTCTCCGTCCCAATGACGCTTCGCCACGATTCGTGAGACACCGTCAGGCCCCTCTAGCGCCACGGATGTCGAGGAGAGAGCGGAAAGCGCATGAGATCCTCGCCCACGATTAGGTCGCCACGGTATTTCGCCTTACGGGCCCCATCTAGGGCGAGTTGCCGCCACCGGCTGGTCGGGACCTGAGAGCCGTCTCCCGGACCGAGGTGGCTGAGGACGAGGGAGAAGACCTCCGAATTGCGGGCTACGCTGCCGATGTCGCGAACATCGGTGTGGGTTTTGCGCATGTGCTCCGCAAAGGTCTCGGTGGCGCCCCCCTGAATCTAGTACTGCAGGTCGACGGCCTCATGCACCAGGATGTCCGCGCCGTGGGCGAGGGTAGGGATGTTCGGGGCCAGGGCGGTGTCACCGGAGAACGCCACCACGCCGTCCGCGGTCTCGAAGCGATAGGCGAAGGCCGGGAAAACGGCTCCGTGTGGTACCAGGGTCGCGCTCACCGTGATGTCGTCGTTGCTCATCACCTTGAAAGGCCGCATGGCAGGAGCTGTGTCCCCGATGGGTGAAGCGCCCACGTTCGGGATGTCGATCTCGTGCACGCGTAGCGCGGTGGCCGGGTCCGTCCCCAGGCCCTCGGCGATGAAGGCGTTGCTGGAGTACCCGAATGCCGCGTCGGACAGCCGCGTCAGGTCGGCAAGGCCGGGTGTCGGGTGGTCTGGTGCGACCCAGCGTGTCCCGTGGTGGGAGGGTGTGGGCAGGGCTCCGGCCGGGCCTGGACCGTAGACGTCGAACAGCGGCATCTTGCCTGTGGCCAGCTGCATGTACGCGGCAACGAGTGTGGCGAAGCCGAAGTAGTCTGCGACGTGGTCGACATGCAGGTGGGTCAGGAAGATGCCCCTGAGCCGGGAGGGGTCCAGGCCGGCTCGCATGTACTGCGACAACGCACCGCGGCCGCAGTCGACGAGGTAGACGTTGCCGTTGACCACGAGGGCGCTTGCGATGCCGAACCTCGTGCGCACGGGGGCGCCACCGGCGGTGCCGAGCAGGACCAGCTCGGTCTTGGCCCTGAGCGAGGGGCTGGAAGACTTGGCCGGGGATGTTGCGGCAGCACAGCCGGCCAGCAGGCTCGCTGAGGTGACTCCGGCTGCGAGCGCGGTCGAGGGCAGCACTGCCCGCCGGGACGTTCCTTCAGCTGCGCCGCTTGGCTCACAGGTGCACATACATCGTCCATTCTTGGCTTGGGTTGGTTCGCCTGGAGCGTGTCCAGCCAAGGTGCGTGCAAATGGGGCCATGACGTGATCTTGGAAACCGGCCTTGGGGACCATCGGCGACCCCGCGCGGCCGGACCCCGCTGTTCTGGTCCCACGTACGCCCGTACGGGGAGGTAGACCTCGACATGGACGCCCGCCTGAAACTCGCCGCCGTCACCGTGCCGGACCCCCGGCCGCCAGCGGACGCCGACGCTCAACAGCCAGCTGGGCATGCGTGAGCTCGCGTACGGTCGACATCCGCCACGCTTTCGTTACCTCGGAATGCGATCAGAGCCAGCGTCCAGGTCCGCTGCTCCTCGTTCACCGAGGTGTCCAGGTGCGTCGTGTCGGTCAGCAGCAGCACCTCGATACCGATGCCCCGGACCAGCAGGAGGGCACTGGCGCCCCATCCCAGCCACCTTGCCAGCAGAGCGGGAACACCCCGGAGCCTGGGCCGGGCAAGCAGCCATCCCAGCGAGGCGCCGAGGAGACAGAGCACACCCACACCCCACAGACCGGCCGCGACGAACCACAGCGGGCGCTCGGAGGCCAGCGAACCGGCGGAGATTCTCAGCCCCACATCACCGCCGACGGCCCAGTAGAAATGCAATCCGGCGAACGCGGCCGCCCACAAGCACGCGACACGCCCCCACAGCGTGGACGGTCCTGCACCTGTTCCCTCCGGTTCGCGACTCACCGCCGGCCCTCGAGGCCATCTCGCCTGTCAGCACACGGGCCATCCGCTTCCTGTGGCAACACGATGAACGCGGTGCCCTTGGTCAGGTCAATGCTGGAGCGGGGCGGTGCACCGTCGCCCTCGTCGTCCCGCCACAGCAGTTCCACCCGCCGCTGCTCCAGTTCCACCGTCTTGTTTCCGTTCACCACCGCCGTGAATTCATCGAAGGCGATGTTTGACAACGAGCGCCCCGTGCGCCTGTGCAGCCACGGGATCAAGCCCAGTCCCGTGAACCACCGCCACATGCTCTCCACCAGGGCGAACAAGGCCAGCAGACACGCGAAGGCCGGGAACGACATGAGCCAGATCGTCACAGATGGCCGCCCATCGTCCTCAAGACAGTTGCACTCGTCTCGCTGATCGCCATGGGATCACTGTTCTGGATCCGCGGTGCGCAGGGATCAGACCGGCGTATGATGCGCTTCCCCCATGCGGCGGAGGCGCCGCCATGGAGGTCCACCGCATGGTGGAGGTGTGGGGCGTGGCGACCTGTCTGACAGTCCCTGGAAACCTACGAGTGGCCGCACGAGGATTCTGGTCCGGACTGCGAGTGCCTGCCATCGCGGACCAGTTGAGGTCCAATCCCAAGACAGTTCGCCGGTGGCTTCACGGATTCAACCGCTTCGGCCTGGACGGGCTGGACGGGCTGGAGGACCTGGGTGGACAGGGCCGGAAGCGGCGGATCACCGAAACGGAACGCTCAAGAATCATCGGTCTGATCAAACAGCCGCCTGGTCGGCTGACTGTGCAGGCCGACGGCGAGTTGCCCGCGGCGGATGAGTCCGGGCCGCCGGAGTGGACCCTCGACGCGCTGGCCGCCGAGGCCGGACGGATGGGCATCAAGATCGGTCGCAGCAGGTCCGCCGGATCCTATTGGCTGAGGGCGTGCGCTGGCGCCGCACCCGTTCCTGGACCCGGTCGAAGGACGCGGACTTCGAGGGAAAAGGACCAGGATCATCGAGCTCTACACCTGCCCGCCCGAAGGCGCGACGGTCGCAGTCAAGCTCCTTGTCGGCGTCGGCCTGGGCCATCAGCGCCGCGAACACCCGCTCCCAGGTGCCATCGACGGCCCACATCCGCAGCCGGTTGTAGACGCCTCGCCAGTTCCCGTACTTCTCCGGCAGATGGACCCACTGCGTTCCTGTCCGGAACTTGAAGGCGATCGCGTCGATCACCTCACGGTGGTCCCGCCAACGGCCACCCCTCTTCGGCTTCCGGTCCGGAAGTAACGGCTCGATCCGCGCCCAGTGGGCGTCAGTCAGCGACATGCCCAGATCAACGTCCCACTGATCCAAACGAAACTGCCTAGCTAGTTCCTGCTCTGCAAGCCTCGGGATCCAGAGGCCAAGGGCCTGGTCGAGCGGGCCAACGGCTGTCTGGAGACGTCGTTTCTGCCCGGGCGGGTCTTCACCTCGCCGGCGGACTTCAACATCCAGCTCGCCGACTGGCTGACCAGGACAAACCGGCGCATCCACCGCACCTTGCAGGCCCGTCCGTCGGACCGGCTGGAGGCCGACCGCTCCCGGATGCTCGCCCTGCCGCCGATCGCCCCGCCGGGCTGGTGGAAGGCATCGCTGCGGCTGCCAAGGGATCACTATGTCCGTCTGGACACCTGCGACTACTCGGTCCATCCCGTCGCTGTCGGCCGCCGCATCGAGGTCGCCGCCGACCTGGACCAGGTCCTGGTGACCTGCGACGGGGTCGAGGTCGCCCGTCATGCCCACAGCTGGGCCCGCCATCAGACCATCATCGACCCCGATGACGCGGCGGCGGCCGCGGTCGCCCGCGAGACGGCCACGGACAAGAAACCAGCACCAGTGGAGGTCACCGAGGTCGAAGAGCGGTCGCTGGACTCCTACGACCGGACCTCCGGCGTGATCGACGGCGGCCTGAGCACGGGTGAAGGGGCAGCGTGATGAGCACGAAGAACAGCACCACCCAGGCCAGGACCAGCCACGATGTCAGCTCTGAACTCGTCTATTTGACCAACGCGTTGAAGGCACCGGCCCTGCGGGATGCGGCCGTCCGTCCGCGACGCCGTCAGTTCCGGGAGCGTAGTGATCGCCCTTAACCAACCTGGCGGGGCGTCACCGACCGTGCGCCCTCCATCAGACCCTTCCGCGCCTCGGCCACGATCTCCGTGTGCCGAATGAGCAGCTCGAGGTGGCTCGTGACCAGAGCCGCCTCGGCAGGAGTCGTCCAACCAGGTCTGTGGATGATGTTGAGGAGGTCCTCGTATTCATCGTGCGTGATGGCTTTCGTCATCGTGATGAGATGACGAATCCGCTGCTCGAGGTGGGAAAGCTGAGCCTGCTCCATGGGCGCTCCTTGGGTCGTAGCGGTTCGAGCAGCCCATACATATCCAGAACAGGAGTAGTCGCCATCGCGGCTGAACGGGTGGAGTGAACCCTGCCGAGCGATGCCGACGTCACAGATGCGACTGGTCAAGTGCCCCGGGAACCGGGTGCGGTGTGGGTGCCTCGTGGCGTCAGCGCCGAGCCCGGCACTGGGCCTTTCGCATGGAAATCAGCGCATCGGATGGCCGCGCGCCTCACACCGGGGGCGCTCCTCTCGGCTGGACGATGGCCGCGATGTGTGACTCCACCCGCCCCGGCACGCTGGGGGCATGAGGCGCCGAAGGTGCGGCGCTGTCAGCGTAGTTTGGTCCATCAGTAGTACGTTCGGGCCGTTCAGAGCCATGGCGCGGAGGCAGAGATGAGCGAGCGGAGCGGCATCGGCAGGGCACTGGCGAAGAAGGAGACGCCGCGTACGATCGCTGAACTCGCGGACGCGGCCGAGCAGCAGGCGGGGCACTGGCTCGACCGCGAGGTGTGGTGGCGCGTCACGCACTGGACCACCCTGGTCACCAGCAGTGTGCTGGCCTCGGTCGCCGGTGCCACGGCGCTCGCCGAAGTGTGGCACGGTGTTCTGGCCGGCGGCCTGGCTCTGACGGCATCTGCCCTGACCGCTGCGGCCGCCGCTCTGCGTCCCGCGGTGATGGCTGCGGGCAGCGGCGCGAAGGCAGCGAAGTACCTCGCCCTCGCCCGGGACGCCCACCAGGCCGAGGACACCCACAGCGCGGACGATGTCGGGTGCGACATCTACTACACACTTCTCGCGCGTTACGACGCGATCAGAACTTCCCCCGAGCCGGCGCTCCCCGCGCTCGCCCAGTGACTGCCGGTCCATGGGCGATGGCTGCTCTGGTAGGTGACGGGCGGTGCCGGATACTGAGTTCCGGGCGGCGACGAAGCAAGCTCACCACCACGGCATCGCGGGCGGAGCTTGCCCGCCGCCCGTAGGGGCTGGCGTCGAGGCACTGCACGAACACCAGCGCATCGTCCGCTGCGCCACGAACCGGGCCACCGAACCCGTCGAGGAAGTGTCCCGCCGCATCTACGCAGGCTACGAGCCGGACCATGAGGCACTGGCCGACGAGATCGCTTAGCAGAACGTCCTCACCGGTACCCCCACGGTGGCCGCACCCACCCTGCTCGCCAGCAAGTTCCTCACCGCGAAGTCAGGCGCTTGCGGTTCTGCTGGACGGCGTAGCCAGTCGTCCCGCACGGGGGAGCGAAGTCCGGAAGCGGGCCGCCACCCTTCAAACTGGGCATTGGCGGCTGGTGCTGGGGCGGATGCTCAGTGCGGGCGAGACGTTTCAGAACGGCGTCCCGCTGAGGCCTCGGGAAGGTGCCCATCGTGTCGGTCTCGGCGATCTGCCGCTCGAGGTGCGCCAATGATCGCCCGAAGCCGGGGCGGGTCAGGGGGCAGATTGGACATGGCGTGCACCGTGTAGGGCCCCCAGCCTGCCGACCGCCAGCCGTGCCGGTACGGGTGGAACAGCACCTCCGATGACAGGTGGATCAGTCGCCTCCGGAGGGTGGCGGGCGGGGTTACGGCGAGTTGCTGGTCGGCGGCGTGCCACTCCTGTGGTGCGCGAGCCAGGTCGTCGGGCATCGGACTCATGACCTGGATTCAATCGTGCGTTCGAGTTTGTGGGGCAGCGGAGGAAGGGTGCCGTTCGCATGTCGGCGTGATCAAGCTACGCTCGCGGCATGGCTGGCTTCTTCCAGATGTCCACAGCAACTCCGACACGAGAACAAGCGGTTGAGCTGGCACGTACCGTCGTAAGCCGGCGACTGGCCGCGGGCGCCTAGATCATCGGTCCCGTGATCTCTGCCTTCTGGCACGAAGGGGAGTGCGGTACAGGCGAGGAGTGGCAGCTGCTGCGGAAGAGCACCGCCGCGCGGTACCCGGAACTCGAGGCCCACATCCTGAAGAACCATCCCTGGCACAACCCCGAGCTCGCGGCTGTGCCGATCGAGGCAGGCTCCGAGGGCTGCCTGGAGTGGATCGCCGCCAACACGACATCGGCTGAGTAGGGCATCAAGCGCCGCCGGCCTTCTCTAGGACATCGGCGAGCGTCGCGATCTCACCGGCGGTGACGCAGGCGAACCTGGCTACGACGATCTGCCGCAAGGGCGGCTGCACCAACAACATCCGGCCGCCGGAGGCGATCACCCGCAAGGGGAAGCAGGGGAACGCCGCCTCCTACGGCTACAAGGGCAGCCTCGGGGATGCCGAGTACGACCACCTGAGTTCACTTCAGCTCGGAGGCGACCCGAACGACTACCGCAACCTCTGGGTAGCGCCGGCCGACCCTGCTCACAAGCCGGGCTCGGGGGAGAACAACCTGAAGGATCCGGTGGAGACGAAGCTGCACACTGCGGTCTGCTCCGGGAAGGTCACCCCCGCCGCAGCCCAGCGCGCAATTGCCGGCGACTGGACCACTGCCTTGCCCAAGCTGGGCCTGAACTGACCAGGTAGGTCAGCACCGGCACCGCGGCGGCATCGGGTGCTGCGGGCGTACAGCGCGATGCCCTTACAGCGGGGAGGTGAGGCGCTCGCCGGGGTGTCCGTGCCGACGGCGTGCCAGGCGGGCAGGTGGGCGGCGACATTGCCGTCGGCGTCGTAGTCGATCCCTTCCCCGAAGGCAGCTTCGAAAGTGCCGGATGCGGGGGTCGGGCCGGCAATCGTCTTCGGCGCCCGTGCCGCCCCGTTCATTCCCACAGGATCTGGCATGCGGTGAGGCCGAAGGTGGCCACGCCGAAGGCGACCATGAATGCAAGGGTCAGTCGCACGTCGCGAGTTGAGTGCTTGAGTGTGATCCCAACGAGCACGCCGACGAGAGCGGCAGCAAGTCCGATCGTCAGGATCCAAGGGGCCTTCTCACCCATTCCGGCCTTCTCTTCATCGAAGGTGGCCGGTGATCGCAGGGCAGCTCTCAACCAGGCCACCCAGTTGGATGGAGGTTGAGACCTGCCTAGTGGTGCAGATCCGGGGTCTTCCAAGTAACGGTAGGCAACACCGCGTCCGGAGCTGTCTTCCGCCGTGAACGTTAGGCGACGTCGCGTCCGGCGCCGTCTACCGTTCGATCAATGCGTGATGCGCAGCCACTCCCAACACATCCCGACCGAGTGCGCGAGAGCACTCGATGAGGGGTAGCCTAGCGTGCTCGGCGCGTCACTGTCACGCGATCCCCAGCCCACGGGAACCATGCCGCAACGGCTCCAGGCGATGAGGGCGGGGCGGGTCGGCATGGTGAGTTCCGGCCCGGCGGCCGTGCTGCCGGCACAGGCCACAAGGCGCCCGGAAACGGCTCTGCCCCGGGCTGTGTGCCGAGTGCTGCGCCGGCGCCACCTACCCCTCTGCCTTCGCCCGCGCTGGCGCGGCCTTCGCCGCCGCACTCGCCCTCGCCGCCGCCATCACCGGCGTGCTCGCCCAGGTCCTCACCTGACGCCGCAGCAGGTGCCGTTCCCGGCTCGGCCCGGGACAACACCCTCGTCGGTCCCCGAGCAGCACACCGTGCGCCGGCTGGCGATGGAACACTGACGCGGGGGTCAGCGTCCGAGGGAGGGGCCGGAGCGGCCCTGGCTCGGCTTCTGGTAGCGGTACTCCCGCTGTGCCCGCCGGGCGTTCTCGCGGGCCCGCTCGGCGGCCTGGCGCTGGGCCTGCTTGATGTGGGCGGCGCGCTCCTGCGCCTCGCGGGCGTGCTGGGTGGGGGCCTCGGCTGCCATGCGGGTGCGCAGCGCCTTCTCCTCCTGCAGCTTGCCCACCGTCGCCGTACTGACGGTTGTTCCGGCGTAACGTGCCGGGTAAAGGCCTGGTACATCGTGCGTCGCGGTGAGCGCCGAAGGGGTGCAAGCAGGATCTGTGCTGGACGGGCGCCACCGGCTGATCGAGCCCATTGGCTCGGGCGGCTTCGGACACGTCTGGAAGACGCGCGACCCCAACGTCGACCGCCCGGTCGCGGTCAAGGTGCTCACCGGTGACGCGGGCAGCAGACGGCAGGTGGCCCGCTTCGCCCGTGAGGCCGCAGTCGCCGGCGGCCTCACGAGCGTGCAGTTGAGATCTGGAACGACGAGCTCGTTGACGTACAGCACCGTGTCGTCGCGGCGTACGACGGTGATCCGGCCGGAGAGCTGCTCGGCCTCGATGACGGCCAGCGTCTGGAGCATCGCTTGCGCGCAGGTGTCGTGGTTCTGCCAGGAGACGTACCGGCCCTCGGTGAGGAGGCGGTCGGTTTTCGTCCGCCTGGGCCGGGCCGCTGATCTGCGGGTTCTGGCCGAGGTGGACGAGCTCGGCGAGGCCTTCGCCGGGCGCGTCCAGGCACCTGCAGGCGGGCACGACGGTGCGGCCGTCGATGCCGACGTGCTGAAGGAGCCCGGCCAGGCCGACGACCGCGCCGTTCTGGCGCGGGCAGCCCGGTTGTTGCAGGCGGACCTTGCCGGGGACGAGCCAGCCGTGGCGGGGCATGTCCTGCGGGGCGCGGCTGACTGCCAGGGTGAGGTCCCACAGGGCGTCTTCGTCGGGGCTGGCAACTCGGCGCGCAGTGCGTCGCGGATCGTCTTCCGCTCGCGTTCGGTGTGGGTGAGCCCGTCCGGGCCAGGGTGACGTCTTCCATCTCGGGGCCGGTGTCGGGCAGGAGGATCGGTTGGGCGTCGGCGGCGGGCTGGAGCTGGTTGGCGTCCACCTCCTTGTGCGGGAGGTTGAACGCCTCGGCGAAGGCGGCGCCGGCGAGGTGGCGGGGCACGCGGGGTGCGGTACTCGAACCGGAACCCGGACGCCCCTGTGTCCGGGCTGTCCGCGAGGGTGTCCTCGGACACTGGCCGGACGGTGCCCCGGCTGGTCATCCCGGATCGATCGTGGGATAGCCGAGGTGGTGGGCGCACCCGGAGTCGGGGTGGCCGCGTTGCCAGATCTGGTGAAGTTGGCGCCACTGCTTGCGTTCGGCGTCATAACTCGTGGGCCGGCGCAGCCCCATGGCGTCCAGCAGCAGCCAGCGGTGGACGTCGAAGGCCGCCCGGACCAGCTCCCCATAGGCGAAGGCCGCCCGCAGGGCGGCGCGGAAACCGAGCCAGGAAGTGAGGGCCCCGCCCGCGGCACACAGCACGGCGGCCTGCCAGGAGAGCATCGCGCCGGCCAGGGACGCACCACCCACGGCGAACACCGCGCCGAGGCAGCTGATCGTGATCATCAGGTCGAGCGTGGCGCAGGTGGCGGCGAAGTGGAGAGTGAACGTCTCGGGCAGCGTCACGTAGAGGCGGGGCCAGGCTGTGGCCGCGTCCATGCCGTAGCGCTGAGCCTGCTGCTCGGCGGCGCGGACGACGTTCCCGATCCGTGTGGGCATCAGCCGGTCCGGACTGGGAAGTGACCATGGCCGCTCGGTCCGCGCCACCTGATCCTCGTGCCTGCGGCGGAGCCGGTCGGCGATGCGGTCGCCGTACGGCAGGGCGCTCCAGTATCCCTCGTACAGGCGGATGAGCCCGGGCCGGAGCGCGGCGAGCAGCTGGGCGAGCACGGCGGTGACCGCGATGGCCAGGAGCACCGTCAGGATCCGCAGATCGGCGGGCAGACCTTGCCACGCGTGTCGGCTGCGGGACTAGCCGACACCGCAGGCGGCGAGTGCGCCGGTCAGCGTCGCGAAAACGACCAGCGGAAGCCAAACGGTGGTCAGCAGCCGGCGCTCGAGGAGTCCGCCCGCTGTCTGCAGCAGTCCCGGCACGGCTCACTCCAGGTCCGGATCGAGGGGGTGGCCGTTCACACAGGCCTTCTGGTCACCCGGCAGGCAGTAGTCGTAGGCGTTGACGGTGCCGCAGGTCAGGCACCGGATGCGGACGGCGTCGCTGACCGCCTGCGCGACCCCGTACAGGAGCGGGTCGGAACCCGTGTCGCCGCGCAGTCCGGTGCCGACGAGGAGGGCGTCCACCAGTGCCCTGCGCGGCACGAACCCGAACGGACGGCCCGACCCGGCGACCACCACCCCGGGCACCGTGCGCGTCACCATGCGGACCAGCCGACTGGTGGCGGCCAGGTCGCGCAGGGAGGTGCCCGGCGACATCACCACGGCGGGGAACACGCCTTCCGGCGTCCTCACCCGGTACGGTTCGCCCCCGGCGTCCACCTCCACGGTCGGCTCCGGGCCGGGCTCCGACCCTGCCGACGGCTCGCCGTCGCGGCGTCGCACCGTGCGGACGCCCCCGGTCACCAGTTCGCCGATGGTGCCCTTCATATCCGCCCCCTCACGGACCGACGTGTACATACGGGGCCCACAAGGACGGCAGGTCCGGATGGCTCTCCCGGAGCGCACGCACCGCATGGTGCAGCGCCGTGGCGCCGTCAATCCGCTCCGTGGTGCTGCTGGCGAGCGCGAGGTGGGTGTACACGTCTTCGGCGACAGACGGCGCCATGACATCCGCCACGGGCCAGAGGGTACCGATGACCTGGCGGAATCCCGCCATCTGGAAAGCCGAGGTCGGGTGGATCGACTCATCCATGAGTTCCACGCCGCCGACGGCGGTGGAGCAGGCCGAGAGATACGCCAGCTCGGCGCCCCGCAGGTGCAGCCGGCTCATGTCGAGGACGTTCATCGTCTCCTTTCCCAGCCGCAGACCTGACGTGGAGGGGGCGAGCGGGTCGAAGACCCCGTGACAGGCGAAGTGCACGATCGCGGCGTGCGGCAGCGCGTCGAGGACCGTTTGCCGCGTGGCGCGAGCGCCGGCCAGGACGGTCGCACCGGGGAAACCCGCCCGGACGGCGTCGACTTCGGGACCGGCCGCCGGCAGGTTGTCGTCGGGCCGGGCCACGACCAGGGCCCTCGGCGAGTGACCTCCCCGGGCAGTGGGGTCGCCGGTGGCCTCGGTCGCGCGCAACAACGCGCCCAGGGTGGGCGTGTAGGACGGGATCACATGGTCCAGCAGGCCGCCCTCCGCGGGATCCTCCGCCGCGTGCAACGGCAGGGAGGCGAGGGCGCCGGTCGGGCACCACCACAAACGGGGCAGGCGTGCCCGAGGCGGGCCGAGCAGACCCAGCTCGCCCAGGACGGGACGGGCCACGGTCTGCCACAGCCACCGCAACGTCTCACCGACGGGCGCGTCCAGCTCTCCGGGACACAGAATCATGCTCCTGACCAGCTCGGTGGCGCGCTCTCCCACCTCTTGCGCGGTCAGCTTGAGGGGGACGGCCCGTACGCCGTCCCCTTGCACGATTAGGGCGGCGCACCCGTGCATGCTGACGTTCACCATCACCACGGGTCCGGAGGCGGCCGCCGCGCGCAGCCGGTCGATGCGCAAGGGGCTGAGGAAGTCGGCGAGGCCCGGCACCGTCCTGACTTCGGCGAGCGCGGCTTCCCACTCCTGTGCGGCCTGCTCGCGGGGGCGCCTGCGGCGCCGGTGGCCGTTGCGCAGGAGCACCGGCTCGTCATCGTCAGGCCGGAGCGCTGCCGCTGCCGATTCCAGCCGTGCGGCGAGTTCCGGCGCCACGGCGCGTACCGTGTCGAGCCCGGTTCGCAGCTCCATGCCCCGTCCCAGCAGCAGGCCCCGACCGGTCTCGAGAAGTTCCACGGCCTTGTCGGCCTTTCCCGTCCTCAAGGCCAAAGCCGCTGCGCCGGCGGGAATGTTCGACCAAGTGGCGAGGCGGCGCTCCTGCACCCGACGGCTGAGGTCGCGTCCGATCTCGACGGGCATCAGGGAGACGGCGTCGGCGTATCCCTGCGCGGCGCGGTCGACTTGGCCGAGCGAGAGGGCGACCTGCCCGGCGGCCAGGGCCGCGTCGACCTGCAGGGCGGGGCCAGCGGCGGGTGTCCGCACGGCATCGAGCACCGTCATGGCCTCCTTGGCGGCCTCCGGATCGCCCGCGCCCGAGCGGTGGCGGATGGCCAGAGCACAGCCGAGGAGGAACAGCCGTCTCGCCCGCGCGGACGGATCCTGGCAGGAGGTGTCGGCCACCGCCTGACGCGCCAGGCGGGTCGCCTCCTCCAAGTCCTCCGGGGCACCGGTGGTTTCGTAGCGGTCCAGCAGGGTGTGGCTGACAAGGGTGAGGTAGGTGAGGAAGTCCGGGTGGTCCGGTTGGCAGGCGTGCACGGCGGAGCGGGCCAGGCCGACAGCCAGGTCGAGATCCTCCACGCAGCCGTTCTCCACGCCCCATGCGCTCAGGATGCGGGCGGCGCGGAAGGAGAAACCGGGCCGGTCCGGATGACCTTCTGGCAGGTTCCGTACGGCCGCCAGCGCAAGCTCCCTGGCCTCATGGAGGTCACGCGGCTTCTTCGCGCAGTCGTACCGGCTGCGCAGTGACATGCTGAGGGCCGTCAGATACAGGCTGCGGGCGGGGTGCGCAGCGGGCACCGACGCCACGGCGTGGCGCCCCATGGCAATCGCTTGGTGCAGGTCGGCGGGGTCACCTGAGTGGTCGTACTGGTCGCGCAGCAGGCGGCCCAGGACATGAAGGTGCAGCCCGCACTCGGGGTCGAGTGGAGACGCCGCTACAACGGTCTCCGCGGCGATGTCGGTGGCCTCGTCCAAGTGGACGCGCTGCCCTGACCGCTCGTACCGATGAGCCAGGACAAGACACAGGTTGCTGCGCAGTCGCGGGCCGTAGGGGCTGTCCTGGGAGACCAACCGTACGGCGCTACGGCTGCTTTCCAGCGCGGCGTCCAGGTCGGACGGGTCCCCGCCGTGTTCGTAGCGAACCCGGTGCAGGACTCCGAGGTTGCCCACCTGCTGGGCGTACTGCACGTGCTCCCTGGGGAAGTCTTCGACGACCGCCGCCATGATGCCGACCGCCTCGTCGAGATCCGCGCGGGCACCGGTCATGCCGTAGCGGTCCCGCAGTACACCGGCGACGTTGCCCAGCATGAGAAGCCGGAAGTCGCCGATGCCGGGTGCGTCCCGAGCGGCGGCCCGGGAGAGGGCCAGGGCCTCCTCCAGGTCCTGCGGAGCCCCCGTCCGCCAGTGCCGTGCCAGCAGCGACCGGGACAGGAACGACTCGATGTGGGCGCGCATCCCGTCTCCCGGCCCACAATGGTCGAGAACGGTCCGGCCCAGTTCGAGGGCCTCCTCGAGATCCTTCACGGCGCCGGAGGCCTCGTAGCGCAGCAGCAGGGCGCCGCACAGCACGGTCCCGTGCTCGACGAGGCCCGCGGCTCCCTCGGCGGCGAGCGCCCCACGGCTCAGCTCCACGGACTGATCCAGGTCGTGGGGGTCGCCCAGGATCGTGTAGCGCGTCTGGAGCGAGGCCGCCGCCAGAGCGGCAACGCGTGCGGACCGGCGCTTCCCTCCTCCCGCAGCCGCGGATGAGCGCGCCGGTCCCAGTGACCGGACGATGTCGTCGGCGCCGCTGAGGATGCCGTGGCCCGCGTTGCTGGCGAAGTCGAGTGGGTGCGGCAGGCCGGCGGCGCCGTGGCCGGTCCGCGGCATGGTTTCCAGCCTCGCGCACAGCGCCTGGACGGCTTTGGCGGAGAGTCCGGCGTCTGCCTGTGCCAAGGCAGTGATCAGCGTAGCCGTCGCCGCCTGAGTGGAGCATGGTCGCACACGCGGCCACCGGTCCGGCGACGGCAGCGGATCCGCCGCGCCACGGTTCAGCAACCGGTGCAGCTTCTCGGCCGCGGCCATGTCGACTTGGGCCGTGGAGTTGGCCGGCAGGCGGCTGCGGAGCCAGTAGAGTCTGGTGGCCAGATCGGCAGCCTCGGCGTCCAGTACCACGGCACGACCACGCCGGAACCCGATGGCCGAGCGCTTGAGCAGACGGGCCTCGTCGGTGGCCTGCTGCGTGAGCAGGTCGTGGGCATCCCCGCTGTTCAGGAAGCGTTCGATCCGCTGTTTCGCCCGTGCTTTGAGCAAACCCTTGCTGATCACCCGTCAAGGGTGGGGCGTGGCGTTCCGGAATGTGCGGGAATCATGGTTTTCCAGCGGGCGGTGGGGGCGGTGGGGTATGGCGGCCGGACGCCTCCTGCCGCAACGCCGCCACTTCAGTGCTGACAGCCGAGACGTCATGGTGTGGGCCCGCTCCGCGTGGCCCACACGCGCGCGAACTTTTCGGGGTTCCGCCACGCACCTCGCGGCCGGTTCCTACCGTCGCCTTGACCGGCATTCAGCGGCGAGCGTGACAGTGGGGGAGGGACGTGTGGGCGGCAGGAAGGCCTTGCTCGAGGCGTTGCATGTTCTGCGCGACCATGAGGAGGCGGCTGAGCACGGCTGGGTGCTGCTCGGCATGCTGCGCTCCGAGCACCACAAGGGGGTGGACGCCGCGGTGGGGCAGGGCCTGGTGGAGCTGGCCGACCGGGAGATGCGTGCGGAGTTGTCCGCGTACGAGGGCGGGCCCGTCCGGTGGGCGGCCCGGCTCAGCGGCTACGGCCGGGATGTGCGCTGGCCCATACCGAGGCCAGCCCGGCCCCCTCGCACCAGCCTGAGAGGCCGGCAGGGGGCGAGCGGCTGGTGGAGCTGCGCCGCTCGGAGATGGACGCACTGCGTCGGTACGTGCACCTCGGTGAACGGTTACATGTGCCGCCGGCCGAGGGCCTGGCCGACAGGGTGCGCACCGCGCGCCAGATCGGCAGCTGGTGGGTTCTGTACCTGAACGAGGAGCAGGTCGCCTCGGTGGCCTATGCCTTCTACTTGCGTTCGATGGGCGGTTCGGTCGCGGAAGTCAATCGGTTCGGCCGGGAGTACGGCGTCGTCTTCCGGGCTGGCCAGCCGATGGGCGACGAGCAGCCGAACCGCTACGGCCGTAGCCGGCTTTGACGCGTCGGCCGCAATTGCGTCGTGGCGAACTGGCTGTTCGAAGGGGCGGACTGAACCCGTCACAGGGCTTGTCTCTGGCGGGGAGCGAATGCGGTCGAGCATTCTTCCCTTCTGGGACACGCCGGGGTCTAGTCTCATACGAGGTCAGGAAGCCAGAGCACGGGCGTCCTCAGTGCCCGGGGGAGACCATGGACGTCGAAACATTGATCCTGCTGGGAGCGGCGGGTGGCCTATTACGCGGTCTCCTGGACGCCTACGCTGGGTTTTCGCTGTGGCACGCGGCTCGCCGCGAGCATCGGCGTGGGGTTGCCGGCTCGGACACCGACGTACCTGTCTTCCGGGAATACGTGGATCCCCTCGCCGACTCCATCGCGGCCGTCGTGCACAGCGCCCTGGGGGCTGGCGCCGCCGTGCTTTTCGGCACGACCGGCCAGATCAGCGGGGCGTACGCCGCCCTGGTCGTCGGTATGTCGGCTCCGCTGCTCCTCACCCAGCTCGGCCAGCTGCAGTCGGTGAGCGACGCGGTCCGGGGCGGCCCGCAGACTACCGGCGGCCGACCGACTCAGACACTCCCATTGCCCGACCCACCAACTCTCGCCGACGGCCAGATCGGGGAGGCGTCGTGAGCGCGCGCCTTTTGCGCACGCCTTCCCGACAGGGGGGTGACCACATTGCGCAGCGTTCCGTCGCACCTGCTCAGTGAGGACCGTCAGGACTACGAGCGGATCCTCGACGAGGCGCTGCGCTCGAACCGTCCCGAGCTGGCCGCACTCGGAGAGCGCCTCAACCTCGAGCAATTGCGCACCATGGCGATCAGCGCCACCGCGCTCATCGCGGCGGCTGCGGCGACTGAGTACCAGCACTACGTCAAAGTCCGCGAGGAGCTGCGCGACCCGAGACTGTCCACCCCGTCGTCCACCTACCAGTCCGGCACCGGTACCTCGGGCACGGGCGCGAAGAAGGGCGCCGCCACAAGGGCGGAGGCGGTCCAAGCCGCCGCCACCGGAGCGGGCATCGGGCGGCGCGTCCTTGCGAGCATCCTGGGCGTCGAGTACCGCGCGGGCCGAAGCCGGGACACAGGTTCCCGAGGCCTGCCGCTTCGGTTCCGGTTGGTGGCAGCCTTGCTCGGGGCACGAGAGCGTCCCACCGTGCCCAAGCGCACCCCTGCCCCCGCCAGGACCCCGTCTGAGCCGGGTGCGGCTGCCGCCTACGCTGTCACGGCGTCCATCCTTTTCGGAGCGCTCGGCGTGGTCTGCCTTTCCGTGGGTTACGCGTTGAAAGCTCTCGGCCTGGCGCCCGCGGACGCCGATATGGTGATCGGCTCGGGACTGATCCTGGGCGGGATCATGATCCTGGTATCCCTGGCCGGGGTGATCTGGCTCATCGGCACCGCACTGCGTGAGGCGTCCTCCCCGTGGGGCGGCGACCACGATCAGCAACTGAGTACGGAGGTGGATCGGGCCAGGGAGGCGTGGCGGCAAGCCCTGCTGGAGCGTGGTTTCTTGCCATTCTTTCAGGAGGCCCTCGCCGAGCCCGGCACAGCGACTCCGCGGCGTCATGATCCGCCCCAGGCCCCGTCCGGCCGCATGCCATACCTCGGCTATGACCGTCCAGGCTTCTCCAGTCCCTATGACGGCACCGACTCCGAGCGGCGCTCTGGCTTCGCGAGCCCGGACTACACGAGCCCCGACTTCGGCGGCCCGGAGCGCCAACCAGAGTGACCGCTGCGGTGTTCAACGGCTGCTCGTGGACGGCCTCGAGCCAGAGACTCCTGCCTTTGAAACGGTCCGCCTCGACCTAATATGTGGGGCTTCTTCTTCCATCCGCCGCCTGAGGGCCGTCACCGCCGTAACGGCCGCTTCCGTGGGAGCGGCCGCGCTGCCGGCCGCGGCCGCCGATCACCACCCGGGCTACCCCCGTCACACCGCGGTGTACATCAGCGATGTCCAGTACGACTCACCGGGCCGGGACGACGACCGCTCCACCCGCTCGCTGAACAGGGAGTGGGTGGACCTCACCAACGCAACCCGCCGGGCGGTGAACCTGGACGGCCGGACACTGCCGGACGAGGACGGCCACACCTACACCCTCCATCACGTGTGGCTTAAGGGCTGGGTCACGGTCCGCGTCCACACCGGTTACGGCAGGGACACCCGCACCGACCTGTACCAGGACCGGCGGCATGAGGTGTGGTAAAGGGACGGCGACACCGTCACGTTGCGCACCGATCGCAGCCGCCACGTCGACGCCGTTTCGTGGGCCGCGACCGCGACCACCGTGGCGGGCACCGGCACTGACACGCCGAACGGATAGGTGGCGCTCGCACAGCCGGCGCCAGGAACATGCAAGCATGCAACCACACAACTGCTCGGATCGGACCCTCAATAGCCCAGGTCGTAGAGCCGTTGTCCGTCCATGACCAGGCGGCGCTCGTGCCCTCCAGCCCTGTTGGGCAGAAGTGTGGGGAGCGTGTCAGCCTGACAAGGCGTGAAGAGCGGATTCCGTGGCAAACCCCACTGATAAAGAGCAGCTCGGTCGCCTTCCGGGAGGTCCCATCGCTCAGCAACCCCGACAGCAATGCTGGACTCCGCGGTCACCAGGCGCGATACGGGCTGCGACAACACCTGGCGAAGGGCGTCATGGACCGAAGCCCACCCGTCTGCACCGTTGCCCTCCACCCACGTCAGCATTCCGGCATTGACGCTCATCTTCAAGATCGTTCACGGAACTGCGGACAGAGCCGTTTTCAAGAATCGCCATCACCCGGCCACCCTCCGTCCTGTTCGTCGGCTTCGCTTGGCCGCTCCGGCTCGACGCGCATGAGGGCATGGTGCAGCTGGTCGTCACCGAGCTGGTCACCAACGCGCGCAAGTACGCCCCCGGCCCGTGTCTGCTGACCTTGGAGGCCAACGCGGGCGCCGTCGAGGTGACCGTATGGGACAGCAGCACCTCGCTGCCATTGGTCCTGGCGGCAGATCCGAGCCGCGTCGGGCAGCACGGGCTGGAGATCGTGCTAGTCACCCTGATCGTTCTCTGATTCTGGCTCGTGGGAATCGCGCCGGGTCAGGGGTTCAGCGCGCGGAGGCCGGCGCCCGGGTGCGGAGTTCCCCGATGAACCCCCAGCAGGTGCTGTCGAATCGTCAGGACCGGACGGGGAGGTTGGCTTCCCATCCGTCGAGGAGTCGTTCGAGTCCCAGTTCGAACCCGCGCTCGGCGCTGTCGGCCGCATGGGGGAGCTCGGCATCACGAATGACCCGGGCGAGGAGTGGGTGGCGCCCGGTTTTGACGACTTTGTCGAGGTAGGGCGCGTGGGCGTCCATCCATTCCTGGATGCCGACTCCGGAGCGTCGGACGGCTTCCTGTTGGGCGAGCTCACCGATGGCGTAGCCGCGGGCGAAGGCCTGCAGCGTGTTGACGACGGTGATCATGACGTCGATGTCGAAGCCGAGGGGATCGAGGGCGGCGAGCGCGCATTCGGTGGCATCGAGGGAGTTCGGTCCAAGTGATGGGCGCCCTGCCGCGAGGGAGGCCATCCAGGGATGCCGGTGGATGGTGGCCCGGGAGCGATGGGCCAGCGCCCGCAGGTCGCCGCGCCAGTCGCCGGTGGGGGCAGGCGGGCCGCCGTCTTCGGCCGCTACGGCGTCGAGCATGAGGTCGAGCAGGTCGTCTTTGGATGCCAGGTAGCGGTAGAGCGAGGCTGTGCCCGTTCCCAGCTCTTTGGCGACGCGCCGCATGGACAGAGCCTCGATGCCCTCGGCGTCGGCGATCGCGACAGCGGCGGCGGTGATCTCCGTCCGGGTGCGTGACGGCGCGGGGCCTTTCGCGGCCCGCTCCGGCCGGTTCCAGATCACCGTGTGAGCGTCGTCCATCGGTTTTCCTCCTCACTACTGCGCTCACTGTTCGCAGTAGTGCTATCGTGAGCGTCATTACTGCGAACATTGTACCCGAGTAGAGCGTGTCCAGCCGAAAGGGAAACCACCATGACCACTCCCGTCACGATCATCGGTGCCGGGCTCGGCGGCCTGACCCTCGCCCGGGTCCTGCACCTGCACGGCATCCCCGCGACCATCTACGAAGCCGAGGCATCGGCGGAGGCCCGCACGCAGGGCGGCCAGCTCGACCTCCACGAGTACAACGGGCAGCTCGCCCTCGAAGCGGCCGGCCTCACCGACGAGTTCCGCGCGATCATCCACAAAGGCGGCGAGGCCGTGCGCGTGCTCGACCAGCACGGCGCGGTCCTGCTCGACCAGCCCGACGACGGCACGGGCGGGCGCCCCGAGGTGCTCCGCGGAGACCTGCGTCGGATCCTGATCAACTCGCTGCCCGACGAGATGATCCAGTGGGGACACAAGGTCACCAGTGTCCGCCCCCTCGGGGACGGCAGGCACGAGCTGGCATTCGCCGACGGGTCAACCCTGACGACCGGCCTCCTCGTCGGCGCGGACGGTGCCTGGTCGAGGGTCCGGCCGCTGATCTCCGACGCGAAGCCCGAGTACGTCGGCACGTCGTTCATCGAGACCTACCTGTACGACGCCGACCAGCGCCACCCCGCAGCGGCCAAGGCCACCGGCGACGGTTCCTTGTTCGCGGTCACGGCCGGCAAGGGGATCCTTGGCCATCGAGAGGCTGGCGCCGTTCTTCACACCTACGTCGCGCTCACCAAGCCGCAGGAATGGGTCTCCGCCGTCCTCGCCAGTCCCGAAACGGCGGCGGCCCAGGTGGCGGCAGAATTCACCGGATGGGCGCCGGAACTCACCGCACTCATCATTGACGGGGAAACCGCCCTTGCCCCGCGCCCGATCAGCGCCCTGCCGATCGGCCACCGGTGGGACCGTGTTCCCGGAGTGACGCTGCTGGGCGACGCCGCCCACCTCATGTCACCGTTCGCCGGGGAGGGAGCCAACCTGGCCATGTTCGACGGCGCCGAACTCGGCAAAGCCATCGCCGCACACCCCGACGACATCGAAGTCGCCCTTGCGGAGTACGAGCAGGCTCTATTTCCCCGCAGCGCCCACTTCGCCGCCGAATCCGACAAGAACCACCAGCTCATCTTCGGCGACAACGCCCCCGCCGGCTTGCTCAACCTGCTCACCGGCCAGGAGTCGACCGAGTGAGCAGGGCCCACAGATCCGAGATCCTGAGCCGCAGGCGTCGGTCTGGCCGCCTCCACGGCCAGCACCCGCACGGACAGACGGCTGCTGACGTTGAAGCAGATCGCCGCCCCGTTCGGCTACGTGCCGAGCGACCGCGCCGACGCCGGGGCGTGCGTACCGCTCCTGGGAGCGGACGGAGGTGTGGCGGCACCGGGCCAGCAGCATTGGGGTGGAGGCAGCCAGGAGACCGTAAAGACGTTCGTGTCCTGCATTCTCGGCAAACCCGGGCTTTGCGCCCCCCATCAGGTGTACGCCGACTGCCGGGGGCTGGTGATCTGATGCGGGTCCGCACAGCGGTCGGCTGTGCGGCATCGAGGTGGTCGCGTGGACGTATGGGTGAAGGGGCCGGACGGCCGACTACGACGACGCTCCCCCCATGGCAAGCGCGGTTCGTGCCAGCCCGCGCAGCCAGGCGTGGGCGTGGTCGGTGTCGTAGCGCTGATGCCATGACAGGTATATCGGTGCCGACGGCAGTTCGAGCGGGAGGGGGAGCACGACCAGGCCGAGGTCGGCGACAGCTGACCGCGTGGTGGCTTCGGGGACGCTGATCACCAGATCGGAGCCGCGGGCGAACTCCAACGCGGCCGCTTCCGTGGGCGCGGTCGCCACCACGCGGCGGGTGAGGCCAAGTCGCGCGAGGGCGTCGTCGAGGGCATTGCTGAGGTTTCCACGTCGCGAGACGGTGACGTGCTCAGCGGCGGCGTACCGCTTTGCGGTGACGGTGCTGACGCGGGTGAGGGGGTGCCCCTGCCTCACGACGATGACGAGGCGGGACTCGCCCACATTCTCGGCACGGACGTCCGGTGGGCTCGGCCGGTTGGCGTTCGCCTCCAGGTCCACCTCGCCGCGCCGCAACTCGGGGGTGTCGATGCTCGATTCCGCGACGAAGCGCAATCGCACACCCGGCGCCTCTTCACGCACGGCCGCGAGCAGCGCGGGGCCGCTCAAGGCGACCAGGGAATCATGCCAGCGGAGTGTGAAAGTGCGCTCCAACGTTGCCAGATCGAGTTCACGACTCGGTGCCAGCACCCCTTGAACCTGGTGCAGCAGCTCGTGCACCTGTTCCCGGACGGCGATCGCGTACGGCGTCGGGGTCATCGTGCGGCCGGTGCGCACCAGGATCTGATCCCCGGTCGTGCGCCGAATCCGGCCCAGACTCCGGCTCATCGCGGGGGCGGTGACATGCAGGCGCGCGGCCGCCCCGGCCACACTGCCCTCCTCCAGCAGCGCGTCGAGCGCGGCGAGCAGGTTCAAATCCAATTGCATGTGAGTAATCCTAGCCGTGCTTTACATGCATTTGAAGTTAATCAAGGGGCTGGATACCTTCGGGACCAGAGCGCGGAACAGTGCGCACGGTTCGGCCCGAACGGCCTCATCACCTCCTACTCAAAAGGGAGTTCACCATGTCCGAAATACTTCAGACCACTGACGTCGCCACCTTTGACGCCGACCTGCTCGGTCAGACCGCGATCGCCGTGCGTGCGGCCGGTTCGGCGCTGCGCGAGCGCTTCGGCGAGGTCGTCCGCTACCAGACCCGCGAAGAGCTGATGCGCGCGCTCGCCGTCAACGACGAGGTGGCCCTCGACATCCTGCGCCCCCGCCTCACGCGCCTGCGTCCGGACGCCGGCTGGGTGGAGGACGAGCTGGACGGCGGGGCGCTGCCGCCCGGCGAATGGTGGGTCGTGGATCCGGCCGAAGGCAACGTCAACCACCTGCACGCCCTGCCGGAGTGGGCGGTGACCGCCACCCTCGTGCGTGAGAACCAGCCGGTGCTCACCGCGGTCCACCTGCCGTTGACCGGCGAGACGTACACCGCGCTCGCCGGCGCGGGCGCCCACCTCGACGGCCGACAGCTGCACGTCTCCCAGACCGCGGACCTTGGCCTGAGCATCGTGGCCACCAGCCAGGCCCGGCCGGACGAGGACGAGAAGGTCGTGCGACGCATCGGCTCCTCGATCACCGCGATGCTCCTCGACGCGCTCGTCGTCCGCACCGCCGTGCCCGCAACCCTGCACCTGCTGAACGTGGCCGCCGGCCGGATCGACGCCTTCTGGCAGTTCGCCGGCGCCCGCGCGGACCTGCTGCCCGGGGCGCTGCTCGTCACCGAGGCCGGCGGACAGATCTCCGACGCCCAGGGCCGCCCCTGGACCCCGCAGAGCGAGAGCCTCCTGGCCGCCGCACCCGGCGTCCACGCCGGGGCCGTCACCACCCTCTCACACTGACCGCGCACCACAACCCGCACATACGGAAGGACCAGATCATCATGACCACGATCGCCGTTCTCGGAAACGGCCGCGTCGGCGGCAACCTGGCCACGGCCCTCACCCGGGCAGGACATGAGGTGAGGGTGGCGGACCGCTCGCCCGGCGCCGCCGCCGACGCTGCCCGGACAGCCCAGATCGTCATCAACGCCACCCCGGGCGCCGGCTCGCTGGAACGTCTCGCCGCCCTGCGCCAGGAACTGCGCGACAAGATCCTCGTCGACGTCTCCAACGCCACCACCGACGGACCGGACGGCCTGCCCGCCGACCTGATCTACCCCGGCTCAAGCCTCGCCGAACAACTCCAGGAAGCGCTCCCCGAAACGCACGTCGTCAAGACACTCAACACCATGCTCTTCCCGGTGATGACCGCGCCGGCCACGCTCACCCAGGCACCAACCGCGTTCCTCTCCGGCGACGACCCGCAGGCCAAGCAGACCGTCCGCGAACTGCTCACCGACCTCGGCTGGCGCACTGAGTGGATCACCGACCTCGGCGGAATCCAAACCGCCCGCGCCACGGAAGCCGCGATACTGTTCGTGCCGCACGTGATTCGGTCCAGCGGATTCGCACCCTTCGCAATCTCGATCGCCCGCTGATCCGCACACGATGCACCGCCCCCGGCGGGCCCCCATCCAGAACAGATGCGACAGCGCAGCCAGGGCCAGCGATTCAGCGCCGGACGGCGACCCGTGGCCACCCCTCCCGGGGCCGTCGGCCTCGCACCGACGAATCGGCTCATCTCACGGCGGACGCGCTTGCGGAGCTGGTCGCGCGGGGCCCGAGCGATTACTGAGGGACGTAGCTCTCGATGTGGTCGATCACCGCCGATACGGCATGTCGGTATGCGGTGCTCGACCGGCGGACCTGGGACAGCAGCATGCCCCCTTGGACGGCGGCCGGCAGGGCGGTGGCCAGTGCGGTGATGTCGGCGCACTCGCTCAGCTCACCGCGAGCCTGCATGCGGGCGAGCCCCGACCTGATGGGTGCTTCCCACCGCTCGAAGGACGCGGCAAGGTCGGTGCGGGCCGAGGGGTCGGTCTCGGCGAGTTCGCTGGCGAGCGAGCCGATCTCGCAGCCGCCTACCCACCCCATGGCGTCCTGTCGGTCGGCCGCCCTGTCGCGCCAGGCCCGCAGCGCGTCGATGCTGTCCAGATTGTCCAGCAGGGGACGCTGCCGGTCGAGCCTGGCGTTCGTCTGAAAATCAACGACGGCCAGGACCAAGCCCTGTTTGTCGCCGCAGTAGTGGTAGATCAGCGATGCGCTGACCCAGGCAGCCGACGGGACGTCCGGGATGCTCGTACCCCCGACGCCGCGGTGGAACATCAGTTCCGCGGCGGCCTCGATGATGCGTTCACGGGTTCTCCGGCCGGGCCTAGTGAGTCGGCGCCCCTCCAGCCCTTTGACGTCTACTGGCGAGTTCATACGCGCACCTCCAATCTGTGTCGTTCCGGCAGCTCCAGGAAGGTCCTCATCATGTCCCTCGACCCCCAGATCGCTGCCCTGCTCGAGAAGTTGGCCGAAGAAGGCGGACCGGCACCGGAGAGTCGAACGGTCGAGGAGAACCGCGACTTCGTGAGCAGCCTCTCCACCCTCGCGGGCGACGCCGAGCCGGTCGGCAGCGTGCACGACGCAGTGGCCGCCGCCGAAGGCCTCGAGGTCCCCATCCGCATCTACACCCCCGCCACCGTCCCGCGCTCCGGGCCGCTGCCCGTGACGGTCTTCTTCCACGGCGGCGGATGGGTCCTCGGAGACCTGGACAGCCAGGACCACATCGCCCGCATCGTGGCCAACCGCTCCGGCACCATCGTGGTCTCCGTCGACTACCGGCTCGCGCCCGAACACCGCTTCCCGGCGGGGATCGAAGACGCCTACGCCGCCCTGACATGGGTCGCGGCCAACGCCGGAAGTTTCGGCGGCGACGGGCCAAACATCGCGGTGTTCGGTGAGAGCGCCGGCGGCAACCTCGCCGCAGCCCTCGTGCAGGAAGCGCAGCGGCGCGGGGGACCTCACATCGCACTGCAGGTACTGGCGTACCCGGCGGTCGACCGGTTCGACGACAGCCCCTCCATGTACGAGAACATGGCCGGACCGTTGCTGAGCCGCAGCTGGCTCGAATGGTTCTGGGGCCTTTACCTCAACACACCCGACGAAGGCGCCGACCTGCGCGTCTCGCCGGCGCGCTCCGACGAGCTGGCCGGGCTTCCTCCTGCCGTCATCGTCACCGCCGAACACGATCCGCTGCGGGACCAGGGTGACCGGTACGCGCAGAAGCTCGCCGACGCCGATGTGCCGGTCAAGCACCTCCCGATCAAGGGTGCCACCCACGCTTTCTTCTCATTCACCGGATCGGTGCAGCTCTCACGGGACGTCTTGAATCAGCTCGGAGATGCCGTGGCCACGGCGTTCAACGTCTGACCCGCCCAGCGTTGCCGCTTGCCAGGTCCCCACCACGCGTAAGCGCGGCGGGGGACCTGGCGTCCCGCGAGTCCGCAACGGGCCGCCCCGACAAGGGCCGCCGCAGTGGCGGTCCCGAGGAAGATCGCGGTGGCGCTCGCGGGGGAGAGCGCCACCGGCGACGACGGGACCCGCGACGTGCTCGCCCGGCGACCCACGTACGATCGCGGTGACCGCCCTCGGTGAGGAGCCTCCCGCTCCGCAAGCGTCCCGACGACGCACCCATCGTCACGTTGGTGGTGCCGACGCTGGCAGGCCCCCTGACCTTCTACCTACCCCTCCTGGGCGGCCCCCGCCCTGATCGTCGCGCTATGGTGGCTGTGGACCGCGCCTCGGTGGCGCAACCGGGACAAGGCGATCGGGACGATGGCCGCCCTGACGTCGCTGCTGCTGTGGGTGGCGCAGTCCGTGGTCGCCGCGGGCGCGTTGCACTCCGGCTTGGGAGCGGCATTCATCCCGGCCACCCTGGCCGTCCTGGCACTCCCGGCCGCCGTCAGCCTGTATCTACTGCGTGCCGCGAGGCGCCCAGCGTGACGGCGACTTACCTCCTGCCGGTGTCACCCGACTCGATCGGCTCTCCCACTCCATCCTCCACTGATCGCCCTCGGCGCCGGGCTGCGCGAGCGGCGCATCGACACCTTCACCGTGGACGACCTGCCATGTTCGGCATGCTCAGCGTGCCCGCTGAGCTCCAACGCGACTGATCGTGGCCAACCAACGACGGGCTCGCGGGTGGGCCGGCGGACGCCGTCCCAGGCTCACCAAGGGCCGGATCACTCCCTGTTGCGCAGGGTGTCGAGGCGATGGCCGGTGCCGGTGGCGCCTGTGCGGCACCACACACTTCGACACCGTCGACGTTGCCGCGGTCCGCCTCGGTGCGAAACGCGCTGCCCTGCCCGCCTCGACGGCTGAACCGCGGTCGTGCGATCGCGTGTACGTGTGGCCGTTCGGTGAACTGCTTCTCGCAGGCGCGGTGGGCGCCCAGGGCGAGATGTCGGCGGCCGGCGCCGGTGACGCGCGCGCTGGTCACGGCGGCCGAGGCGGCGGCCCGCAGGGCGCTTCACCCGGTGGTCGACACGGTGCCCCTGGTAGGTGAGGCGCGCCGATGACCTATGAGTGCTCGGCTTCGGCTTCGGCTTGGCGGCGGCGGTATTCGGCCGCCCTGGTCACGTAGTTCTTGTGCTCCTGGGCGTGGTCCGGGGGAAGGTGCGGGGCGTCCGGGGACGTGGTGGCGAAGAAGCTCCGCAGTCCATTGTTGGACTCGGTGGCGAGCCTGCCGGACCGGGGGAACATCGTTGTTTCGTAGCGTGTGATGGCCTTGTCGATGGTGCCCTCCTTGACGATGGCGTGCGCGAGTTCGGCGCCGTCGAGGAGGGCGAGATTAGTGCCGTGTCCACCGAAGGGCGCCATCAGGTGGGCGGCGTCGCCGCACAGGGTGACGCCAGGGCGGTGGCTCCAGGTCAAGGGTGCGGGCAGGGCCCAAAAGGAACGCGGTACGTAGTCGCTGTCGTTGTCGGTAAGCAGCGGACGCATGGCCGCCGACCAGCCGCTGAACTCCTGCAGTAGAAAGTCGCGCACGGCGTCACGGGCGGCGAGGTCCACGCCGACCTCGGTGGCCCATTCGGCTTCGGCGCGGAAAGCGATGTATCCGCGGACCACGTTGTTGCTGTTGCGTTGGACGATCACCGCACGGCCGGCGTTGTCGTTGGCGAACATGTGGCCGTCTCCGACGAGCGCGGCGATCTCGGGGTGGCAGGTGTCGACGTCATCGAAGCGCACGTCAAGGAAACAGGCTCCGAGGTACTGCGGCACCGCTTCGGTGAGCAGGGGACGGACCTTCGACCAAGCTCCGTCGGCCCCGATGACCAGATCTGCTTGCACATGGATGCCGTTGGCGAACTCCAGACGGTGTGTCCCGTCATCGGCCGGCGTGGCCTCGAGCAGCTTGTGCCCCCAGCGGACGGTGCCAGGCTGGAGGTGTTCGAAGAGCATGGTGCGCAGCTGGCCGCGGTCGATCTCGGGGGCTGCCGTGTCGTCTTCGGCGGGGATGTACTCGGCCAGGACGGTGCCGTGGTGGTCCCGACGGGTCTTGGCCTGGCCCTCGACGCGGGCCAGCGCCAGGAAGGCGTCCATCAGGCCGGCGTCCTCCAGGGCGATCTGGCCGGCGTCGGCGTGCAGGTCGAGTGTGCCTCCCGGGTCGCGGGAGTCCACGGCGGAGTCGGCGTCGTAGACGGCCGGCTCGATGCCGTGTTGCTGGAGGATGCGGGCGCACATCAGTCCGGCGGGTCCCCCGCCGATGATCGCGATGCGGGGTGCGGTGATGGTCACGGGTGAGATTCCTTTTCTGTCGGGAGCGAACGCCCCGTGCGGTGGTGCCGGGGCGCGCTGTCAGCGGTCGTCCCCCGGCCGGCCTCGCCCGGGCGGAGGAGCAACGCCACCATAAGTGAAGCCGATAAAAAAGCGCAACGAATAAACTTAGTGATCGGATGCGCTAGTGTGATGGCATGACCGAGATGGGGCGCCGCGAGCGCAAGAAAGCCGCCACCCGCCAGGCACTGGCGGACGCGGCGCTGAAGCTGTTCCTGGAGCGCGGCTACGACGCGGTCGGCGTGCGGGACATCGCCGAGGCAGCCGACGTTTCGGTGACCACGCTGTTCAAGCACTTCCCCGACGGCAAGGAAGCGCTGGTCTTCGACCAGGACACCGACCGCGAGGCCGCACTCGTCGCCGCCGTCCGCGACCGCCCCGCCGGCCAAACCATCCCCCAGGCGCTGCGCGGACTCCTGCGCGAGGAACGCTCCCGCCGGGTCCGCACCGACCCCGGCTTCACCGACTTCCTCCGGCTCGTCGACACCACCCCGCCGCTGCGCGAGTATGGCCGCCGCATGTGGCTCCGCCACGAGAACGCCCTGGCGGCAGCGATCGCCGCCGACACCGGCCTGCCCGCCGACGACCCCGGCTGTCAGGCACTCGCCCACTTCGCCCTCGACGCCGTCGCCCTCGTCCACGGACGTCACGACGCCGAATCCGCCCTCGACCGGGTCTTCGTCCTCCTCGACAGCGGCTGGAGTGGCATGACCCGTCCGGGCGGCGATGGTGGGAATGCCGGACGTCCTTGAGTCCACGGAACGCCAACCTGCCGCTCACTGAACTCGCCCACGATGAATGAGCACTGTGCATCGTGAGGTTGCTGGTCGTGGCTCTGGTGTGAGGAGCGGGCGGGACACTCACGCTGGTCGTCGGCGGGTGTCCACGGTGAAGATCGTCTGACGTGATGGCCGGAGCCGTTGTCGGGTTCTGCTCGCCGAGGTCCGAGCCCCTCTTGCTATCCGTCACCGGGTTGGTACAGGGGGATGTCGCGGGGACGGCGTGTGGGCATGCAGGAGGCGAAGCGGATCACAGCTCGCCGGAGTGAATCTGGACACGTTGGCCGAGGAGTTGGCCAAGTAGCTGCAGGAGGTCCGGGCCGAGCGGGAGGAACTGGTGATTGCCGAGGGGTTGGCCGAGCAGGACCGGGCCGAAGGGGAGGCCACCTCGACCGTCGCCCCGACTCCCACCTGGAGGAATTGGAGGTACCGCGCCCGCGCACGAATCGCCGCTGATCCGGGGTACGAGGGCAGGGACGGGACCGAGACCGGCTGCCAACTCGTCGAGGCGGACAGACCCGCGGCCGCTGTCCTCCCTTGCCTTCTCTCGCCTCCCCCCATCGTTCGTCCGTCACCCGGGCGCCTGCCCGGTCGCGGACGTGGCACCTGCCCGGCCCGTGATGGTCGGCCGGTCCGCGCTGTCCGGCCCCGCTGAACCTGGCCGCCCGGCCGTCTACGGCCTGGACACCTACGTTCGCTTCTTGACCGCCCTCATCGACCACCTCGATGAGCCGCGGGTATACCTGCTCGGCCACTCACACGGGGGCTTCGTCGCCCAGCGGTACGCGCTGGACCACCCGGACCGGCTGGCCGGCCTGGTTCTCCACCACACCTCACCGGTCGCCGGCCCGGACTGGTGGGAGGCCGCGATGACCGGACTGAGCACCTACCCGGATCTCTACCCGGACCGCCTCGAGGCGGCCAACGTTCCGGCAGCGTTCCAGAACGCCCTGGCCGCAGGCGACGACGAACAGGTCAGCACACTGTTGCGCAAGGCGCTGCCGGTGTACTTCGCCGACTTCTGGGCCCGCGAGGCCGAGTTCACCGACTTCCTGGCGCGAGTGCACATCTCCGCGGAGCCAGCCACCGCACCCGGCGGAGAGCCCTTCGACGTCCGGGACCGGCTGGGCGAGATCACCGTGCCCACGGTGGTGATCGCAGGGCGACGCGACTTCATCTGCGGCCCGCGCTGGGCCGTGATGCTGCGGGACGGCATCCCCGGAGCGCGACTGACCGTCCTCGAACACAGCGGCCACTTCGGCCACATCGAGCAACCGGACGAGTTCACCGCCGCCGTGCTGGAGGTCGTACGGGAGCAGGAGACGCGAAAGCCGGTATGACGACGACCGGTCCGCTCGGCCTGGCCGAGCGGACCGAGGTCGCGTCGCGGCGTACGCGGACTTCGTGACCGGGGCTCCGGGGCCGCTACGGGGGACAGCCGAGTGGGCTGGCGTGCGTGGGCTTCGGGAGGATCTGACTGGCCACGAGCGCATGACTCTCGTGAAGATCGTCGGTCAGCGGGAGACTTCACGGTTCGTCAGGATCAACAGGGCCCTCACCAGTGCGGTTGCCCACTTCGGGTCGGTGCGGACCTTCCCGAGCACGCGTGAAGACCAGCTCGAAGAAGCCCAGCGCATCAACGAGCAACTGCGCGCACAGGGCCGCGAGTCGTAGCCAGAAACCTCAGGGTGATCAGGGGCTTCGAGCTTCGTGGAGAGCCGGCCAGTGCCACAGGTACATCATCCGCGACGGGCCGTTCCGGCATCCGGCGGAGGCCCGGCCCGCCCGTCGCCGCCCTCCTGGAGCTCGGTATCAGCCGAGAGCGCCACGCAGGCGACGCGCGAGCTGCGGAAGGTGCCGCCCGGGAAGCGGGTCTCGGAGCTGGAGCGATTGTGGACCAGGCCGGTGCGCTAGCGATACGCGAGGCCCTGGACCGGGCCCGGGAAGTGCGCGCACTCGGGGCTGGCCTGGTGGGGACCGGCGGGGTGCCGGTGACGCGGATGGCCGCGTTGGCCCGGCACGGGATGGGCTTGAAGGCGCCCACTTTGCGGGACTTGGAGGACCCGCACGACCGCCACCATGCTGGCCACGGTGCGGCCCTGTGGGCCTTTTCCCTCACCACCGCCGCCCTCGACCGACTCGAAACCCGCGTCCGCCATCGCCTCAAACAGCTGCAGTACCGCCCCGACGTCCTTGACGGCTTCCTCACCGGAACCGGACTCTCCGTTGACCTGCCACCCCGAAACGCCCGCCTATCGCTTCTCGCTTCCGCGGCGAGAAACTCTTGCCTCCTCGCGGTTCTGCCATCCATCGCCTCGGAAACGGTCTGAATCACCCATTAGGAGTCAGTGACAGACATAGCGCATTTTCACATCTCCCTTACATGGCATGTTGGCCTCCCTACTTCCCCGAGGGAGGAACTGCGTGTCCAACTCCCCCACGCCCACGGACCCGGCCCCGCGATACCCCAGGTGGTCGGACCGCCTCATACGTCAGCTCGACGCCTTCGCGGCCACGCGGTCCCGTGCCGAGAAGGTGCCTGCCTTGATCCTCACCAGGCAGGACGGCGGCGATGTCCAGGCACCGGCCCTCATGGTCCGGGAGTACGAGCACCGGTTGTCGCGACGGCGGGGCAACCCTCACTTCCAGGTACCGCACGCCGTCGTCGACGACGCGGAGCTGAGCGGAGGCTTCATGGCCGCGATCGACCGGGTCGGACTGCGGTTCCAGCTCACCATGCCGTCGGGAAGACTGCGGTTGTCGGCCTTTCACACCTGCCGGGCCGTACTGGACTCCGAACGCGGCACGGGCGACTTCCAGGCCCAGCAGCAGCCGATCCTCGAGGACCTGTACGCGGCCCTGCTCAAAAGGCGGAAGACGCTGCGTGCCTGCGCTAGCCTCGCGGACTTCCTGGGGCAGCATCTCCTGACCGGCTGGCTGCAGGGACTCGTGGCAGCCCTGGTCGTCGGCCTTCCCAAGGTCTGTTACCGGTTCTACCTGCGGCACTGGGGCCTGCGCTGGGTCGCGGACGAAGCGAACGCGACCTGCTTCCTGGACGCCGCGCTCGCCTTCTGCCAGGACGGCGAGCTGGACAGGGAAGACCCGCGCGTGCGACGGATCCTCTTGCGCGCGCTGCTCACCGATCTGCGGAAAGCGAGCCGGAGAAGGACCTGGCTGAGTCATCTGTGGGCACGGCGCCGGTGGTCCTTCGTCGTCCTCATTCCCGAGATCGACGACGCGGACGGCCCCGGCCGCGCCTTCCTCGGCACGTTCGAGGAGCTCGCCGGTGACCAACCGTCCAAGCCGCTGCTCGTCCTGGCCGCCTGCGCGGGTCCGCCTCCGGACTACGCCGCGCCGCTGGGCGCCGACCCCGACCGGCCCAACGGCGTCGCCGACAAGGTCTTCACGTTCCTCAACGAGGGAAGTGACGAGCCGGTACGCCTCATCACGCTGCCGGCCGAGGACGACACGGAGGGCACGGCCAAGACGAAGATCGACACCCATTGGGGCGTCATGGCCCGCCGGGACCACCCACTCGACTGGTTGCGTCCGGCCACTCTGCCCGTCACGGCCGCGGCGACCGCCGGCATCCTCCTGGCCCCGCACTACCTCTGGCCCACTCCGCCCCCCGCGCCTCCCTCCTGCGTCACTGTCAGCACCGGTGAGCGCGTGGGCGTCACCGACGGCAGGCAATGTGATCTGGCCGTACCGGGAGACCGCGGAAGGGAACTGCGGGACCTGGAGCACCAGGTCGCCAAGGAGAACGCCCAGATCCCGGACGGGCGTTACCGCACCCTGGTCTTCCTCGCTCCCCTGAGTCTGCAGAACGGCGTGTACGACGACCCGCCGATCGGCCTGCAGATCCTGCGCGGCGCCATCGCCCAGCAGCACAAGCTCAACACCGGGGTCCGCCAGAACAAGATGCCGATCCGCCTGCTCATCGCCAACACCGGCCAGTACTTCCAGTACGGCGCGCACAGCGCCGCAGCGCCGAAGGACCCGGACGTCGCACAGATGATCACCAGCCGTCAGCGGCAGGACCACATCGCCGCGGTCATCGGCATCACCCAGAGCCGTCCCGAGTCGCTGAACGCGGTCCGGGAACTCGACCAGGCCGGCATCCCGGTCATCGCGAACGGTGTGTCCGGCAGCACCATGGTCGGCCCCGACTCCCCGCAGCGGTACTTCCAGATCTCGGCGCCCGACGGGCGAGTCGCGCCGGTCCTCGCCGACTTCATCCGCCACTCTCCCGCGGTCCGCGGACTCACCAGCGGCACACCGCACGCCGTGGTCGTGTACGACCCGACCGACACAGCCTTCAGCACGGACCTGAAGAACCTGTTCGTCGCCGCCTACCGCCCGCACGGCGGTATCGACGAGATCAAGTACAGCGAGAAGCCCGGGGCGACCACGCCGGAGAACATCGCGAGCGAAGTGTGCAACAAGGTCGCTGCGACGCACGGGATCGTGGTCTACCTCGCCCGATCCGGTGTGCTTCCCAGCCTCCTCAACGCGATGCAGCGTGCGGGCGGCCAGTGCCAGCCCCCGGAAGGCACGACCATCCCGATGATCACCGAGAGCTCGCCCATCGACTTCCAGCTTCATCCCGAACAGACGGCGCGCGCCTACCCGTACATGACGCTCTTCTACGAGACGACGAACGCCCCCACCCCGGACTCCCGCGATCCCTATGCCCAGTTCGCCCAGGACTTCGCCACCGTCTTCGGCGGACGCAGCGCGGATGCGGACGCCGCCGGCGGCTTCGACACCGTGGGTGTCGTCAGCAAGGTCATCGAGGACCTGCTGCCGGCTTCCGACGACGTCCAGCCCAACGACATCTACCTGTGGCTCACCGCCCACGGCGTGTCCCAGTACCCCGGCGCTTCCGGCGTGCTGCAACTGGACGGCAAGAACAAATACCCGCCCGACAAGGCCGTGTTCATCCGCGAGATCGCCCAACCGAGCGGAATCACGACCACACTGCTCAGCTGCGGAGTCCTGCCCGACCGGCAGAACCCCGCGAATTGGGGCACTCCACCCGACGCCTTCCCCTGCCCCAACGACACCGCGGCCGCTTCCCCGTGAGAGGTTCCCGGTTCAGTTCGTACTGAGCATGCCCTCCCGCAGACGGGCCAGGAGCCACGCGATCAGGCGGGAGGCGTGCACCTTGAAAGGCTCCAGGCGCTCTCGATCTCCTTCTGCGTGCGTCCCCCGACCAAGCGCCAACGGATGATCTTGGGGGCGGGCCGTCGAGTACCTGTGGGCCTGCGCCAAACGCAGTCTCGCAAACCTCGCCAGCGCCGCCCTCGACCGACTCGAAGCCCTCGTCCGCCATCGCCTCAAACGGCTGCAGTACCGCCGATGTCCTCGACGGCTTCCGAACCCGGACTCTCACTCGACCTGCCATCCTGGACGCCGAAGTCAGACAGCGCCTGAAATCCGTGGGTCTCGACGGCCTGACTGCCGTTGTATCTGTTCCACACTGGCACTTCTCCAGGGACCGGCCATGGGCGTGCTCTCGTCGCTGCCGTCCGCGGCTATCGAGCTTGTCGAGGGAGCCTCCCGCCGCGTCTACGCGGGCTACGAGCGGGACCTTGAGGCCCCGGCCGACGAAATCGTCCCGCAGAATGTCCTCGCCGACGCGACCACGGTAAGCGCACGGACCCTGCCAGTCGGCAAGTTCCGGGGTGGACCAGGATGAGCAGGGCAATGCCCCACCAGGAAGCACCGGCCAGGGCGGTCAGCGCACTGGGCGCGAGACTGGTCAACGAGTCGGCGAGGCGAGGCGTGGTCATCGAGGGTCCCGGGGGTCGCAGGGGCGGTGTGTGGTTGACGGACTGCTGTCTGGCCAGGGCGGGGACAAGGTGCCAAGCGCTGGGGTTAGTCGCGCAAGGCGTACCTTGCAGGCTTGAACGGCTCATTCGATACCTCTGGACTGCGGGTCTTGGAGTTGAGAAGCCTTGAATGCGGCGGCAGTTCATGCCCAATCCGCCTGGCCCTAGCCAGGTGAGGTCCGGACAGTGCCGGGATGTCCATGTGCGTTGGCTGTGGGCCGGGCGTGGTGGCTGGCAGCCGCGTTCTGAGCGGCTGGGGGCCCGCCCCGAACACGTGCCCCGCCCCCAGGCCAACGCGACCTTCACTCCCGGCGACACCCTGATCCTGTACACCGACGGCCTGATCGAACGCCGCGGTGAGGACATCGACGCCGGCCTGACCCGCCTGACCTCCACGCTCGCCACCTGCACCGGGTTCAGCGCGGAACACCTCGCCGACGCCCTCCTCGGCCTCACCAGCGAGGCTGGTGACGACATCGCCATGGTCGTCGTCCGCCTGGAGAAATCACCGTGATCTCGGGTGGGCGCTGGGACACCTCTGGAGCGGCGAGAACCCTCACCTCAAAACCATGATCAGTCTCAGCGCCGATGGCTACCGATGTTCCACAAGGCCGATCACGATGTTCCCCAAGGCCGATCTTGGATGGGGACCGGGAAGCGTCGGGCGCGATGTTCCCCAAGGCTGGCGTCCCCCGGGCCAGGACCGCAGGCCGGTCCTCGTTCGGCCGACAGCGCGAACGGCGCCTCGCTCGTTGTGCGGGTGTGAAGAACGAACGGACGGTTGCGGACCATGCGGGCCGGGCGACATTTCCGTCGCGTGCAGTCGGCCGACCGTAGGGGACGGCGCAGCCGGACCGCGCGCTGAGGTTCCGCATCGAGGCCGCTCTGGCCTTGCACCTCGGGGTGATGCCCACAGCGTCGTGGCCCGGCCTGGAGAGCTCCGGCCGGACCAGGCGATGCGACGGCTGGTGCCGACTCGTAGGCTGCCGCCATGACCGAGATCCAAAACCCGACGCCTCGCGACGCCTTCGAGCTGCTGCTGGCCGGTAACCAGCGCTTCGTCGCCAGTACCCCCGAACACCCGAACCAGGACGCCACCCGTCGCGCCGAGATCGCACCGTCCCAGCAGCCCTTCGCCGTGCTGTTCGGCTGTTCCGACTCCCGGCTGGCCGCAGAGATCATCTTCGACCGCGGTCTGGGCGACCTGTTCGTGGTGCGCACCGCAGGCCATGTCATGGGCCCCGAGGTGCTGGGCAGCGTCGAGTACGGCATGGACGTGCTGGACTGCCCGCTGGTGGTGGTGCTGGGGCACGACTCATGCGGCGCGGTCGGCGCGGCGTGCGCCGCGCTGGAGGACGGCATGGCGCCGGCGGGGTATGTTCGGGATGTCGTCGAGCGGGTGACTCCCAGCGTGCTGGCGGCGCGGGCTGCCGGACGGGTTGAGCCGGAGGAGATCCTCGCCGAGCACATAAGGCACACCGTCGACCTGCTGCTGGACCGCTCCCGGGTGCTCGCCGAGAAGGTCGCCGCCGGCCAGGCCGCCGTGGTGGGCCTGTGCTACCGCCTGGCCGACGGCAGCGCACAGCTCGTCGCGGCCCGGGGCCTTGACGTGCCGGTCCCGGCCGGGTCCTGACCGCCCCGGAAGTGGCTGCTTACCGTGATGCGCCGCGGCCAGAGGACACCCTTAACGCGGATAATGGTCAGATTCCCGATGCGGTCAGCGCGCGGTGGCGAACCGCAGCGCGTCACGGGCGATACGTGTGGCGGCAAACTCGGTTCCGGCTACGAACCGCATCATCGGCCCGAACATCGGGGCAGCGAGCGATCCGGTGAAGTACAAGCCGGGGCTGGACGACTCGAGGGTTGCGGTCAGATGCGGAGCTGTCGAGCCCGGTACGCACGCCAGAACCCGCCGTAGTGCGGGCGACAGGGATGGTACGGCGTTCAGGTCGAGCCGGTAGCCGGTGGCCGCGAGGACGTGATCGACGGTGAGGGCCTGTGGTGACGTGCCGTAGGTCCCGGTGACCTCCAGGCGCACCCTGCCCTCGGACGTCGCCTCGGCGTGGGCGACACGACGTGAGGTACGTACCGGCACGATGCCCTCGACCCGGTCCCGCAGCCACCAGCCGCCCGACGGACCCAACGCGCGCCTGAACAGGCGCAGTCGGGCCCGGGGCGGCAGGTGCCGCACTTGGCCGGGGGCCTTGCACACTGCGGCCAGGATCCAGCCGGTTCCCAGCGGTGAGGCGGGCTTGGCCAGGCGTGGGGTCCAGTGGCGGGCCAGGTTGGGCGTCATCCCCCACAGCACCCGCTGTTCGCGGACCAGCACCTGCACCTCGGCGCCGCTCTCGTGTAGCAGCGCGGCGCTCTCCAGGGCGGACTGGCCACCGCCGATCACGGCGACCCGTCGGCCTGCGTATGCCGACAGGTCGGTGTGCTGACTGGTGTGCGATACCAAGGCAGCGGGCCCTGGCCCTGCGGGCGCGAGATGCCGCAACGCTTCCGGAACGTAGGCCAGCCCGTTCAGGCCGGTGGCCACGACGACGGTCGCTGCTTCGAGTTCCTGTCCGTCCTCCAGTCGGACCACGAACCCGGCACCGGACGTGGCCTCATCGACGGCCACTACCCGGGCGGGATCCACCTCACCGACGTACCGCTTCTGAAACCACTGCCCGTAGCGCACGAACACATCGCACGGGATGGGCGTCAACTCCGTCAGCTCGCCCTCCCCGTGCACCCGTCGGAAGTCCGCCAGCCGCCCGCCCGGCTCTGGTGCGGACAGGTCGGTGGCGGCCGGCGTCGACTTCAGGAACATCCCCGTGGCCATGGCGTGCCGCCAACTGCCCATCACCTCGCCGAAGACCCGCACCGGCACTCCGGCGGCCCGCAGGTGCGCGGCCACCGACAGCCCGTACGGGCCGGCCCCGACCACGACAACCGGAAGCCCCATGCGCCGTGTGAACACCTGCTCCTGGGCAGAGCGCTGCCTCGGAAGCGACTGCGCCATGCATCCCCCCCGCTGGTCCCCCCCGCCGCCTTCCCCAAGACGGCGCGACACTCTGGGATGGTGCGCCGGACTACAGTCGCCGCACCCGTCCCCCATCCGTGCCCGAGTGTGCCTCACCACGCGGAGCGGGCATACCGAAGTGGCGTACCTTGACCAAAATCTGGTCGAAGTAACCTCATGGTGCAGACCGGACGGGCTCGGAGCCCCATCGGCGCGGACCGCGCCGACATGATCGATGCCGTGGTACCCACCGCCAAGCCTTCGACCTGCTGTTGGAAGGGGGCAACAAGCGGTTCGTCTCCGGCACGTCTGCGCATCCAAGCAGGACGCCGCGTGCCGCGCGGAGACCCTCCCCGTGTCAACCGGTGAGGGCACACCGCCTTAAGCGGTCCGGGGCCCCGCGGCGCGGCGGAGCCGTTGGCGATCGCCAGTCCCAGCCCCTCCTCCACTGGCAAGGACGCGATGATCAGGTCGCACCCCTGTCGGTCGAGCTCGCGCAGGAACCCGTACAGCCCGCGCGCGTAGGCGGTCAGCGAGCCGGGGACCGTCACCACGGCGTGCGCCTTCACCGGAGCGTCGGCGAGGGAGGGGGGAAGGAAGACGCCCACCTGGTGACCCAGCTCCTGCGCGAGCTCCACTTCGATGACGACCTTCTCCGGCTCGACGAGGACGACCCGCGCACGCGGCGCGTAGTGCGACGGATGCTGGCCCGGCACCCGGACACTGCTCATCGAGGGCATGTCGATCGGGCACCCCAGCACCGCTTCGAGGTCCTCACGCGTCACCCCGCCCGGCCGGAGGATGCTCGGGATCTCGCCCGTGGCGTCGACGATGGTCGACTCGACGCCGACCGTGCAGGGGCCGCCGTCCAGCACGAAGTCGACAGCATCACCAAGCTCCGCTCGCACGTGGGCAGCGGTTGTGGGGCTGACCGAGCCGAAGCGGTTGGCGGACGGGGCCGTGACACCGCCGCCGAAGGCCGACAGCAGCGCGAGTGCGACAGGGTGGTCGGGCACGCGCACGGCCACCGTCTGAAGGCCACCGGTCGCCTCCAGAGGCACGCGGAGAGCGCGCCGCAGGACCAGCGTGAGCGGCCCCGGCCAGAAGTGTTCGGCCAGCAGACGCGCGGGGGCGGTCACGTCCTCGACCCAGTCGTCCAGGTGCTCCGAACCGCCGATGTGGACGATCAGCGGGTGGGAGGGCGGGCGCCCCTTGACCTGGAAGATGCGCGCGACGGCGGCGGGGTCCTCGGCGTTGGCGCCCAGACCGTAGACAGTCTCGGTCGGGAGCGCCACCAGGCCCCCGGCGCGCAGCACCTCGGCCGCCTTCTCGATGTCAATGGTTGTTGCCCTCACTCTCGCAATCCTCTCATTCCGCTCTCCCGCGTTCCGTGGTCTCGCCGGCGCATGGCCAAGAGACCACGGCTTGCGGCCCTCATGATGCCGACTCGGCCGACCGGTCCGCCGCCGACGCGAAAGTCGCCGCCTCGGGCACGGAGCAGGGGCCGGACCCCGTGACCACCACGGTGGGTCGAGCGCAGCTGGCATCCGGTCGTGGTCTAGCCGCCCAGGTCGGGCCCGGCGATCAGCGTGGAGTAGCAGAGAGTGAGGTGACGTCGCGTAGCGTACTGCAGACATACACGTCCGAGTGAGTGACTGACGCTGTCGGGGAACTTGGCTTCTGCTCTGTACGTGCACTGCGCGTAGTGGGAAGTTGGAGAGCCGGCGCCGGCCGGACTGGTCCTCGGCCCCAGGTGTTCCACTCGCCCTAGGGAGGGTCGACCGTGGCCTCCGATCACGACATGCTGTGGCGTCGCTGCGCGCACCTGGGCCGTGTCCTGCTGCCTGTGGTGGACGAGGAGGCGTGGCGCCAGGCCCGCCGTCAGGAGCACCTGGAGGCATGGGGCATCAACATCGCGGAAGGCGAGCGGCTGATCGAGGTCTTGGCGGCCCTTGCCGCCCATGCCGTCGCGGTCGACACTTCCGTGTCTGCCGCAGAGCTTGACCTCCTGCCTCTGAGCGCGGTGGCTGACGCGGCGACCGGTAAATGCGACTTCGAGTTGCTCGCCGGGCTTCCCGACACCTTCGCCGACGGCCGCGACGAACTGGCCGTCAAGGTCTTCCGGCTGTACGCCTACAGGGGCGGGCAGTACAGTCGACGACTTTTCCAGCTGAGCACAGAGCTGCGCGGTGCACTGATCGTCCTCGCCGAACGCTCGCGAATGCCGTCCCCCAGGTGCGGGCACGTCTTCTTCTGGGTGGCTGCAGCTGGCCTGTCCAGTGATCACGGAGACTTGACGAGCTGAGGTCACGCTTCCGGCCGCATGTCGAGTGCTGGTCCTTTGCCGGAATCGGCTTTGGCAGTGTCCGGGGCAAGAAGATGGGCATCATCTTGAGAGTGATCAGGTCAGCCTGCGGGGTGGGTGGCGACGCGCCAGGACCGGAACGCGGCCGGCAGCGCACCGACTCCATCAGCGTCCTTGCTGCGGTGCGGGACCTGACCCGTCTGGTCGCGACCATCAGGGGGCTCGCTGACCCGTCTGTGCAGCCCTGAACAGGGGAAACGAGGCGCTGCGCCAGCACGTCGGCCGCGCTGGACGACTCCAATTTCCAACATCCCCGACAGCGTCAGCTACTGAAAGTGATGGGAGAGGCCCTTCTACCCGGAGACAGCGAAATCTGCCTAACACCGGCGCAGTGAAGTACTTCGACTGCGCGATCCTGTCGCTCCCGACCCGCCTGCGTTCTACTGGCGGTAGAGCGGTTGTATGGGAGAGGAGGACACCAGTATCAAGACGACCAGAGACGTCCGCGACCGCCTGAGGGTCTTGGCCAGCGAACGCGGTACCACCATGAACGACCTGCTGGTGGCGCGCGAGCTGACCGAGGAGGAGAGGGAGCAGCGCGCGCAGCAGGCCTTGGAGGAGATCCGGCAGACGACCGGGGTGACCGTTTTCTGACAGCGCGCGGACTCGAGCTCGTGCCTTCCTGCAGAGCCTCGGACAAGAGCACCACGCCGCGTGATCCGTGTCTTGCTCGACCACACCTGTATCAAGGCGCTCGCCGAAGGCGACGAATTCCTCAACGGCTGTACGTGGAGGCCAGCTTTGGTTACGCCGAGATCGTGATTCCGGCCCTGTACGCCGCGGTCGCCGAGCGTGAACGACCGGGCGCCGGTCAGCACATCCTGCAGCGCCGCTTCACCGCGGCCGCCGACTTCACCGCGGCCCACGCCCTGGTGGCCGGCGCATGGCGCCAGGCGGACTGGCGGGTGCTGCATCTCGCATCCGCGGTGATCGTCGCACGGCAGGCGGGGGAGGACGCCACCCTGCTGTCCTTGGACATCGACCTGTACGCGGGCACCGGCGTCAGCCCGCTCAATCCCATGAGCCCCTGACCAGGGCTGCTGCTCGCCGACGGTGTCGGACTGCAGCACCAGCCCGCCGGCCCGGGGGCGGGCAACCCGATCGCGGTCACGCTCGCCGCCCCACTCAGGCGGGCTGGCCGTGGGCTTCAAGGCAGCCGGGGCGGCTGCAGACTGCCTGTTTTCGCTCCCTACGCCGCGAGACCGCACCTGTCGTCGCCACTGTCAGCGGGACCCTGCCTGCCCTTCGGCTTCTTCGGCAGCCCGCTGCCCGGGACGCGGCGCCCTGGAGCGCGGCGCGGCCGGAGCGGCGCAGTTCCAGGTACCGGTGTGCGGCGACCCCCCACGCAGCCGAAGCAAGGGGGCGGCATGCGCCACGTTCCAACCCGCGCCACAGTGGTACGCGCCGGAAAGATCACGACCCTCTGGGCACTTCCGTTCTTCTGCGAGTGGGGGCCGACGTCGCTTCAGCGGCACCTGGACTCAGACCGGCTCCAGGACCAATCACTACGGTGCCGACGGCGACAGCCCGAGCTGGACGGCCGAGGACACCAGCGGCACGATCACCCGCGACATGCGCGGCATCGACGGCCAACTGGATGCGATCACCGGCGCCTCCGGCTCCGCCGTGCTGCAGATGAGCGACGTCCACGGCGATGTGACCGTACGGCTCCCGCTGGACACCTCCCAGCCTGCAGTCGCCCAGTCCTACGACGAGTACGGCAACGCCGAGGGCGACACCGCCACGGCCTGCTAAGGCTGGCTCGGTGCCGCCCAGCGCTCCGCGGACTCCGTCACCGTGTCCATCCTGATGGGCGTACGGCTGTACGATCCCGCCATCGGACGCTTCCTGTCCACCGACCCCGTCCTGGGTGGCAACGACGACGCCTACGTCCATCCGGCCGACCCGGTCAACCAGCTGGACCTGGACGGTCGAGCTTCCAAGAAGCCCGCGGCCTTGAACCACAAGGAGAAACAGGCCCTCGAAGACAAGGCCAGCGGGCGGCTGTACGACCGCAAGGCGTACAACTCGGCGAAGAAGAAGCTGGAGCAGGCCGAGAGTTACGCGGGCAGCCGCAACCAGCAGAAGAACTGCTCGCAGTCGGACAGCCTGCGGGTGGCGCTGAAGGCGCTGGGACTGTTTGCCTTCATCATCGCCCTCGTCGTCACCCTGGTCATCTTTTGGGAGGTGGACATCGTGGCCGCCGTGCTTTGGGCACTCTCCTGATCCCCGGTGGTGGCGATCCGGCCGGCCCGCCACCACCAGGACCCCACACACCGACAGCGAGAAAGGATTCCCGCCATGTCATCAGGCTCTGAACCCAACGATCCGTCCTGGTACGGCATCCGATGCGTCTTCCGTCACGGCCCGCTGGAGGTCTACGAGGAGCGCATCACCCTGTGGATCGCCCACTCGCCCGACGAGGCGATCGAGCGCGCCGAGGCCGAAGCCGCGGAATACTGCGAGGGCCTCGACAACGTCGAGTACGTCCGCTTTGCCGAGGCTTACACGATCGACGGCGCGCCTGGGGAAGGCGCCGAGGTGTTCTCCCTCATGCGGGAGAGCACACTGCCGCCGAAAGACTACGTCTCGCGGTACTACGCAACGGGCAGTGAACGGACAGGGTGAGTGGTAATGACACCCAAGGCGGGCACCACAGTCCAACTCCCTCTGCACAGCAGCACAGCCCCTGTCTGCCTTGGACGAATACAAAAACCTGAAGGCGACTCAGCCGCCATCCGCCATAGGCGGTTTGGTTAGAACGTAGAGAAGGGACCGGTGTCGGCACTCGTCACTCCCCGTGCCGACACCAGTGCTCGTCACGCGGTCGGGGACGGTGCGGGTGGTGAACGTTAAGCCGGCGGGCCGTCTGCAAGATCCGAAGATCGCGGAAGCCCTGGCATGGCCGGCCGAGCTGTTTCGGCAGCACGGCTGGGAGTACGAGATCTGTCCAGAGCGGATCGGACGCTGCTGGAGAACGTGCGGTTCCTGGCCGCCTACCGGCGCCCCGGGGTGGTGCCCGAGGCCGAGGTGGAGCAGGCGTGGGAACAGGTCGTGGATAACGAGCAGTTGGGACTGGCCGAGCGTCGACTGGCAGGGGGTCGGCCGCCCGAGGAGGCGAGGCCGGCGTTGATGGCGCTGTTGTGTTCCGGGCGGCTGACGACGGATCTGTCTGGTCCTAGGGGATGGATGGGCCGACGACGTTGGCTTGCCAGGGGCCCGGACCGAGGTGGCTGGTTACTTCCAGTGCCGCGCGGAGTTCGAGTTCGTCGGTGCCTGTGGTCCGGCCGAGTCTGGCCTCGGCGCTCTTGACACGGTAGGCGACGGTGTTACGGGCGATGTGGAGGTGCTCGGCGGTGGTGATTAGGCTGCGGCCGTTGGCCAGGTAGCAGTGGAGGGTCTCGCGGAGCTCGGCGGTGCGCGGGTCGTCGGCGGCAAGGGGACCGAGGGCGCTTTCGATGAACCAGCGCGCTTTCTCCTGGTCGGCCGTGATCAGGGCTGCGATTCGGACGGTGTGGTAGTCGCAGGTGCTGCTGTTGGTGAGAAGGGCGAGGCGTCCTGCTTCGCGGGCGCACAGGTGGCTCTGGCGCATGCCGGTGAGGCCGTAGGCCGGCATGCCGATAGCGGCGCGGATGTCGGGATGCGAGGCCAGCGTCGCATGGATCTGGCCGATGAGTGCGCTGGTGGGTGTGCTGGGCAGGCCAATCCACAGCCAGGTGATCTCGGCTTCGGCGGGAACGGTCAGGGTGGTGGCATCGGCGATGGTGCCGGCGATGTCGGCGACTGCCGCGCGCAGTTTGGCCTCGGATGTGTCGGGCGGGTTGTCGGTTGCGGGCCACAGGATGCAGGCGAGGTGGTGGCGGTGGATCGGGTAACCGAGCAGGGTCTCCGCTTCTTCCGGCTCGCCTGCGGGTGCGTCGGCCAAGATGCGGTCCAGGAGCGCGCGGCGTGCCGCGGCCTTGGTCTGGCTGAAGCGGTCCCCCTCGGTGATGTACTCCTCAGCCATGACGGAGGCATGGAAGTCGACGTACTCGAACAGTCTCTCGTTGACGCGCTGTGTCTCGGCGAGCTGGTCGGCTGGCGCAACTTCGCGTTCGATGGCGGCGGCCAGTTCGCGGGCGAGTTGCGCGTGTCCGACTCTGATGCCGGGCAGGACCCGGTCGAGCGGGATGCCGCGCCGGGCGAATTCGCGGTCGCTGTCCATGCTCTCTGGTGGGACGTCGGCCCTGGTCGGAACGCGGTCGTGATGCAGAGCGATGAGTGTGGCAAGGACGGAGGCTTCGATGGCCCGGCGCAGGCTGACGTAGGGCCCTGGTCCGCCGCCGTGCTCGGGGACGCGTTCGATGACCTGCCGGGTCATCGCGGCGGCGGTGTCCACGGCCCATTGAATGGGTCCGGGCCCCAGGTCGGCTGCTGCGGCAGCCAGTGTCTGCGGTGAGCAGGCCGGCGGGTTCTGCTGTTCGCGGGGGGCGGGGGTGCGCAGCCGCAGTACCCAGTCGTCGGCGGTCATCACTCCTCCTCGGGGCGGGTGCCGCGGTGTGCCTGCGAAAGCGATCATGTCACTGCGGGGCGAGCCGGCGGGCAGGTCAAGCGCGCTGGCCCGCCCGAGCCGGTGCGGCTTGTCCGGGGGGTCTCCGGGACTGCGATCAGGCTGGCCGGCCCAGGAACGAGCGCAGCACCTCGATCATCTCCTCGGGGGCCTCGAAGGGCCAGAAGTGCCCGGAGTCGAAGAGGTGCAGTCCGCTGCCGGCGGGCAGTTTCGCGAGGACCTCGGGGTCGTCGTAGAACTCGCGTGGCTGGAGCGGGTCGCCGCTGCCCTGCAGGAGCAGGACCGGGCAGGTCCAGGAGCTGATGAGGCGGGTGCGGCGGTCGATCCACTCCTGGTCGAAGGAGGAGGAGTGGAAGTAGCGCGGCACGGCGGCCGCGATGCCGGGGTAGCTGAACTCCTGGATGGCGCGCACCAGGTCGCTCTGAGCGATGGGGCGCTCGGTGAGGCTGGTGTAGGCCATGGTGACCAGGCGGCGGGCGTCGGTGAGGATGGTCCGGGCGTCGGGCCCGGTGAACATGGCTTCCTGGGGGTGGAGGTCGGGGTGGAGGTGCCACAGGTGCTGCTGGCCGCGGCCGTAGCGGATGACGCGTTCGCCCATCTGGGCGACGAGGTGGTCACCGACCGGGGTGCCGCGGTCGTGCGTGATGAGACTGAACCGGTCGACGCCGAGCTGGTCGATCAGGGCCTTCAGCTGGGTGGCAACTCCTTCCTGCCGGTAGTCCCCGGTGCGCTTGTCGGACTGGCCGTATCCCTTGAGGTCGATGGCGATGCATCGGTAGGCGCTGCCCAAGGCCTGAAGGGCGTGGTGCCACTGCCACCACGAGTCGGGGACGCCGTGCAGGAAGACCACGATCTCGCCGTCGGCCGGGCCGCATTCGACCAGGTGCCAGCGCACCTGCTGGCCGTCGCCAGGGGCGTCGACGAAGCGGTGCACGACGCTGATGCCGTCCAGCTGCTCGATCTCGCCGTCGTGGTTGGGATCGGTCGGCGGGATGTCGGGCAGGGCGGCCAAAACCTCCTCGACCGCCGCCATCTTGTGGGTGCGGTGAGAGATGGCTTTGCGGACCCGCGCGGGCGGCTCGGTGTAGGTGTGGGAGGGGGAAGGGGTGGTGGTACTCATGGGTTGCATTCCAGGGGTGTGACGTGGGCTATTTCTGGGGGAACTGGCGTACCGGCTTCGATTGAGGAATCCAGGACGGCGGCGTGCCTGGTCGCGGGGCGGAAACATGCCTGGGTTCGAGCCGGCCTCGACGCTTTAGGTGTAGATGAGGCCGAGATGCAGGACAGCGACCGCGGCTGGGTTCAGGTCGATCGCCGCTCCCCGCCGGTGGCGCACGGCCGGTTTGCACTGTGCCTGTGCGAGCGCGGCCTTGCATGCCTCGCTCGCTGTGCCGGCGTCGACGACGAACAGTTGGCTTCCGTGGCTGTGGCCTGTGCGGGTGAGGATCTCGACTCGCCATCGCGATGTGATCTTTGGGGTTTCCTTCGGTGTGCCCGGGCGGCTTGCCGCCGCCCTTCAGGTGTGGGTGCCGGTCATCAGCGCGGCCAGGTCCTCGGGCTGGGGGAAGGACGGCGGCACCGGCGGGCCCCAGCTGTACAGGGCGCGGGCGTCCTCCCACACCCGAGGCGTCCACAGCTGGTCGTCGACGATTGCGTCCATGTCGGCGAAGTACTCCGAGAAGTTGCCGGCGGGGTCCTTCAGGTACCAGAAGAAGTTGGAACCGAGGTAGTGGCGGCCCAGGCCCCACACGTGTCGCTCCGGGTGACCTTGGAGCATGCGGGTGGCGCTGCGGCCCACCTCGTCGATGTCGTCGACCTGCCAGGAGGAGTGGTGCAGGAACGGGATCGGGGCGCTCTGCACCAGGACGTTGTGGTGGTCGCTGGAGCAGCGCAGGAACGCAGCTTTCGGGACCAGGTCGCTGACCTTGAACCCGAGGCCCTCGGTGAAGAACCGCTGTGAGGCTTCCTGGTCGGTCGAGCCCAGCACGACGTGCCCGAGCCGCCGCGGCCGGACCGCACCCGTGCGCAGCACACTGGCCGCCCGCCGGTCGGGGCGCAGAACGCGGCCGGGTCCGTTGAACGGCTCCTGCGGTGCGGGCGGCTGGACCACCCTGGGCTGTACTTCGACCACCGCCCGCACGCCGGTTCCCGGGTCGGTGGCGCGCAGCCTGCCGCCGTCGTGGGCGAAGGGCGCCTTGAGCCGGTCCAGGCGCGCGGCGATGCGGTCCAGGTCGTCCGGGGTGTCGGCACCGATGACGAGTTCGTGCAGGGCAGGGCGCCGAGCCGCAACGATCCTCAGCTGCTCACCGCCGTCGACGGTGGCGAACCGTCCGTCTCCCAGCGGCTTAAGGCCGAAGTCGGCGTAGTAGGCGCGGGTCTGTTCCACCTCGGGGACGCCGATGGTGATGCGGGCCAGACGGTGCAGGGCCATGAGAAATCTCCAGGAGAGCGCGGAAGGGGGCGGCCGGGGCGTCGGCCGGGTCACTGGGCCGGTAGGGGTATGGGCAGCGAAACCATCCGGTTGTGCAGGGCACCGATGCCGTCGATCCAGCTGTGCAGTTCCTGGCCCGGGGCCAGGAAGCGGCGCGGGTCGCGGGCCCCGCCGACTCCGGCAGGCGTCCCCGTGAAGATGAGGTCGCCGGGCAGCAGGGGGCACACGGCGGACAGCCGGGCGATCAGCTCCGGCACCGGGAAGATCATCCGGCTGGTGCGGGAGTGCTGCATCGTCTGCCCGTCCACGGCGCAGCCGATGCCCAGGTCGTCCGGGTCTTCCACCTCGTCCGGCGTGACCAGCACGGGACCCAGCGGGCCGAAGCCGGGGAAGGACTTGCCCAGCGAGAACTGAAGAGCCGGTCCCCGCAGCTGGACGTGCCGCTCGGACAGGTCCTGTCCCACCGTCAGTCCGGCCACGTGCGACCAGGCGTCCTCGGCATGCACCCGCTCGGTGCGACGGCCGATCACCGCGACCAGCTCGACCTCCCAGTCCACCACCGGGCTGGGCAGTGCCACCGGGTCGTACGGGCCGGTGACCGAGGTGACGAATTTGGTGAAGACCGCAGGCTCCTCGGGTCTCTGCAGGTTCGACTCGGCAACGTGATCGGCGTAGTTCAATCCGATGGCGAACACCTGCCGGGGGCGCGGCACCGGCGGCCCGTACGCCGACTGGTCCACCGGCCTGCCCTCCGTCTGGGAGACTCCGGCGGCCCAGTTGCGGAACTCATCCCACCGTTCGAACACCGCCTGCGGATCGGCTGCGAAGCGGCCGTCGCTGGCCTCCTCCACATCCACCGCCCGGTCGTCGAAAACCAGGGCCAGCCGGCCGTGCAGATTCGCTGTGCGCATTGCTGTCTCTTTCGTGCAGAACCTCGGGAAAAGGGGGAAAGGGCTAGGGAAATCAGGGGCATGCCGGCCGCCGGTCCGGCGAGGTCACGACCGAAGGGTTCGGATCGGCCCGGTACCACTGCAGGCGCAGCCGCCGGCCCTTCGATGTCTCCGCGATCAGGACCAGCCGGTCGGTGTCAAGCGCGGCGCGCCGGGTCAAGGTGCGGCCGACCCACGGGGTGTAGTGACTGGCCAGCACGTGGTGCCTGACCTGATCTCCACTGCGCTCCCATCGGCCGGCGTACGCCACCGCAGCGCCGGCGAGCACGGGAACCTCTGCCGAGGCAGCCACCGCCGCCGGCCGGACATCGTCCCCACCGGCAAGCAGCGCGCTCATCCAGCCATCCGCCGCGTACAGAAGCATCCCGTGCGGCCGCACTCCCAACGGTGTCGAAGCACTCGTGCCCCCATCACCGCACGCCTCATCAACGATCAAGCTGCTCAGAGCCCACGCTCCTACGAGATCATCCACGGCATCCTCCCGCTCCTCGCTCCGGCGTCGTCCCGGCCGGCCCACCTGGTCCAAAGAGTCTTAGACGTCATCTCATTTGGTGAGTCTGCGGTAGCAGATGAGGGTGCAGGCGATGCTGGTGAAGGCCAGGAAGTGCTCGGCTTTGCGCTCGTAGCGGCGGTGCAGGCGGCGGCATCCGGCGAGCCAGGACATCGTGCGCTCTACGGTCCAGCGATGGCGGCCCAGACGGGTCGAGGACTCGATGCCCTTGCGAGCGATGCGGTGCCTGATGCCGCGGCTGCGTAACCATCGCCGCAGGTGGTCGTAGTCGTATCCCTTGTTGGCGTGGAGCTTTGCCGGTCTGCGTCGCCGGCGCCCGCGCCGGGAGCGGATGGGCGGTATGCCCTTCACGAGCGGGATCAACGCCTGGCTGTCGTGGAGGTTCGCTCCCGAGATCCCGGCGGACAGGGGCAGACCGGTCCGCTCGGTGATCAGATGGATCTTCGAGCCGTACATGCCCCGGTCGACAGGACTCGGACCTGTCAGATCCCCTTTTTCAGGGCCCGCATGTTCACCGAGTCGATCGCACAGCGGGACCAGTCCAGTTCGCCGCGCGCACCGAGCTCATCGAGGACCAGGCGATGGAGTTTCGCCCACACCCTGGCCTTCGACCACTCCGTGAACCGCCGGTGGGCGGTGGCACCCGAGGGCCCGAACGAGGCAGAGGGCAGTTGCTGCCACGTGCAGCCCGACGTTGCCACGAACACGATCGCAGCCAGCACCTCCCGGTCGCCGTGCCGACGTCGGCCGCCACCTTGCGGGCGAGTCGGCGCCTCTGGCACCACTCGCTGGAACAACTCCCACAGCTCATCTGGCACCAGCCGCTCAACGATCCCCACACCCGCAGACTACCGAACGAGCCAAATGAGATGACGTCTTAGCCTTGTGGGCGAAGTGACGCTCTCTGGCGGTCATCGCCGGGTTCGGGTGGCCTGCCAGTCGAAGGGAGTCAACCGCTCGCAGGGACGGCTGTGCATGGCTCCGCCGTCCAAAAACCGCGCCTCGATTTGGACCCGGGCTTGAATCTGCCGGGGCGGCCGGTGGCCTCCCATGTGGCGCCGGGACCACCGGGCCGGGACACCACACAGCGAGCGGGTTCCCCGGCCAGGACGCACGCCGGATGGGGTACGGAGCCGCCGCCCCCGCTGCCCATGGGGAGCTCGGCGGGCGCGGCAACTGGGCCTTTCGTACATTGAAGAGGCGGTTAGTCGTGAAGTTCGCCTGGTCGCGTCCTGCCGCCCTCCGCTTGGCGCGGGAGATCGCGGTCCTGGCTGCACTGTCGCGCGCGCCGACTGTCCCGCTCCTGCCCAAGGTCGTCGTCGATCACCTGCGTCAGCCGCCCGCTCAGCTCAAGCCGCGAGACGTAGTGCACGACCCGGCGGAAGCGCTCCGACATCCAAGCCTTCCTCCCCGAGCAGGCCGCCGGCATCCTCACCGACCACGGGATCGACGAGCCCGTCTCGTGGGAACCACCCGACGACTGGCTCGACGGCATCAGGCTGCCCGTCGCGCTGATCGTCGCCAAGGAACTCGACCTGACGATCAACCAGTTGCTGCTGCTGGGAAGCCACGGCCCCCTGCGGGCCGGATGAGGAGTGGACGATCCCGGCCCACCGCTACCCTTGGCCCACTCACTGACCGCGCGGTGCGGGCGGCGGCCCCCCACCGCCCCCGCACCGCACCCCCAAGGAGTCCGCGGACGTCCTTCGGCGCCGCGCTCCCGGGCTGCCGGACCGGCACACCGTGGTTGGGCCCGCCGGTCCGGCAGCCTCACCAGTCCGTCACCCCCGGCGCCCGTACGGAACACCGCCTCGCAGCGCCCTTACAAGCCCTCCATTGGCGGTACGGGTACGGCTTGCGCCCAACGACCGATGAGTTCCGCCTCGCCGCGTCGTCTGCATGTTGGGAACATCCCCTTCCGTGCCTGCGGGAGGCCCCGAGATGATGACAAGGAGCGTGCACATCATGGACCAGGAGAACGTGAGCGCCACCCTGACTGTCGCCGCGCCCGCCGCGAGGGTGTTCGCGGTGCTGGCGGACCCGACGACTCATTCAGCCGTCGATGGCACCGGCTGGGTTCAGGAAGCTGTCGACCGGGCGCCGCTGACCGAGGTGGGGCAGATTTTCCGGATGGGCATGTACCACGCCAACCATCCGAACGGTGACTACCAGACGGTCAACAAGGTCCAGGTGCTCGACCCGCCGCGCGCCATTGGCTGGCTGACGGGGCCGGAGAAGGGCGACGGTCAGCTGGAGTTCGGCGGCTGGCTCTGGCGTTACGACCTCGCGCCGTTTGGTCCGTCCGAGACCGAAGTCACGCTCACCTACGATTGGTCGGGGGTGCCGCAGTTCATCCGGGATCGAGGCATCCAGTTCCCGCCGTTCGGCCCTGGGCATCTCACCAACTCGCTGCACCACCTGGCCGAGCTTGCCGCACCGACATCCGCCTGGCGGCTAGCCTAGCGCGGTGACCAGAAACCTTCGCCGGGCCTGGTGACACGCCGCTGGAGGTCCGCGACGCGAGGTCTTGCCAGCAGACGTGAGTTGATCCCGGGCGCTGGCCAGCGGGACACCGCTCTCGGAACAATGCCTCCGTGGAATTACTGACTGCCGCGCTTCCCGTGGGTGCCACGGTGTTCGTCGCCATCGTGGATTACCTCCAGCGGAGACGCAGCGAGCGGCGCCAAGCCGAAAACGAGACGGCGCGCCAGGAACTGGAGCAGGCGGAGCGACGTCGCATCGCCCGCGGACTGTATGAGCAACAGCGGCTGGAAGCCCTACAGGAACTGCTCGACAAGCTCCGCGAGCTTGAAATCCAGTCACGGTGGAACGCAGGGGGACGGGATCTGCGCGCTGAGGTGCCGAAGATCAACACCTTCCTGATCCAACATGGCGAGGTGCTGGAGGACGAAGAGCGCCGACTGGCGCAGCAGTTCCTTGAAGGGCTGACATGGATCGACCATCGCGAAGCTGAAGAGCGGCGCAGGTGGGACGAGCAGCGGGAACAGGAGCTTTCCGCGCACGGAAGCGACATCGGCTCATACGAGAGCTCCTGGGAGCGGACGGGGCGTTTGCCACCTTTCGATGAAGTCCATCAAGCTGTGCAGAAATGGACGTCGGCGCGGGATGTCCTGGAGGAACGGCTTCGTAAGGCCCTCCAAGGCATGTGAGCGATCAACATCGCACTACAAGTCTCCGTTCGGGTTCGTCCGAGCGTCGTTGACACGATTAGTGCTGTCACACGGATTCGTTCGTCGGGTCGGTCAGGCTGTGGGTGCAAGGGGGCGTCTTCCCCAGCGGATGCCCTTCTCGCTGCGGATGCGGGCGCGTTCTTTGCGATGGGCGGCGAGTACATCGGGATGGCGGGCGTTGACGTTGCGCCAGCGTCAGGTAGCGGTGCAGGGCCCGGGTCTGCGCGAGATGGCTGCGGTGGTTGGAGTTCGCCAGGGTGGACTGCCGCAGTGGGCCGCAGTGGGCCTCGATCGGGTCGACTCAGGAGGCGTAGGTCGGGGTGAAGCACAGCTCGACCTTGTTTTTCTTTCGCCCAGCTGCGGGTGTCTGCGCCAGTGTGGGCGGAGAGGTTGTCCAGGATGATGTAGATCGGGGCGCCGTCGGGCCGGGCGGCGCGGATCGACTTCAGCGCGGCGAGGCTGTTGGCCGTTCCCTTGCGGCAGCGGTTGACGCCCCACAGAGTGTCGCCGCCGACGGAGTAGCAGTCGTGGAAGTAGGTGGCGCCGTGGGTGCGGAGGTAGGTTGCCGGGAGCCGGTTGGGCTTGCCCCGTTGGGCCCAGCAAGAGCCCGCGGTGGGGCGGATCCCCAGTGGGCCGAACTCGTCGAAGGCGAAGACCCGGTCCGGGAAGCGTTCCAGCACCTCGTCGATGCTGGGGCAGGGTCGAGCACATCCCATACGAGCTGTGCGTGCTCGTGGGGCTGCGGGACGCGCTGCGGCGCCGGTAGATCTGGGTGCCGGGCGCGAACCGGTGGCGGAACCCGGAAGACGATCTGCCGCCGGACTTCGAACTCAACCGCGATGTGCACTACGACGCGATCCGCCAGCCGCAGGACGGTGACCTGACCGGCTCCGACAAGGAGTCCCAGGACGTATCGATGCTGGCGCTGCACCTGCTCCGGTCACCATTGGTGCATGTCAACACGCTCCTCCTCCAGGACATCCTGAGCGAGGAGAAGTGACCGAAGCGGCTCACCGACTCCGGCCGGCGGGCCCTGTCCCCGCTGTTCTGGACCTATGTGAACCCCTACGGCCGGTTCAAGCTGGACATGAACTCCCACCTCGCCCTCGCCGCTGCGGCATCCATGGTGCCCCCCGCATCGCACCCGATAAGACAGACTCTGAACTGGCGGCGGTGGCGACCGGTCGGGCGCCGTCGGCCGGCCTGTGACATCTCTGGCTTTGCCGCCCTGCCGGCGGGGCCCAGCGTAGGGCGCCTGCGACGTCCGGGGACCAGCATCAACCGGGGGCTGCCGTCGAGGTCTGGAGGATCTGGTCGGGGTGCGGGCCGTAGGCCAGGACGACCTGCCCGTTGGGCTGCTGCGGTTGCCCGGTGATCCTGTGGATCGGGACCGGCAACAGGTCGAGCGGGTGACGCCGGATGTGCCAGGTCTGGTAGGCGACCAACGCGGTGAGCACTCCTGCCAGCGTCACTGAGCCCCACAGCGTGCCCAGCCCGAGTCCTCCCTGGCTGACGGGTTTGGTGATCGAATCACCGGCGGCGGCACTCAGTGGGCGTGTCAGGACGAATGCCAGCCAGAACAACACCATACTGTTGATGCTGGTCAGGTAGTGGGCGGCGAGCAGCAGCAGCATAATTCCGGCGATAACGAAGAAGGCGTTGCGGAATCCCAGTCCGGTGCTGTGGGCCAGCCAGTCCCCGCTGGCGGTGCCGAGGGTGTTGGACACCAGGATCGCGATCCAGTAGAGGGCCTCGCCCTTGCGGGTGGCGATCTTCTCGACGTCGTAGGTCTGCCCGGTTCGCCACCACACCAGAAAGATGACCACCAGGATGCTGGTGAGAATGATCGCACCGGGCCCATAGCCGATCCCGTTTTGCGTCACGATGCCGGAGTGGCCGATTCCGCGGTCCATGAGATCTGATATCGAGGTGCCAACAATACTGGTGCTGAAGATCACTGTCCAGAAGAGACTCGGATGGAAGCGTCTGGCTCGCAGCTGCAAGAAGGCGACCGTGACGAAGAATGCGAAAAAGGCGATCGCGCAGGTCACGTAACCGACTTTGAGTTCGATCGCAAACTGGTCGCTTGCGGTTTCCCCGAGAGTGACAGCGACGATTTTCAGCGCCCAGAACAACGCCGTTACGAGCGGGAGCTTCCGCAGTAGATACGTAGCCGGGTGGGTCATCGCAGGGCCGGGGGGAGCGGTGGCAGTCATGTTGCTGTCTCTCCTTTCCCTTCAGTTTCTTCGGTGCGCTGGGACGATTCACACAATCGTGATTCGATCTCCCAAGCAGACGATCATGCGCTGCCTGTAATTCTGGGCGGATTCTGTCGGCGGCCCGAATGGGCCGGAGACCGCTGCCCGGCCGGCGGTCGGCGTATCACGAGGCCTGTCCGGCAGTGTCCGGCCTCGGTTGTGGGGCAGTACCACGAGGACCTCGTGGTCTTGGTCGTTGTGGTGGACTTCGATCCACTGCCCGAGTGAGGCCACGATGTGCATGCCCTGGCCGTGCTCATCGGCATCGAGGCCAGCCGACGAGGATCGGCCAGGCGCGCCTTGACCGAAATCAGCAGGGCGATCAGAAGGGACCGCCGGCCGAGGCACAGGACCAGGATCATGTGGGCGTGGCCGTGTTGCGTGGCGTTGGCGCGAGTTCGTCGACCACTAGAAGGGCGGAATTTAATTGTTCGTCGGATAGTCCCCAGAAGTGCAGCAGGCTGGCGGTGAAGTCTCGGCAGGCTCGTACACAGATCCCTTGTGCGGGTACTGCGAGAAGAGCTTGCCCATAGCAGTCACGGTGTTGCACGGACATAGCGGCTCTTTCCAGATGAGACGCAGTCGTCGGCGTGGCCGAGATCAGGGCTCGAACGGCGCACCGGTGCCTGCTGAGATTGCCCACCGGTACTCCGCGCGGGTGTTGCCCCATCGGTCGTCCATATATCCGGATCCGGGTGCGTTGGGCGTGCTGGAGGCATTCCTGCCGGGGACGCAGCAGGGGGCTGGTGTTGGTCAGTGCAATTACGCTGCTAGCCTTGCCCGCCGGCACTACCGTGCCGGGCCTCGGTTCGCGCCTGATGCGATTGTTGGTCATGGTGCCTGTCCTCGCCATTGGAGCGGTCGCCCCTGCTGGGCACATCCCCAGCCTGTGACGCGCCTCCTGAGAGGGCGCTGAGGACCGCTCCGGCTTCCGGCCCTCTCTCTCAGCAAGCCGCTCCTACTGATCTCTTCGGATTGGTGTCGGGGGTGGTGATGTGTGGTGATCCCTGCGGTAGGCCGGTGGTATGCGGTACGCGCACGGTGGTGGGCTGACCGCGGAGCGGCGGCGGTTTCGTGAGCGGATCCGGTACGAGGCAGGCGAGCGGTTCGGCCGCGGCGAGAGAACCGCGGTGATTGCGAAGGACTTGCGGGTGAGCGAGCGGTCGGTGGAACGCTGGCGCCGTGCCTGGCGGGAGGGCGGAATGGCCGCCCTCGCCTCCGCGGGACCACCGAGTCTGCCCAGGCTGTCCGACGACCAGTTCGCCGAGTTGGAGGAGGAGCTGGCGCTGGGACCGGCCGTGCATGGCTGGGAAGACCAGCGTTGGACCCTGGCCCGGATCAGAGCGTTGATCGCCTGGAAGTTCTCACTGGATTGCTCGTCGGCGGCGGTGTGGCGGCTGCTGCACCGGCACGGCTGGTCCTGGCAGTGTCCCGCCCGCCGGGCCCTGGAACGCGACGAGGCCGCCGTGGGCTTGTGGAAGAAGGATGTGTGGCCGCAGGCGGAATGACTGCGGCGGCGCTAGTAGTGCTTGGTCAGGTTCATTCGCCGGTGGCGTGTCTGTTTGATCGGGTGTGTCGTTGACCGGGTGTGCTGGGTGGGGAGTTGGCCGCG
>NZ_JBSHAY010000032.1:2909-98517 GCF_053611725.1 Streptomyces sp. NPDC054783 | reverse complement strand
TGACCAACCACATGGCCGGCGGCGCCGAACTCGCAGCCCTCAAGCACGAACTGGCCCAGGTACGCGGCGTCGACACCGACGAACTCCCCGAGGAGAGCGACCTCACCGCACCCGTCGCGCCTTCCCCGGAAGGAACCCCCTGACCATGGCCGACCCCACCCCGCTGGACCGGATCCGGGTCGGCTCGGCCCCCGACTCCTGGGGCGTCTGGTTCCCCGACGACCCGCGGCAGGTGCCCTGGGGACGCTTCCTGGACGAGGTGGCCGAGGCCGGCTACGAGTGGATCGAACTCGGCCCCTACGGCTACCTCCCCACCGACCCGGCCCGGCTCAGGGACGAGGTGGCCGGGCGGAACCTGAAGGTCTCCGCCGGCACGGTCTTCACCGGCATGCACCGCGGCCCGTCCGTCTGGGCGGAGACCTGGGCCCATGTCAGCCAGGTCGCCGCGCTCACCCAGGCGACGGGCGCGCGGCACCTGGTGGTCATCCCCTCCTTCTGGCGGGACGACAAGACCGCCGAGATCCTGGAACCCCCGGAGCTGACCGCCGAGCAGTGGGCGCACCTGACCAAGGGCATGGAACGGCTCGGCCACGAGGTCAAGGAGACGTACGGCCTGGACATCGTGGTCCACCCGCACGCCGACACCCACATCGACACAGAGGACCACGTCGAGCGCTTCCTGGACTCGACCGACACCGACCTGGTCAACCTCTGCCTGGACACCGGGCACTACGCCTACTGCGGCGGGGACAGCGTCAAGCTCATCGAGACCTACGGCGAGCGCATCGGCTATCTGCACCTCAAGCAGGTCGACCCGGACGTCCTCGCCGAGGTGATCGCCGACGAGGTGCCGTTCGGACCGGCGGTGCAGCGCGGAGTGATGTGCGAACCGCCTTCCGGCGTCCCCGAACTGGGGCCCGTCCTGGAGGCGGCGCAGGGGCTGGGCGTGGAGCTGTTCGCGATCGTCGAGCAGGACATGTATCCCTGCGAGCCGGACAAGCCCCTGCCGATCGCGGTACGGACCCGGCGGTTCCTGCGGTCCTGCGGCGCGTGAAGTTCCGGCGTGCCCCCGGTTGTTCCTGCGCAACCACGACGGATTCGGATCCGACGTGGCCGGGAACCAGCCGGGGGCACGCGGCGTTGTCGGTGAAGACGGGGGACGCCCGCCAAGACGGGAGGACGAGATGACGCAGCGCAGGGAACCCCGCGGGGGCGCACAGGACACCACCGAGGCAGCGGTCCTCCGCCGCTCCCGCTTCGGCTCGCTGCCGGAGCGGATACGCCTGGAGGACACGGTGGAGACCCGGCCGGCCACCACACCGGACCCCGCCCGGGACACGTACAACCCGGACGAGTGGCTGATCCGCTACTGCGGCTGACTCCGACCTGGGAGGCCGCCTTCGGCAAGCGAGGTCCGGGGCGGCATCCCCTCGGCCAGGGTGCCGCAGGGAGTCCGCACAGGGGGGACGCGATGGCGCCGCAGACGGGTTCGGGCAGTGCACAGCCGAAGGTGATGAATCCGCTGTGGATCATCTCCCTGTTTCTGACCGTGGCCGAACTCGCTGTGGGCGCAGCGACCACCCAGACGCGGGGTTGGCTGCAGGGGTTGAACTCCTCCCGCACCCGCGGGATCGAGAACATGGAAGCCTCGATCCGGCTGACCATGGAGGAAGCGATCCCGAAGATCGTGGATGAGGAACTGGGCGAGCGGCTCCTCACGACGCGGAGACCATGCGGCGCTACACGGAGGTGGGTTCCTCGTGGGCGCGGCGGACCGGGGCCGGACTCTCCGATCAGCGGCCCCTCGCCGAGGCCGGCATACGGCCCGGGGCGAGTCTGGTGGCGGCCCGTCTCAGCTGAGAGACCGCCACCCGGCCTGTGCGGCCGGTACGACTCGCCCTGCCGGGTGTCACGTCAGCCGGTACGGACCTCCGCGAGCGTCACCGGCCGGTGCTCCTGGAGGGAGAGGGTGCAGGCCTCGGCGATCCAGCCTGCCTCCAGGGCGTCCTCGACGGTGCAGGGGGAGGGGCGGGTGCCGGCCACGACCTCGGTGAACGCGGTGAGTTCGGCACGGTAGGCGTCGGTGAAGCGGTCCATGAAGAAGTCGTGCGGGGTGCCGGAGGGGAAGGTCACGCCGGGTTCGACCGAGCGCAGCGGGAGCTTGTCGTCCAGGCCGACGGCGATGGAGTCGGCGAAGCCGTGGAGCTCCATGCGTACGTCGTAACCCCGGGCGTTGTGGCGGGAGTTGGAGACCACTGCGATGGTGCCGTCGTCCAGGGTGAGGATCGCGCCGGTGGTGTCCGCGTCGCCCGCCGCCTTGATGTATTCGGCGCCCCGGTTGCCCCCGACCGCGTACACCTCGGTCACCTCGCGGCCCGTCACCCAGCGGATGATGTCGAAGTCGTGCACGGAACAGTCCCGGAAAATGCCACCGGAGGCGGCGATGTACGCGGCCGGCGGCGGCGCCGGGTCCAGCGTCGTGGAGCGGACCGTGTGCAGCTTGCCCAGCTCGCCCGCCCGTACGGCGGTTCGCGCGGCGGTGAAGCCCGCGTCGAAGCGGCGGTTGTAGCCGATCTGGATCGGCACGTCGCTGTCGCGCACGGCCTTCAGCACCTCGACGCCCTCCGCCATGGTGCGGGCGACCGGCTTCTCGCAGAAGACGGGGACGCCGGCCTCGACGCCGGCCCGGATCAGCGCCGGGTGGGCGTCGGTGGCCGCCGCGACGACCAGGCCGTCCACCCCGGCCGCGAGCAGCGCCTCCGGCGAGTCCGCGACCTCGGCGCCGAACCGCTCGGCGGCGGCCTTGGCGGCGTCCGCGAACGGGTCGGCGACGACGAGCGACTCGACGGCGTCCAGGCCGGACAGGGTCTCGGCGTGGAAGGCGCCGATGCGGCCGAGGCCGAGGATTCCGATACGCATGGTGCTCCTTGTGTGCGAATGTTCCGTCAGGGAGGTCAGTCGAGTGCGCCGAGAACGTTCTGGTCCCAGTCGATCACCGACCCCGTGACCACCCCCGACCGGTCGGACAGCAGAAAGACCACGAAGTCGGCGATCTCGTCCGGTTGGCCCAGCCTGCCCATCGGCAGCTTCGCCGCGGCCTGCTCGCGCCAGTCGTCGCCGGCGCCGTGGAAGGCGCGCTGGGTGGCGTCCTCGCCCTCCGTCGCGGTCCAGCCGATGTTCAGGCCGTTGATCCGGATCCGGTCCCAGCGGTGGGCGTGCGCGGCGTTGCGGGTCAGGCCCGCAAGGCCCGCTTTGGCGGCGACGTACGGCGCCAGGAAGGGCTGGCCGCCGTGCGCCGACGAGGTGATGATGTTGACGATCGTGCCCGGCGCCCTGCGGGCCACCATGTCGGCGACCGCCGCCTGCATCGCGAAGAACGGCCCCTTGAGGTTGATCGCGATGTGCGCGTCGAACAGCTCCGGGGTCGTGTCCAGCAGCGTGCCCCGGGAGGTCAGCCCGGCGGAGTTCACCAGGCAGTCGATGCGGCCGTGGGCGGCCACCACCTCGGCGACCGCGGCCCTGGCCTGCTCGGCGTCCGCCAGATCGGCGCGCACGAACATCGCCTCGGCCCCGGCCGAGGCCAGCTCGGCGGCCAGCGCCTCACCCGGCCGGGTACGGCGGCCGGTGACCGCCACGACGGCGCCCTCCCGGGCGGCCGCCCGCGCGATCGCGGCACCGACCCCCTGGCTGCCCCCGTTGACCAGGACGACCTTTCCCCGGAGAAGTCCGTCGAGAAGTCCCATGAGTCGGCCTTCCTCAGCTCTCTCGTCGTTCGCCGGCGGCCCGCAGCTCCGCCCTGAGCCGCTGCGGGGTCCACCGCCCGCGCACCGCCCGCCGCAGCACATCCGCCTGCGCCGGCGGGGCCAGACCGTCGACCGGCGGATCGCTGTCGAGGTTGGTCGGGAAGGGATAGCCCTCGGCGCTCGCCGCGATCACGTTCTCCAGCCACTCCTCGCCGGCACCCTCGGCCGCCCGCCGCAGCAGCACCGGGAACACCGCGTTCGCCACCGCCTCCCGGTCCACCGTCTCCATCGCGCGCCCGAAGGCGGAGGACACCTGGAGCAGATTGGCCGTGCGCCGCACGTCCGCCGTGCGGTTGGTGCCGGCGGCGTGGAACAGCGCCGGGTTGAAGAAGGCCGCGTCGCCCTTGGCGAGCGGGAGTTGGACGTGGTGCGCCTCGAAGTACGCCTGGAACGCGGGGAGCCGCCAGGCCAGATACCCCGGCTCGTACCGCTGCGAGTACGGCAGGTACAGCGTCGGGCCCGAGTCCACGGGCATGTCGCAGTGGGCGACCGCGCCCTGGAGGGTGAGCACCGGGGAGAGCCGGTGCACATGAGCCGGATAGGCGGCCGCGGTCGCGTTGCTCAGGAAGCCGAGGTGGTAGTCCCGGTGCGCGGTCTGCCCCGCGCCGCCCGGGTTGACCACGTTGACCTGCGAGGTCACCTGGTAGCCGGGGCCCAGCCAGGCCGAGCAGACCAGGGCCAGGACGTCGTTCGCGTAGTAGTCGGCGAATGCCTCCGGGTCGTACAGGGCCGTCTTCTCCAGCGCGTTCCACACCCGGTCGTTGGCGCCCGGCTGCGCGAAGTGGTCGCCGGCGGTGGCTCCGGAGGCCCGCTGTTCGGCGATCAGCGCCTCGAACACAGCCGTGATCCGGTCGACGACCTCCGGATCGGGGCAGGCACCCTGGACGACGACGATGCCGGGGCCGTCGGCGAACGCCCGCACCAGCTCGGCCCGCAGCGCGTCCCGGTCCTCGATGGCGCGCAGTCGGTCACCCTCGTACACCAGGACGTTCCCCGTCACCGAGACGGCGTGCGGGTAGTCCGCGAGGCGGGTCGTCCGGTCGGTCAGGGCGCGGAAGGCGTCCAGGTCGCAGTCCTGCTCGGACAGCCAGGCACGTCCTGGCACGGAGGCGACGGACATCGGTGTCCTTTCGGTCATGGCCTTGCGGCTCGGTCACGGCCCTGCGGCCCGGGGCCGTCGACCACGGTCCTCGGGCACGACCCTCGATCACGGCTTTCGGTCACGGCGACGACGCAGCCCTGTCATTCTTGTCATGACAAACCCATCGAACAACCAGCAGCCAGCCATCAAAAACCCCTCAAGGAGCCGGCCCATGGGCCACCCGTTCCCGATCCGGGAGATCGCACGTCAGGCGGGTCTCAGCGAGGCCACGGTGGACCGTGTCCTCAACGGCAGGGGAGGAGTGCGCGAGAGCACCGCGCAGGAGGTGCACCGGGCCATCGCCGACCTCGACCGGCAGCGCACACAGGTCCGGCTGGTCGGTCGTACGTTCATGGTCGACATCGTGGTGCAGGCACCCGAGCGGTTCAGCACCGCCGTACGCGCCGCCCTGGAGGCCGAACTGCCGTCCCTGCACCCGGCCGTGGTCCGCTCACGCTTCCACTTCCGCGAGACCGGCCCGGCCGCCGAGCAGGTCAGGACGCTGGACCGGATCGCCCGGCGAGGCTCCCAGGGTGTGATCCTCAAGGCGCCCGACGTCCCCGAGGTCACCGCCGCCGTGGGCCGGCTCACCGCGGCCGGCATCCCGGTCGTCACCCTGGTCACCGACCTGCCCGCCAGCGGCCGGATCGGCTACGTCGGCAGCGACAACCGGGCCGCCGGCGCCACCGCCGCGTATCTGACGGGCCAGTGGCTCGGCGACCGGCCCGGCCATGTCCTCACCAGCCTGAGCAGCGGCTTCTTCCGCAACGAGGAGGAGCGCGAGATGGGGTTCCGCAGCGTGATGCGGGCCCGGCATCCCGAGCGCACCCTGGTGGAGATCGCCGAGGGACAGGGCCTGGACGCCACCCAGTACGACCTGGTCCGCGCCGCCCTGGAACGCGACCCGGAGATCCGGGCCGTGTACTCCATCGGCGGCGGCAACGACGCCACCCTGCGCGCCTTCGCCGACCTCGGCCGTGCCTGCGCGGTGTTCATCGCCCACGACCTCGACCACGACAACACCCGGCTGCTGCGCGAGCACAAGCTGTCCGCCGTGCTCCACCACGACCTGCGCCAGGACATGCGCGAGGCCTGCCACTTCGTGATGCGGGCGCACGGCGCGCTGCCCCCGGCCGGCCCGGCGCTGCCGTCCGCGATCCAGGTCGTCACGCCGTACAACATGCCCGCGCAGGCTGCCGAGTGAAGGGGGAAGACCCGGTGACCCGCACCGAGCACACGGAGATCGAGGGCACACCGCTGGTCGCGGCCCTCCTGCCGGGCAGCGAGATCGGGCTGCTGGCCCTGCACGGCAGCAACGAAGGGGGTACGGCCCAACTCGCGGACCTCGTGGCGCGCCGCTGCGGCGCCACCAGCCTCGTCTTCACCCAGCCGGGGGTGCGGCAGCCCGTGCACATCCCGTCCCCGCGCATGGCGGCCGGGCACTGCGCACTCCTGCGGGAGTTCCTGGACCGGGTCTCCCTCACGGTCTCCCTGCACGGCCACATGCGGCCCGAGGCAGGGAACACGATCTTCCTGGGCGGCGGCAACCGGGCTGCGGCCCGCGTCCTCGCCGAGGCGCTGGCCGCCGGGGCCCCGCAGTTCCCGGCCGTCACCGACCTGGCCGCCATCCCGGCCGACCTGCGCGGCGTGCATCCCGGGAACCCGGTCAACCTCACGCGCCTGGGCGGGGTCCAGGTGGAGCTGCCGCTCTTGGCCCGCACCAGCGGGGGAGCGGACATCCCGCCGGCGCCGGTGGCCGAGGCGCTGACCGCTGGGGTGAAAGCGCTGGGCGCGGCAGCGTCCCGTCGTGACGTCAGAGGTTGATCGCGTACGCCTTGCGCAGCGTCTCGTGCACGGTCCACGTCGTACGGTCACCCGCGCGCAGCACCGCCATGTCGCCCGGCCCCACCCTGAGCGTCGGCCCGTCCTCGACCTCGATCGTCGCCGAACCGCTGATCACGACGAACAGTTCGTCCGCCTCCGTGTCGGTGACCACGCCCGGCGTGATCTGCCAGATCCCGCGGATCTGCCGGCCGTCCGGGGACTCCCAGACCACCTTGCCGGTGACCTCCGGGGCGCCGGAGACGATCTGTTCCGGGTCGAGGGGCTCGGGTTCGAGGCCGGTGTCGGGGATGTGGAGCGCGAAGCTGTGCGTCATGCGGCGAGCCTAGCCAGCGCCGGGCCGCGCCGGAGTCGACAGTGTGTGGGGCATCAGGGCTGGTGGCAGGACACTTCGTCACTCCGTGCGGACTGGCGGGGCGGCGTGGCACGGGTGATCGTGGGGACCATGGCTGACTCCCCGGCGGTCGGCACGGCACCGCCCCGGCGGCACGACACACGCGAGGCCGTCCTGTTCGGCGGTGTGTACGGCGCCGTGCTCGCCAGCTCGATGGTGGCGGCGCTCACCCAGTACGGCCGTACGACCGCCGCCGGCCGCCGCTACGACGCCGTGTGGCTCCTGGTGACCGCTTTCGCCTCCGCCCTCGCGCACGGCTACGCCCACTACATCGCCGAACGCGCCCCGCACCGCCGTTGGGACGTGCTGCGCACGCTGCGGGACGAGTGGCCGCTGGTCACGGCCGTGCTGCCCACGGTCTTCCTGCTCGCGGGCGCGGGCTGGGGCTGGTGGTCGCCGAACGGCGTCCAATACCCGGCGTTCGCCCTCAACATCGTGATTCTCTTCGTCCTCGGCCTGATCACCGCCCGCTGGTCGGCCCGGAGTTGGCCCATGGCGGTCCTCATGGGCGCCGGGGACGCGTTGCTCGGGGTGATCGTGGTGGTGGCGAACGCGCTCATCAAGTAGGCGGTGCCCGGCCTCAGCGGCCGGTGCGCACCCCGTCCAGCGCGATGGCGAGAACCCGGTCGCGCTGGGCGTCGTCGTCGAAGGCCGTGGCCGTGATGCCGGCGACCATCCGCAGCAGATCGACGAAGTCCATGTCCGCGCGGGCCACACCCGCCCGCTGGGCGTGCTCCAGCAGCGGGCCACCGGCGGCGTACATCGAGTCGCGGCAGGTCTGGAAGATCTCCGACTCGTCGTTCAGCGCCTCGCGCACCGCACGCTTGGTGACCATGTAGCCGGCGAACCGGTCCAGCCAGGCGGTCAGTGCCTCCCACGGCGCCAGGTCCGCGACCTCCACGGCCGCCCGGCACAGGGCGTTGACCTCGTCGGCGTAGACGCTCTCGAAGAGGTCGCGGCGGGTGGGGAAGTTGCGGTAGAGCGTGCCGATGCCGACGCCCGCGCGGCGGGCGATGTCCTCCAGGGAGGCGTCCGAGCCGTGCTCGGCGAACGCCTCGCGGGCGGCGGTGAGCAGGGCGTCGTAGTTGCGGGCGGCGTCCTTGCGGTGCGGCCGGCGGGCCGCCACGATCTCGCCGACGGGGAACGGCGTGGCCGTCACTGTGCCTCCCAGAGGGAATCGATGAACCGGAGGAACGCATCCGGTTCGGTTGAACCGGAGGAACGCCTCCGCTAGAGTGGAGGCGCACCTCCACTTTAGCAGTGCGGGGGCTGCTCCGCCCTGGCCGGACGCGCCCGGCAGGAACGCCCCCTTTCGCCCGTCACAGCGCTCCCACTCGGAGAGGCTCTCCCATGCCCCGCAAGTCCACTCGCCTCACCTTCGCGGTCCTCGCGACCGGCGCCGGCGTGTTCTCCATGCTCCAGTCACTGATCGCGCCGGCCCTGCCGACCGTCCAGCACGCCCTGCACGCCTCCCAGTCGACCGCGACCTGGGTGATGACCGCCTATCTGCTGTCCGCCTCGGTCTTCACCCCGATCCTCGGCCGGGTCGGCGACCTCGTCGGCAAGAAGCGCACGCTCGTCGGCGTCCTGCTCGCCGTCCTCGCCGGCTGTCTCGTCGCCGCGCTCGCCCCCGACATCGGTGTCCTCATCGTCGCCCGGGTCGTCCAGGGCGTGGGCGGCGCCCTGTTCCCGCTGTCCTTCGGCATCATCCGCGACGAGTTCGCGCCCGCCGACGTGAGCGGCAGTATCAGCAACCTCTCCGCGGTCATCGCCGCGGGCGGCGGGGTCGGCATGGTGGCCGCCGGACCGATCGTCTCCGCGCTCGACTACCGCTGGCTGTTCTGGATCCCCGTGGCGATCGTCGCCGCGACGGTTCTGATCGCCGTGGCCTTCGTCCCCGAGTCGCCCAAGCGGGCCCAGGGCAAGGTCAGTTGGTACGGCGCCACGCTGCTCTCCGCGTGGCTGGTGGCCCTGCTGCTGCCGCTGAGCCAGGCCGGGCAGTGGGGCTGGGGCTCGCCGAAGGTGCTCGGCCTGTTCGCCGCCGCGGTCGTGCTGTTCGCCCTGTGGCTCACGGCCGAGGCCCGCTCCCGCACCCCGCTGATCGACCTGCGCGTGATGCGGCTGCCCGCGGTGTGGACCACCAACGCCGCCGCCCTCCTCTTCGGTGCGGGCATGTACGCGATCTGGTCCTTCCTGCCGGGCTTCGTCCAGACGCCGTCCGCGGCCGGTTACGGCTTCGGGGCGAGCGTCACCGCCTCCGGCCTCCTCATGCTCCCCATGCTGCTGGCGATGTTCCTCTCCGGCGTCCTCTCGGGCCGGCTCGAGCCCCGCGTCGGTGCCAAGGCGCTCCTCACCACGGGTGCCGCACTGGGCGCGCTGGCCTGCGGATTCCTCACCCTCTGGCATGACGCCCAGTGGCAGATCGCCGTGGTCGCCGGGCTGTTCGGCCTCGGCATCGGACTCGCCTTCGCCTCCATGGCAAACCTCGTCGTCGGCAGCGTCCCGCCCGAGCAGACCGGCGCCGCGACCGGCATGAACGCCAACATCCGCACCATCGGCGGCTCCATCGGCGCCGCGCTCACCGGCGTCCTGGTCACCGGCCGCCTCCAGCCCTCCGGCCTGCCCTACGCCTCCGGCTACACCCACGGCTGGGCCCTGCTCGCCCTCCTCTGCCTGGGCGCGGCCGGCGCCGCCCTTCTGGTCCCGGCCCGCCGCCCCGCCCGTACGACGATCCCCGCCGCGACGGGGGCGACACAGGCACCCGCACGGGTGCGGTAGGGTTGACCTGCGTGATCACACGGGACACCCCGGGTGAGAGCGCAACGGGACGTGGCGCAGCTTGGTAGCGCACTTGACTGGGGGTCAAGGGGTCGCAGGTTCAAATCCTGTCGTCCCGACTTGTGAAGTCGCAGGTCAGAGGTCGTATCGGGGCACGCCGATATGACCTCTTGATCATTCCTGGGGACCATGTGGGGACCAGCGCACTTGACTGGGATCGAAACGCATCTTGACCCGGTCAAGGTGCGCTCCCAGCAGCGGAGGACGTGCTGGTCGAAGGTCCGGCCCGGTTTGGTCAGCGGGCCAGGCTCGAGCCGTTGTCGCCCAAGGGCAGGGTTCCGGACCGCCATGGGTATGGCCCCGGTCGGCTTCCGCGAGCTCCACGCGGTGGAGCGCGGGGTCAACCGCCTGAAGTGCCACCGCTCGGTGGCTATGAGGTACGGCTGGGTCCGCTACGAGGCCACCGCCGCTCGTAGCGGTCATCAACGAGTGGTTGTGACCAGCACATTCGATAGACATCTCGGTGGACGCCGCCCCCGATTCCGCAACGGGCGCTGGAGGTGGTGCGCGACACCGCAGAGCACGGCGTCGCGTATCACCGCCTCCGACCCGGACGTGCTGGACGTCGTTCAGGCACTCGGGCGCCTGGAGAGGGGCGCGTCCCCGGTGTCCTCGAGCCTGCTGCCTCTGAAGAGGCCAAGCTCCACGGTGGCGTAATGGATTCCGTTCGGATCCTGGGCGTACGTGTTGTAGGTATAGGTCCTGCCGCAGCCGGTCGTGTAGCCGTGCCAGGGCCAGTAGTGATTGGCGCCGTGGTAAGGGATGGTCACCAGCCGAACGCCGATCTTGCCGCCGTCGCATCGCGAATCGTGCGGCTTCACCTTCAAGGTGACGGCGGTGAGACGGTTCGGACCGCCCCACCGGAAGAGGCCGGACGAGTCGGCATAGGGCTCCAACGACCCAACGGTGCTCGTGAGGTTGCCTGCGGCCATCCGATCCGCGTGGATGTTGTCCGGTGCGGCGGTGATGATGTCCTGGTACTGGTTGTCCGGGACCGCGGCGATTGCCGGGACGGCGGTGATGACGACGGTCGCCGCCACAGCGACTGCCGCGGCTAACCGGGAGATCTTCATCTTTGCTCCTTAGTTCAGGTGTTGTTCCAGTGGTTCGGCTGTACTACAACACGGGGTGGCACGAGACATGGTGTCCCGTTACCGCTGCCGCTTCTGGAGCGCGATGGCCGCCGGGGTGGCGGAGAAAGGCCGATGAAGGCGGTTCTCTTTGCCCCTATGCATCGCTGCCCCTATATGGGCGATGCGAGGCGGGAAGTGTGACATGCGCGGGCTGCCGATATTCGGCATGATGGCGGGGGGATCTTGGTGCTCAGGCTCCCACAGGTGGGGGGACTTTGGCGGCGATGACGTCCGTGCGCTCGAGCGTGGGCGGCTGGGCGAAGTGCTCGAGTGCTTCAGTCAGCCGGGTCCGTCCTGCCTCCAGGTGGGCCTGGCGGTCGGTTTCGCCAGGGAAGGCGTCGACGACCGCGTAGGTCGTCGGCCCCAGGCGGAGTGCCAGCCAGACGATGGTGCCGGACTCGGCCTCGACGTCCGGAAGGGCTGCCTTCAGATGGGCTTCCACTGCAGCCTCGTGGCCCGGTTTGGCTTCTATGCGCACGAACAATCCCACATTGACCATGGCTTTCACTCCAGTCGGTTTCGTTGTTCCGCCCGTCAGTGCGGACTGAGACCGGGCAGAGAAAGGGATTTACAGCGCGAGCGCTGCGGCGGTGATCCGGTTCAGCTACTCATGCCGGCCCGATACGGCAGGAAGCGGTCCAGTAGAACGCGTCAATCGGTCAAAACATTCCGTTCGGGTTTACCGCTTCCTCCGAAATCGGCTGCCTTACGTCCCAATGCTCGCCGATCTTTCCGTCTTCCATTCTGAAGATGTCGACAATGGCCGAGCCGAGCTGTCCGGGCACGCGCACCCCGTGAATGTGTGCGATGACGAAATCACCATCCGCAGAAATCTTCTTCACCTCGGCGCGCAGCTCGGGGAACGTCTCCCGCAAATAACGGAGGAAGCCCTTGAATCCGTCAATGCCGTCGGCGATCAACGGGTTGTGCTGTACGTAGCGATCACCGATGAGCTGTGACGCGGCATCAAAGTCCTTCTGGTTGAGGCAGGCTCCGTAGAAGGCCAGCACGGTCTGCTTGTTCTTTTCGAGTTGTGGGACGGGGGCGTCCACGTTGCCGGTCTGGGCCCGAGGGGAGATATCCATGGTCACTCCTATGCGAACGGCTGAGACGCACGCGCTACTGCCGAGGGGGTTCATCAGCGCCGGATTCCCGGCTGCTGCAAGAACAGCCCGAACAGCCGGGCCGGGAGCCCTCCCGGTGAGCATGAGTCTCTTGCCGGTCAGCCCGGGCGGGAGGTCGTCGAACGGGTCGCAGGAGACGAGCACTGCGTGGCCGACCGGGTGAAGCCGGACTCGATGCGGCCGTTCTGTCCGAGGCCGGGGCCTGGGAAGGGCGGTGATTGGTGTGGGTTGCGCTCATCGCTGCCGCGCTCAGGAGTCCGAACGCGACTACGGCAGCGACCGTACGCACGGTGTGAGCGATCTGCCAGCGATCGCGCACGCTTGCCCAGTCCGGGGGCGGCGCCTGCACATTCCAGTGCAACTGATCGGAGTTGATGGGGAGGTTGAAGACAACCGTCGTGACGAGGACGCTGAGCAGCAGGGCGAACGCTGCCACTGTGAGCCAGAAAGTGCGGCCTCTCGCCTTGACGGCCGTGGCGGCGACGGTCGCGGTGGCTGGCAACGTCGGCAGGAGGGTGGCGGAGGCAAGGTCGTCCAGTCGGAGGAGTTCGACCTGTCGCACCCGGGTGTAGACCGAGGCGTCGAAGTGCCGCAGCGAGAGCTCGAAGACGAGGACCGTGACCAGGAATCCGGCGAACAAGCCTGTCAATACGAGACCCACGAAGCGTAGGGTCGTGACCACCCGCTCCTTTCTCATGACGGCCTCAGCTCCGAAAGTCGGCCACGTGTTCAGCGGCCCAGGTGGCGAAGGTGAGGGCGGGGCGACCCAGGACTCGTGCGACCGTGTCCGTCGTCGGCCCCGGCTCCTTCAGGCATGCGGCCGCGTAGCCGATCACCCGGTCGGGCACGTCCTCGGGCAGTCCCTGGGCGAGCATCGCCTGGCGCAGCCCCTTGGGAGGAATCTCCTCGAACGACAGCTCCCTGCCGATGGCCTTGCCGATGAGTCGGACCCTTTCATGCTGGGTGAGCGACTCCGGCCCGGTGATCGCGTACGCCCTGTCAGCGTGGGCGGGGTCCAGCAGCGCCCGTAGGGCGAGCTCGGCGATGTCCCGCTGATGGATGGGGGAGGTGGCCGCATCGCCGTACACGCCTCGTACGACGCCCGTCGCACGGATCTGCGGCGCCCAGGCATGGGCGTTGGCGGCGAAGTCGGCGCACCGCAGGAACGTCCACTGCATCCCGGAGGTCCTGGCTGCGGCCTCGACCAGCTCGAACTCCTCGGCGAAGCGCCGGTACCCGCCCCCGTACTCGACGGTGATCGCTGACAACGCCACTACACGCCGCACGCCGTGCTCAGCCGCCAGCGCCAGCAGCTCGGCACTCGCGCCGCCGACGGCGCGCGGACTGAGCAGGAGAGCCTCCACGCCGTTCAGCGCCGACGCCAGCGACTGCGGACTGGATGGATCGCCGACGATCAACCGAACACCGTCGGCGAACGTGGTGGCGGCCGGATCACGGGTGACCGCCGCCGCCTCGGCTCCTTCCGCCACCAGCAGCTTCACTACGTCGCGACCGACGGTTCCGGTCGCGCCAGTAACCATGATCATGTGCACACTCCCGTTCGGGATACCGTCAACATCTCGCGTTGCCCGTGGCCCTCGCGGGCCGGACGTACCTGAGATCTGCGGCTGGTTCCGGAGTGTGACATTCGGCCGGATGACTGTGACGCACGTCTCAGGGCGAGCCCGAGATGTCCACGCTCCCGTTCACCAACCTTCTCTTGCGGGCAAGTCGGCAAGTCGGCAGGTCGTGAGCGGCGAGCCCTTGGCCGGGGGCATGGTGTTGAAGAAAAGGCACGGCAGCAGGCTCCGTTTGTGGCCGTTCTCCACCGCCGCCCAGCTCATCATCGCTGACCGTCGCCACATTTCTCCGCCTCGCCGGGCGCTATGCGTCGATGGTCCGGTCACCTGAAGGTCTTGCCGCTCGTGTCCATGGCTGGTCGAGGCAGGACCGGTTCTTCATGCCGCGCGGTCCCGCCCGTTGCCGTGATGCGTCACGTACGGAACGCCGGCGTCGTGGTCATGACATGTCGGGGTGAGATGTGGGTCACATTGCTTGGTGTGGATGTCACACTCCGGGCACTCCCGCGGCTCTCAGGAGTCAGACACGGCAGGAGGTCCGAAGATGTCCGACACCTCGTCGGCCGGCAGTGCCCGGGAGAGCGCAGTGGACACGGCTACCCGGGTGTTTGTCGAGCACCGAGAGCTGTTGTTCTCCATCGTCTACAACATGCTCGGCAGTGTCGCCGACACCGAGGACGTGCTCCAGGAGACATGGCTGTCGTGGGCGTCCAGAGGCGGGGCACCGGGCGCGGTGCGGATCGACAGCCCACGCGCCTATCTGGTGCGGATCGCGGTGAACAAAGCCCTCGCCCGCCAGGCCGCCATCAGCCGCCGTCGCGAGACCTATGTCGGTCCGTGGCTGCCCGAACCGCTCGTCACCTTCCTCGCCGACGGTCGTGTTCACGGCGATGCCGTGGACGCCGCCGATGCGGCCGAGCGCACCCAGTCGGTGTCCATGGCGCTGCTGGTCGTCCTGGAAACCCTCACCCCGCTGGAACGTGCGGTGTTCGTCCTGCACGAGGTGTTCGGCTATGCCCATACCGAGACCGCTGACATCCTCGGCCGCAGTCCCGCGGCGGTACGCCAGCTCGCCCACCGTGCGCGCGAGCATGTCCACGCCCGACGCCCTCGCTATCGGACCGACCCGCATCTGCGTCAACAGGTGACCGAGCGGTTCACGGCCGCGGTGTCCGGCGGCGACCTGCGGACGCTGCTGACGCTCCTAGCGCCGGATGTGACCTTGTGGGCCGATGGCGGAGGCAAGGCCACCGCCGCGGGCTCGCGCCCGGTCCACGGCCGCGACAAGGTCGCCCGGCTACTGGTCAACGGGGCCACCCGCGCCGGTGGCGGCCTGGAAATCGGCTACCGGCGGGTCAACGGCGATCCTTCGGCGCTGCTGTTCAGCGGCGGCTCGCCCTTCGCCGTGCTGGTCCTCGACCTGGTCCCGGACGGCCGACAGGTCTGCGGCATCTACTTCGTCACCAATCCCGAAAAACTCGAAGGTCTCACCTGAGGCCGGCTACCAGAAGACCTCGCCGGAGGCGGCCGTACAGCCGGATACACACATGTCCGGCAAGGCACAGGCTCGTGTCGGCCAAGAGGTGAAGAGGACGGGAATGAAAAAGATCGAACTGTCCGCCGGGACCATCGAATACGAGGACACCGGCGGTGACGGTCCCACGCTTGTACTGTTGCACGGATTCATGATGGATGCCTCGCTGTGGGCCGGATCGATCAGTGATCTGTCAGCCGATCACAGATGCGTGGCACCGACGCTGCCCCTTGGCGCGCATCGTCACGCGATGCGTGCGGATGCCGACCTGTCGCTGCCCGGGATGGCCCGGTTGGTCGCGGAGTTGCTCGACCGCCTGGATCTGCAAGACGTCACCCTCGTCGGCAATGACACCGGCGGGGCGATCGTCCAGCTGCTCATGTGCGACGGCGCCGCGCGTGTGGGACGGGTCGTACTCGCCTCGTGCGATGCGTTCGACAACTTCCCGCCAGGGCTGACAGGCAAGACGCTGATGCTCACCGGCAAGCTCCCGCCTCGGATGTTCGGGCTGTTCATGCAACAGATGCGGCTTCGGGTGATCCGCCGGCTCCCGATCGCTTTCGGGTGGCTGACCCTTCGAGGGGACGCTGCCACCGCCCGGTGGATGCAACCGGTCATGAAGCGGCCTGATATCCGTCACGACGCCGTGCGAACACTGCGAGCCGCTGCAGCGGACACCGGCCTCCTGGTGGCTGCGGCCGAACGCTTGCCCAGCTTCGAACGTCCCGCCCTTGTGGTATGGGCGAGCCGCGACCGCGTCATGCCGCCTGAACATGGCCGACGCCTGGCCGAACTCCTCCCGCACGGACGGCTGGTCGAGATGGGCGACAGCTACACCCTCATCCCGCTGGACCAGCCGGCCGGACTTGCCCAGGCGATCCGGGAGTTCACGCCAGGCCGTCTCTGACCGGACCAGCGCCGACCGAGGAGAGTGAAGAGACAACGGATGAAGCCGACGATCTTCGCAGTGACCGGTGGCATCGGCTCCCACCTTCCTGATCGGATGGGAAGGACGGGCGTGGGTTGTCACGGCTGACCTGGCCGCGCCGGACGCGGACGTGCTCGCGTCCGCTGTCGTCGGCAGGGACGCCGTCCGCGCCGGGCTCCCCCCTGTTTTCGGCCGTCAACCTGGCGCACTGGCGGCCTGCGGGGGAAGAGCATAGGGACACCGACGGTTCCTGGCGTTGGCGCGAGGCCGTCCGGGACCTGCAACGTGAAGCCGAGAAGATGCGGCGCCACAACGCTCTCTGAGCCCGCCCTTCAGCGGGCGTACGCGGAGAGGGCCGGCAGCATCCGTCAGGCCCGGCGGTGCTCCCTTGGGGACCAGTTGGGGACCACACGGTGTGCGCGATCCCGCCCGGCCTGCTTCGAACGGCACGGCTTGCGTCCGTGAAATTCACTATTTACCTGGATAGTTCCTGTGCCCCCTACTCCTGGGGGTCAAGGGGTCGCAGGTTCAAATCCTGTCGTCCCGACTTTGTGAAGTCGTAGGTCAGGGCCGTTTCAGAGGAGATCTGGAACGGCCCTTCGGCCATTCTCGGGGACCAGGGGCCCTGATCGGTGAGTGGACGGCCTCTCAGCCGAAGAGAGGGCAGACACTGCGCCCCCGCTCGATCTCGTGGAAGCCGGGCGTGGCGGCGACAGCGAGGGTGCCGTCCCACGGGCGTGCCGCCTCCTCACCCCTGGGCGCGGGGGTGACGACGGGGCCGAAGAAGGCCACCTTGCCCGACGGAGCGTGCGGACCCGGCACGGCGATGATGGGACTGCCGACCTCGGAACCCACGAGGTCGATGCCTTCGCGGTGCGACCGGCGCAGCGCCTAGTCATGGGCGTCGAAGTCACCGGCGTCGACGAGGGGACGGGCAGCCCGACCGGACCGGCTCCGAGCCGGCCGTCCTCGCCGCGCGTGGCGCAGGTCGTCGGCGCTGTCCACAAGGGCGCGGGCGTGCGGGAGGAGCGCCGCTCCGGCTGGTCGGGGTGACCGAGCGGCGGGCCCGGTCGAACTGCCGGACCCCCAGGTCGCGTTCCAGAGCCCTGATCTGCTGGGACAGCGCCCTGATCTGCTGGGACAGCGCCCTGATCTGCTGGGACAAGGACGGACCCGCGATCAGGAGCCGGCTCGCCGCGCGGCCGAAGTTTCAGCTCCTCGGCGACCGCGAGGAAGTACCGCACCTGACGCAATTCCGCGTCGGCCGTGCTACGCGTGGCGAGAGCCCCGACCTCCCGGTGCGGGACGGGCCTTCGCCACCCGCCTGCGGGGCGCAGGGGGGGATTTCACCGATGCGGCGCACGCCGCGCAGCCGCCGCTCCGCCCGTGCGGCCTACCGTGCCGTACCCGGTGACTTTGGGCAGGGGCCGGTCAGGGGTTGACGGCCGCCACGTCCGGATGGCGTGCGGAGAGCAGCGACAGGCAGTTCTCCCACAGGGCTTCGAGGTGGCGGGTGTTGTTGTACAGCTTGGCGAACAGCACCTGGCCCTCGAGCTGGGCGACCACCGACCGGGCGGCCTCCCGGGTGTCCCCGACGGTGACCTCACCGCGCTCCCGGGCTTCGGCGACGACCTCCTCGACCATCTCCACCTGGGCCTCGAAGATCTGCTGCAGGCGTTCACGGATGGGCTCGGTCTGGTTGCTCAGCTCCAGGGTGAGGTTGCCGAACATGCAGCCGGAGACGGTCCCGCAGCTCTGCTGGCCTGCGCGCAGGCCGGCCTCCGTCTCCTCGAACAGCCGGTGCAGCCGCGAGAGCGGCTCCGCATCGTTCTGCAGGGCCCGGGCCCAGTCGCTGCGCTGGGCCTCCCAGTGCTCGTCGAGCACGGCCAGGGCGAGAGCCTCCTTGGACTCGAAGAAGTAGTAGAAGCTGCCCTTGGGTACGCCGGCGGCCTTGCAGATCTCGGCCACGCCCAGCGCGGAGTAGCCTCGCAGCTCGATGAGCGACTGCGCTGCGGTGAGGATCTTCTCCTTCGCATCACTGGTACGTCCCATGACCCCGAGTATACGACCGATCGCCTATCACTAATAGACCGGTCGGCTAGCCCTTCCGAGAGCACAGATCAGCGGCCGTGCCGGGCTGATCCGACACGGCCGCTTGGTCATTCCCGTCAGTCTCCGGTGCGTGACGGAGACTCAGCCGGACGTCCCCGCCGGGGCCGTCGTCGTGGTGAAGCCCTCCTTCTTGTTGGCCGCGAGGGCGAAGTCGTTGGTGAACGTCGTACCGAGGTTCACCTTCGAGGTCGCGTGGCCCACCAGCTCCTCCGTGGACAGGACGTTCTTGGGACCACCGGCCGGCATGATGCCGTCCGGGAGGAACTGGCCCTTGTCCTGGGTCAGGGCCGAGATGTAGTCGGCCTTGGTGACCAGCTGGTTCTGCACGAACGACTGCGGCAGCTTGTCGGCGATGTCGGCCGCGCTGTGCTTGTCGATCCAGTGCATGGTGGCCACGAGCGCGTCGACGACCTTCTGCACCGCGTCCTTGTGCGAGTTCACCCAGTCGGCACGGGCGATGACACCGGCGGCCGGCCAGGCGCCGCCCGTCGCCGCCTTGGCACCGGAGACGGTGGCGGCGTCGACCGCCGAGTAGCCCATGCCCTTCTTCTCGATCGCGGCGACCGTCGGCTGCGTCGTCATGACACAGGCCACCTTGCCGTTCTGCAGCGCGGCTATGGCGGTGGAGCCCGCGCCGACCCCGATCCGGTGGAAGTCGCCGGTCTTGACGCCCTTCTTGGCGGCCAGGAACTGGGTGAGGGTGTCGGTGCCCGAGCCCAGGTCGGTCACGCCCAGCGTCTTGCCCTTGAAGTCCGCGGCCGAGTGCACCCCGCTCTTGGTGGCACACATCTCCCGCTCGCCCGGCGCGCCGGACAGCTGGACGACGTCCTCCACCGCCTTGCCCTTCACCTGGAAGTCGATCGTGTGGTTGTACCAGGCGCCCGCCATGTCCACCTGCCCCGAGGCCATGGCCTCCTCGGCGCCGGTGCCGCCGTCCTGCTCGGTGCTCAGTACGACGTTGACGCCGTACTTCTTGTAGAAGCCGAGGTTCTGGGCGAGCTGGTACGGCAGGTAGATCTGCTTGTCGATGCCGCCGACCATGAGCCTGACGGTCGGGGTGCCGCCGGAACCGCTCGAACCGGAGCCGGAGGAGCTGCTGGAACACGCGGTGGCCGCGCCGAGGGCGAGCACGGTGACGAGGGAGGCGGTGAGGGTTCTCTTGAACATGGCGGCTCTTTCGTTCTTGGGATGGACCCGAGATGGACCGGAGAAGGGAGAGGAGATCAGAGGCTGTTGGCTTCGGAAGGGGCCGGCGGGCGCCAGGAGAGCAGCCGGTGCTCGAGCTTGCCGATCAGCCACTCCGCGCCGAGCACGATCACCGCGATGACGAGCATCGTGGCGAACACGCCGTTGGGGTCGAAGTTGTTCTGCGCGGTCTTGATGACGAGACCGAGGCCGCTCTGCGCGCCCAGCACCTCGCCGACCAGCGCGCCGACGATGGCGAAGCCGAACGCGCTGTGCAGGCTGGCGATGATCCAGGTGAGTGCGGAGGGCACGATGACGTGCCGGATGATCTGCATCTGGGAGGCGCCGAGCACCCGGGCGTTGGCGAGGATGTTGCGGTCGACCTCGCGGACGCCCTGGAAGGCGTTGAAGAAGACGATGAAGAACACCAGCACGGCGGCGAGCAGGATCTTCGGTGTGACGCCGATACCGAAGGCGACGATGAAGATCGAGCCGAGGACGATGCGCGGGATGGCGTTGACCATCTTGATGTAGGGACCGAGGACGTCGGACAGATAACGGCTCTGGCCCAGCGCGACACCGACGACGACTCCGGTGCCCGCGCCGAGGGCGAAGCCGATGAGCGCCTCCTGGATGGTGGTCCAGATGTTCGCGTAGAAGGACCCGAACTCGGTGCCGTTCTGGAAGAGGTCGATCAGCCGCTTCCAGATCCCGGACGGCTGCCCGAAGAAGAACGGGTCGACGACGCCCCAGGTGGTGAACGCCTGCCAGCCGCCGATGACGAACGCGGCGAGGCCGAGGCGGCCCGCCCAGACCAGCGCGACGCGGCGTCGTGCGGCCCGTTTGGCGGCGGCCGCGGCCGAGGCCTGCCCGCCGTCGGCGACCGGGACGGCGGAAGCGGTGGACGTCGTGCTCATGCCTTTCCTCCTGCGGTGCGTGCGTAGGCGCGCTCCACTTCTTCGCGCAGCGTGTCCCAGATCTGGTGCTGCAGTTCGATGAAGCGGGGCTGGTAGCGGATCTCCTGGACCGAGCCGCGCGGACGCGGCAGGTCGATGTCGAAGACGGCCTTGACCGACCCGGGACTGGACGTCATGACGACGACCCGGTCGGCGAGCGCCACGGCCTCGTCGAGGTCGTGGGTGATGAAGATGACGGAGGGCCGGATCTGCTCCCACAGGTCCAGCAGCTCGGTCGACATGATCGCCTTGGTCTGCACGTCCAGGGCGCCGAACGGCTCGTCCATGATCAGGATCTTGGGTTCGTTGATCAGCGCAGCGGCCATCGCCACGCGCTTGCGCATACCGCCGGAGAGCTGGTGCGGGTAGCGGTCCTCGAACCCGGCGAGGCCGACCCGGCGCAGCCAGTCGCGCGCCGAGGCCTGGGCCTGCTGCTTGGGAACGCCGCGGAATATCGGGCCCATGAGCACATTGCCGAGGACGGTCTTCCAGGGCAGCAGCGCGTCCGCCTGGAACATGAAGCTGACGCCGTCGGTGATGCCGTCCACCTCACGGCCGCCGACCCTGACCGAGCCCTCGCTGGGCCGGTCGAGCCCGGACACCATGCCGAGCGTGGTCGACTTGCCGCAGCCGGTGGGGCCGACCACCGCACAGAACTGACCCGGCTCCACGGTGAACGAAACGCCTTGCAGCGCCGTGAACACCTCACCGGCAGGGGTCAGGAATCGCTTGGTGAGCCCGGAGATCTCGATGCGCGCGTCCTCGCGCTCTGCTGCACCGGCGATCGGGCTCGTCGCGACATCGTTTCGCGAAGCCATGTGAGGCCGTCTCCTTCCACACCTCGTGGGGTCGAGAAAGCAGACGCTAGAGGTCACCCGGTGTTACGTCGCTGTTTCCCAGGTATCTCGCGAAAGCCGCGTTAACCGGGGTTCTGCTCATTCTGCTCAGCGAAACGGGGGTGGGCAGGGTTTCGGCCATCAGGCACAATCACGCCACCACGGGTCCGGCGTCGGGCCGGCCCGGCACCACGCGGGACAGAAGCGAAGAGGCACCTGTGACACCCAGCCGAATGCGGATCGGGCGCGGCGGGAGGGGGAGACTCTCCGCGCGGATCCTCGCCAGCCAGCTCGTCATACTGGCGCTCACGGGCGCCATCGGATTCGTCCTGTTCGCCTTCGCGCAGCGCTCCGCACTCGACCGCACCTACGAGGAGCGGGCCGTGGGCATCGCGCAGACCGCGGCCGCGGACCCGCAGATCCGCCGGGCCATGCAGTACGGCGACGGCGGCGTCGTGGTGCAGACCGCCGCCGAGCGGATCCGCAGGGCGTCGGGGGCGTCGTACGTGGTGGTGATCGACCTGCACGGGGTCCGCCACTCGCACCCCATGCCGCGGCTGGTCGGCTCGCCGGTGGCCGAGCCGATCGTGGTGCTGGACGGCCGGACGCACGTCGGCACCGACCAGGGCGCGACCGGGCGCTCCGCCAACGGCAAGGCCCCGCTGTACGGGCCGACGGGCAAGCTGGTCGGCGAGGTGTCGGTGGGCATCCCGGAACGGCATGTGCTCGACGAACTGTGGCGCGAGCTGCCCACCTTCGGCCTGTACGCGGCGATCGCCACCGCACTCGGTGCCGCGGCCGCGTATCTGCTGGCCAGACGGCTGAAGCGGACCACGTTCGGGCTGGAGCTGGAGGAGATCGCCGGACTGCTGCAGGACCGCGAGGCGATGCTGCACGGCATCCGCGAGGGCGTGGTCGCCTTCGACCCCGACGGCCGGATCACCGTGGTGAACGACGAGGCCCGCCGGCTGCTCGGCCTCGGCAACGCACTCGGCCGCACCGTCGAGCAGGTCCTGCCCGACGGCCGGCTGCGCCGCGCCCTGGACGGAACCCTGACCGGCACCGACGTCAGCGTCCTGACCGACGAACACTGCCTCGTCGTCAACCGCATGCCGGTCACCCTGCACGGCCGTGAACTCGGCGCCGTGGTCACCGTACGGGACCGCACCGAGCTGGTCGGGCTGCTGCGCGAACTGGACTCCGTGCGGGGTCTGACCGACGCGCTCCGGGCCCAGCAGCACGAGTTCACCAACCGCATGCACACCCTGGCCGGCCTGCTCGACATCGGGGAGTACGACGACGCCTACGAGTTCGCGGTCGGCGCGGCCGGCGCCGGACAGGCGCTCAGCGAGTCCGTGCGCAAGCGGATCGGCAACTCCCTCATGGTCGGTCTGATCGTCGCCAAGACCACGGTCGCCGCCGAACGCGGGGTACGGATCGTGCTGACCGACGACTCGGCCCTCGGCCAGGACCCGCCGCACCTGCACCGGCTGCTGACCATCGCCGGCAACCTCCTGGACAACGCGGTCGACGCGGCCGGCGAGGGACCGCGCCCGGCGGGCGGCCGCGAGGTACGGCTCACCCTGACCGAGAGCTCCCACGAGGTGCGGGTCCGGGTCGCGGACACCGGTCCCGGGGTACCGCCGGACTCGGCCGAGTCGATCTTCGAGGACGGCTGGTCGACCCGGCCGGAACGGGGCACCGCCCGGCGCGGCCTCGGACTGGCCCTGGTGCACCGGCTGGTGCAACGGCACGGCGGCACCATCACGGTCAGCGAGGGACCCGGCGCGGTCTTCACGGTCGTACTGCCCCTGCCGGACACGGCCCACGCGCCGCACGGAGCGCCGCGGGGAGCACCGCACGGAGCACTGTTCACCACGGCGTTGCCGGTGGGAGGCGAGCGCTGATGATCCGGACCCTGGTCGTGGACGACGACTTCCGGGTGAGCCACATCCACAGCGAGTACGTGAGCCGCGTCCCGGGATTCGACGTGGTCGGCGAGGCGGCGAGCGTCGCCGAGGCACTGGAGGCGGTCCGGGCGCTGCGCCCCGACCTGCTGCTGCTCGACATCTTCCTGCCCGACGGCAGCGGACTCGACGTGCTGCGCCGGCTCACCGGGGACGAGGGCGGAGCCCGGCCCGACGCCCTGATGATCACGGCGGACCGGGACATCGAGTCGGTGCGCAGCGCCATGAAGCTCGGTGCCGTGGGCTACCTGGTCAAGCCGTTCGGCTCGCCCGACCTGTGCGAGCGGCTCACCGCCTACCGGGAGCTCCAGCACCGCGTGGAGGTGCTCGGCCCGGCCGCCGAGACCGATCAGGCCGATGTGGACGCCCTGTTCAGCGCCGCCCGGCCGCCCGCCGTGCCGCGGGTGCCGGCCAAGGGCCACTCGGCGCCCACCCTGACCCTGGTCCACCAGGCGCTGCGTGCCGCGAGCGGCCCGGTGTCCGCGGCCGAGGCGGCCGAACTCACCGGCGTCTCCCGCGCCACGGCCCAGCGCTATCTGTCCTACCTGGTCAAGGAGGGCATGGTCCGCCTGGAGCTCCGGTACGGCGCCGCCGGGCGTCCCGAGCACCTCTATCGCATCGTCTCCTGACCGAGCAGAGGCAGCGCCGCGAAGACGTGATCCCGCCAGAGCAGCCGGGAGGTCTCCTCCGGGTAGGGCGTCACGGGCGGCTGTTCGTCGAAGATCCGGGTGAGGCGTCGCTCCTTTGTCATAGGCCGGCCAGCCGGGCTCGCCGTGCGCGGCGCAGGCCGACCACGCGGTGCGGAACGACGCGGACAGTTCCTCCGCGGCGGGGGAGGGGCGCTCGCCGATCAGCGCGGTCGGCTGCCCGCTGCCGAGGTTGCCGAACACCAGCGGTACGTCGAGGCCGTGACAGGCGCCGAGGACACCGCCCATCCCCGGCGCGGGCCGGATCAGTTCGTACACATGGGCACGGCCGCCGCCGCTGAGCTGGGCCTCCCGGACCGGCACGGCGGTCGCACGGCCGACGCCGGGCATCATCCCGCCGGGTCACCGTGAGCGGCCGGCGAATTACGGGGTGCCGGTCTCCGCCGGCTTCCGCTGCCGCCGCGCCGCCATCACCGCGTAGACCAGGATCCCGACGAACAGGAACAGCACACCCTGGTACACCGCCGCGTAACCGGCGCCCGCCATCAGCCAGACGGAGAAGACGGCCGCGACCGCGGTGATCACCGAGTCCCGCACGAGCCGCGCCCGGTCCACCGACCTGCCGGAGACCAGGTGGACGAGCTGCGCCGCCGTCGCCAGCAGGTACGGCACGGTCGCGGTGAACGTCGTGACCAGGACCAGGACGTCGAAGACCTTCGCCGAGCCCGACAGGTAGTTGTACGCCGTGAGCAGGGAGGACAGCACGACCGTGACGCCGACACCCACCGTCGGCACACCCCGGCGGCGGCGCGCGAAGGCCGCCGGGAACAGGCCGTCCCTGGCCGCGGCGTACGGGGTCTGCGCGCTCAGCAGCGTCCAGCCGTTGAGGCAGCCGGTCATCGACACCAGCGCCGCCAGCGCCACCGCCGTACCGCCCCAGCGGCCCCCGAACATCGTGTTCACGGCGTCGGAGAAGGGGGCCGTGGAGGCCATCAGCCGGTTGTGCGCGACCGTGCCGAAGACGGACAGCGTGCCCAGCAGATAGACCAGCGCGGCACCCGCGGTGCCGATCACGGTGGCGCGCCCCACGTTGCGGCGGGCGTCCCTGACCTCGCCGGCGCTCACGGCGGCGGACTCCACTCCGAGGTAGGAGAAGAGCAGCAGGGCGGCGGAGGCGGAGACGGCACCTACGGCGCTGTGACCACTGGCGTTGAACGGTCCGAGCCGGGCGGGGTCGAAGAAGAACAGGCCGCCGACCGCGACCAGCAGCAGCGGCACGAACTTCAGGACCGTCGACACCAGCTGGACCGCGCCCACGTACCGGGTGCCGGCGAAGTTGGCGAGTGCGGGCAGCCACTGCAGGGCGAGGGCGGCCAGGCACGCGGTCCACTTGTGGTGGGTGACCGGGATCAGCACGTCCAGGTAGCCGACGGCGGCGACGGCGAGGGCCGCGTTCGACACCCAGGTGGTGATCCAGTATGCCCATGCGGCGAGGAATCCGGCGAAGTCACCGAAGGCCTCGCGGGTGTAGACATAGGGGCCGCCGGTGCGGGGGTCGCGCGCGGCCAGCCGGCCGAAGACCAGCGCGAGCGCGATGGCTCCCACGGTCAGCACACCGAAGGCGATCAGGCTGACCCAGCCGTACGGGGCGATGGAGGCGGGGAGCAGGAAGATGCCGCCGCCGATGATGTTGCCCATGACCAGCGCGGTCGCGACCGGCAGGCCGAAGCGCCGGGCATGTTTGCTGGTGGTGCCGTGGGCGTCGGCGACGCCGGTGGTGCCGCGAAGGTCTCCGACGACGGCCGTGAGGTCCTCGGAAGGGGCCGGAGCCGGCTGCGGGGCGGTTCCGGTGACGTGCATGGGTGGTGCGCCTCTCATCGAACTGATGTCCCGGGATCGCCGGGGCGCTGCAATGGTCCGGTATGCCCTTGCCCGCCGCAAAATCGCCGCTTCTTGTGCCGTCCGGAGCGGCTGGTGGTGGAAAAAGTGCACTGATGCGGCGTCTGCACCGAGAGATATTCGGCGCCTCGGACCGGCGTGGAGCGGCACGGCTGCGATGATCTGACGGCATGAGAACGGAAGAGGCCACCCCGGCGGCCGAGCGTGTCCTGTGCGTCGAGTCCCGCGCCGGCGCGAAAGCTCTGGCCGACGTCGGCACGGCCCTGCCCCCGCCTTCCCCCGGGGAGCAGGTCCTCTTCCTGTCGTTCTGTTACGCGGACGTGCCCCTGGGACGGCGCTACGAGTGCTGCTTCCCGGCGGCCGACGAGGGTGACGCCACCTGGGTCACGGTCACGGTCGTCGCCGTGACCCAGCAGTTCGGCAAGCCCTTCGACGGCATCCCGCACGGATGGAAGACGCTGGCCCTGCTGCGGTTCGAGCCGGAGGTGCCGGCCCTGATCAGCGACCTGCCCACGGCCCCCGGCTGGTACGAGCACCCGATCTCCGTGTACATCGGGGACCGGGCCGCATGGGAGGCGCGCCGGTGGGAGTACGGCGGCGAGCACGGCTTCGGCGCGCGGCTGCGGCGCTGGGTGGAGCACCGGCGGACGGACGCCGGCTCGCTGTCCCGGCAGGCCGGTGTGCCCGAGGAGTGGGTGCGCGGCGTGCTGAACGGCGGCCCGGCCTCGTACCCGCTGCTCCGGCGACTCGGCCCGGCACTCGGCCTCCACGCGGCGGACGCATTCACCCTCGCCGGTAAGGAGGTCCCGGACGAGTGCGTGCCCGTGGACCCCCGGGCCGGCCGCCTGGTGCCGGACCTCGTGCGGCAGGCCATGAAGCTGTCGCCCGACGGCATCCGGGCCCTGCGCGGGTTCGTCGCGTCCCTGCCGCAGGAGGAGCCCCTGGCTCCCGCGTCCGTCACCGTGCCGTACGCCGGGGCGACCGGTCCCGGCGCGCTGCTGATGCGCCTCGTGCACAACCGGAACCTGGGACTCGTGAGCGTGGCGAAGACGTTCGCGCTGCTCACCGGCCGGTACTGGGCGGCGTCCACCTACGGTGCGCTGGCCCGGGGCGGCACGGAGGTGACCGCCGGCCTGCTGGCCGACTTCGCCGCCGTACTGGGCATCCCGGCCCCCGACCTGGCCGTGCTCACCGGAGCCACCCCGTGCGAGGTGACGGGGCGGACGACCGGCACGGGAGTCGGCGAGCTGATCGCGGACGTCCGGCGGCTCACCTGCGACCAGATGCGCCGGACGGTCGACCTGGCCGGCGCACTGCGGGACTAAGGCCTGTCGTCAAACTCCCGCCGTCCGCCCGGAGGGCGGCCCCTGTGGCGTCAGGTGCGTGCTCTCGGAGCGCCGGGACCTGGCCCTCGTACCGGGGACGTACTTGGGCCCGGGCCCGGTGCGGCGAGAGTGCGTGCATGGCGTCGCGGAGCTGGGGGCACCGCCCGGCCGAAGGCTGGGGGAGTTCGACGACAGGGCCTAGGCCTCGCCGCCGGCCCACAGGCTGCGCACATGGCCCAGATGCCGGGTCATGATCGCGTGGATGGCCTTTTCGTCCCGTTCCAGCAGGGCGTCGAGGAGTTCCAGGTGCTCCTCGGCCGAGGCGAGCAGGCGGCCGGCCTCCACCAGGGCCGTCAGGCCGTAGAGGCGGGAGCGTTTGCGCAGGTCGGCGACCACCTCGACCAGGTGGGCGTTGCCCGCGAGGGCGAGCAGGCCCAGGTGGAAGCGCGTGTCGGCCTCGACATAGGCGATCAGGTCGCCCGTCACCGCCGCCGTGACGATCTCACGGGCCGCCGGGCGCAGCGCCTCCAGCGAGACACGGTCGGCGGTGCGGGCCAGTGCGACGACGGTCGGGATCTCGATCAGGGCGCGGATGTGCGTGTACTCGTCCAGCTGCTTGTCGGAGACGACGGTGACCCGGAAGCCCTTGTTGGGCACGGTGTCGACCAGGCCCTCCTTGGCCAGGTCCAGCATCGCCTCCCGCACCGGCGTCGCCGAGACGCCGAAGCGGGCGGCGAGCGAGGGCGCGGAGTAGACCTCGCCCGGCCGCAGCTCGCCGGCGATCAGCGCGGCGCGCAGCGCGTCGGCGACCCGCTCGCGGTAGCTGCTGCGCCGGCCGCCCAGCCGGGGGAGCGCGGGCATCTCCGTGCCTCGCGTGTTCGGTGCCATGTCACGCATCACCAGGTGAGTCTAGAGGACGTCTAGAGGACGAAGCCCTCCGGGAAGGGGTCGGTGGGGTCCAGGAGGTACTGGGCGGTGCCGGTGATCCACGCGCGGCCGGTGAAGCTGGGCAGAACCGCCGGGCGGCCCGCGACCTCCGTCGTGCCGAGCAGCCGTCCGGTGAAGCGGGTGCCGATGAAGGACTCGTTCACGAACTCGGTGTGCAACGGCAGTTCGCCGCGTGCGTGCAACTGCGCCATGCGGGCGCTCGTGCCAGTGCCGCAGGGGGAGCGGTCGAACCAGCCGGGGTGGATGGCCATCGCGTGGCGGGAGTGGCGTGCCGTGGCACCGGGTGCGTAGAGGTGGACGTGGTGGCAGCCGCGGATGGAGGGATCCTCCGGATGCACCGGTTCCGCCTGGGAGTTGATCGCCTCCATCAGCGACAGGCCCGCCGCCAGGATGTCGTCCTTGCGGGCGCGGTCGAAGGGCAGCCCGAAGGCGTCGAGCGGGAGGATCGCGTAGAAGTTGCCGCCGTAGGCGAGGTCGTAGGTGACCGTGCGCCCGTCGGGCAGGGTGATCTTGCGGTCCAGGGCGACGGCGAACGACGGCACGTTCTTCAGGGTCACGTTCCGCGCGGCGCCGTTCTCCACCGCCACCTCGGCGACCACCGGCCCCGCCGGGGTGTCGAGCCGGATGGTGGTCACCGGCTCCACCACCTCCACCATGCCGGTCTCGACCAGCACGGTCGCCACCCCGATGGTGCCGTGCCCGCACATCGGCAGATAGCCGGAGACCTCGATGTAGATGACGCCCCAGTCGCAGTCGGGCCGGGTCGGCGGCTGCAGGATCGCGCCGCTCATCGCGGAGTGGCCGCGCGGCTCGTTCATCAGCAACCGCTTGATGTGGTCGCGGTGTTCACGGAAATACAGCCGCCGTTCGTTCATCGTCGCACCCGGTACGGTGCCGATCCCGCCGGTGATCACCCGGGTCGGCATGCCCTCGGTGTGCGAGTCGACGGCGTGCAGGACGAGCTTGCTGCGCATGATCCGGCTCCCTTGTGCGCGCTTATGCGAGGCCCGCGGCGACGGCCTTCTCGGTGGCCGCCCGGACCGCCGCCTCCTGCTCGGGCGGCAGCGGGACGCGGGGCGGGCGCACCGGGCCGCCGTACCGGCCGACGACGTCCATGGACAGTTTGATCGCCTGCACGAACTCCACCCGGGAGTCCCAGCGCAGCAGGGGATGGAGCTGCCGGTACAGGGGGAGCGCGGCGGTGAGGTCCCCGGCCACCGCGGCACGGTACAGCTCCGCCGAGGCCCGGGGGAGCGCGTTCGGGTAACCGGCCACCCAGCCCTTGGCGCCCGCCACGGCCAGCTCGAGCAGAACGTCGTCGGCACCGATCAACAGGTCCAGTTCCGGAGCGAGTTCGGCGATACGGTAGGCGCGGCGGACGTCACCGGAGAACTCCTTGACGCCGTGGATGTGGCCTTCGCCGTGCAGTCGGGCGAGGAGTTCGGGCACCAGGTCGACCTTGGTGTCGATCGGGTTGTTGTACGCCACCACCGGCAGGCCCGCGCGGGCCACCTCGGCGTAGTGGGCGAGGACGGAACGCTCGTCGGCGCGGTAGGCGTTGGGCGGCAGCAGCATCACCGAGGCGCAGCCGGCCTCGCCCGCCTGCTCGGCCCAGCGCCGGGCCTCGGCCGAGCCGTACGCGGCGACGCCCGGCATCACCCGCTCGCCGCCGATCGCCGCCACGGCCGTCTCCACCACCCGGGCGCGCTCCTCGGCGGTGAGCACCTGGTACTCGCCGAGCGAGCCGTTGGGTACGACGCCGTCACAGCCGTTCGCCACCAGCCAGGCGCAGTGCTCGGCATAGCGGTCGTGGTCGACCGAGAGGTCGTCGCGCAACGGGAGGGCGGTGGCGACGAGGACGCCGCGCCAGGGGCGGTGCAGAGAGTGGGTCGGTGAGTGGGTCATCGCGGGAATCCCCCATCCAATGAGGTGTGACATATTACTGAGGCGGGACGACCTGTGGACAGGTCTCGGTGCGGGTGATTCGGTCCGGGTGGTTCAGTCTTCCGGCAGCGTGGTTCAGTCTTCCGGCAGCGCGGCCAAAACACCGAGCGGCACCGGTCGGGCGAAGGGGCGGCGGCCCGGAGCGAGCGGGCAGCCGGTCAGGCCGGCCACCGCGGGCGCGCACATCCGGCCCTGGCACCAGCCCATCCCGGCCCGGGTGAGCAGCTTCGCGGTGCGCAGATCACCCGCGCCGAGCGCGCCGGCGGCCGTACGGACCTGACCGGCGGTGACCTCCTCGCACCGGCACACCACCGTGTCGTCCGTGATCCGGTCCGTCCAGCCCGCAGGCGGCGCGTACACCGTCTCCAGAGCCGCGAAGAACGCCCGCTGCCGGGTCCTGGCCCGGGCGGCCGCCGCCCAGGAGTGCGGGTCCGGGACGGCGCCGCGCAGGCGGGCGGCGATCGAGCGGCCCGCGATGTGTCCCTCGGCGAGCGCGAGGGCCGCGCCGCCGATCCCGGTGGTCTCCCCTGCGGCCCAGACCCCGGGCACGTCCGTGCGCTGCTCGTCGTCCACCCGTACGTCCGTGCCGGTCAGGGTGCAGCCGAGCGTCTCGGCGAGGTCGGTGTGCGGCAGCATGCCGTGTCCGACGGCGAGGGTGTCACAGGGGATGCGGCGCGCGCTGCCGGGCCTGATGCGCCCGTCCCTGTCCAGCGCGGCGACGGTGACCGCCTCCAGCCGGTCGGTGCCGTGCGCGTCCAGCACGGTGTGCCGGGGCAGCGTGCGCACCTTGTGCCGCAGCAACCGGCCCGCGTACCAGGCGCCTTCGGCGAGCTTGCCCGGCACCGCCGCCGCCAGGGCCGGAGTCCGGCGCAGTACGGTCCCCGGGTCGGCGGACTCGACCAGCGCGGCCACCCGCGCCCCGGCCGCGGCGAGCCCTGTGGCCACGGGCAGCAGCAGCGGTCCGGTGCCGGCGACCACGACCGTGCGGCCGGGCAGCACGAGTCCGCCCTTGAGCATGGCCTGCGCGCCGCCCGCCGTGACCACACCGGGCAGCGTCCAGCCGGGGAAGGGCAGCACGCGCTCGTACCCGCCGGTGGCGAGCAGCACGGCGTCGGCGCGGACGATGGCCCCCTCCTCCTGTGCGGGGCCGCGCAGGGCGTGCACCGTGAAGCCGCCGGACTCGCCTTGCGCGCACCAGACGTGATGCTCCGTCAGGTGGGTGACGCGTCCGGCGGTGATGTGCCGGTCGATGCCGTCCCGCAGTCGCTCCCAGGTGCGCCACTGATGGTGCAGGGCCTCGGGGCGGCGGGCGCCGAGGGCCCGGGCGGGCTGCCGGTAGAACTGGCCGCCCGCCTGCTCGGCCGCGTCGACGAGGGTGACCCGTACACCCCGTGCGGCCGCCGCCAGTGCCCCGGCGAGACCCGCCGGGCCCGCCCCGACGACGGCGAGATGCGTTCGCTCGGTCATCGTCCCGTCCCCTCCTGCGTGCGGATCACATCGCCCGGCCGGACCGGCACCAGGCAAGCCCGTTGGTTCGCCCGCCCGTTGACGGTCACCAGGCAGTCGAAGCACACCCCGATGCCGCAGAACACCCCGCGCGGCCGGCCGGCCCCGCGGGTGCTGCGCCAGGAGGTCACGCCCGCCGCCCAGAGCGCCGCCGCGACCGTCTGCCCGGGCAGGGCCGAGAGGGGCCGCCCGTCGAAGGTGACGGTGAAGGCCTCGCCCGGCCTCGCCCCGGCCAACTCCACGGGATTCGGGGCCGACTCCAGCGGATTACGGGCCCACTCCAGGGGATTCACGGTGTGTCGCCTCCGTCGGTGTCGCATCGCTCGAACCGCTCCGGCCGGAACGGCGTGAGATCCAGTTCCGGCGTCTTCCCGGTGAGTGCCTGTGCGGTCAACTGCCCCGTACCGGTGGCCAGCCCGATGCCGGCGCCCTCGTGTCCGCAGGCGTGGAACAGCCCCGGCGCGCGAGGGTCGGGGCCGATCGCCGGGAGGTGGTCGGGCAGGTACGGCCGGAAGCCCGCGTACGTCCGCAGCGCGCGCACCCGCTCCAGGAACGGGAACAGCCCGATCGCCCCGGCCGCGAGCGCCCGTACCGCCGGAAGCGACAGCGAGCGGTCGAAGCCGACCCGCTCCCGGCTCGCGCCGATCAGCACCGGTCCGGCGGCCGTGCCCTCCACCACCGGCGAGGTCCGCAGGGCGGCCGAGTCGCTCGCGACGTCCGCCACGTAGTCGGCGGCGTACACCTTGTGCCGGACCATCCGCGGCAGCGGCTCGGTGACCAGGACGAAGCCGCGCCGGGGGAGCACCGGCAGCCGGACGCCGGCGAGCGCCGCGAGCTCGCCGCCCCAGGTGCCGGCCGCGTTCACCACCGCCGGTGCGTGCAGCTCGCCCCGGTCGGTGCGGACACCGGCCACCGCGCCGCCGGCCGTGCGCAGTACCCCGGTCACGGTCCACCCGGTGTGCAGGCGGGCGCCGGAGGCGCGGAGCACGTGGGCGGCGGCGAGGGCGGGCATGACCTGGGCGTCCTGCGGATAGTGCACCCCGCCCGCCAGACCGGGGACCAAATGTGGTTCCAGAGAAGGCAGTTGGTTTGCGGTTACCGGGTCGGCCACGACTCCGGCGGCCCGCTGCCCGTCCGCGAACGCGTGCAGCGCGGCGAGGGTCCGGGAGGTGGAGGCGACCACGAGGCCGCCCTTGGGTTCGTGCTCGACCGCCGCTCCGAACTCGTCGCCCAGCTGGGCCCACAACCGGGCGGACAGCAGGGCCAGATCGAGCTCGGGGCCCGGTTCCTTGTCGGAGACGAGCAGGTTGCCCTCGCCCGCGCCGGTGGTGCCGCCGGCCACCGGGCCCCGGTCCACCACCCGCACCTCGAGGCCGGCCCGTGCGGCGTACAGCGCACAGGCCGCGCCCACCATGCCGGCTCCCACGACCACGACATCGCAGGTCAATCGCTTTGCCACATCAGTACTATGTCACATGGTTCCGATTCTGAGGAGACCTCGGACGCTCTCGGCCGGTCACACACATGTCCCAGGCGTGGACGCCCTCTTGACGTCGCCGAATGCCGGGTCGAGACTCCAGGATGGGAATCCTAGTGAACAGGTAGGGAATGATGACGCGCCTCGACACGGTCACCGGCCTCGCGGGCCGTGCGCCGTTGTGCGCGCCCCTGCTCACCTCCCGCCGGCACATCGACCTGTTGCGCGTCTGCAGCGCGATCAGCCGCTGCCGCTGAGCCGGGGCCTCGCGCCACCGGCCGGCGCCGCTCGTCGCCGCGCGCGTCCGTACGTCCATCACCCGGGGAGACGCATGTCCATCACTCCGCTCGCCGCCGTCCCGCCCGTCCATCGCGCCGCGCACGTCTTCCGGGGCCGGATCGGCCGGGACGCGCGCAGTGGCCACTACGCCGTGCCGCACCGCTACCGGCTCCATCTGTCGACCGCCTGCCCCGACGGGCTCCGCCTGGCCGTCGGCCACAGCCTCCTCGGCCTGGACGGCAGTTGTCCGGTCACGGTCCTGCCCGCCGTACCGGACCGTCCCGGCGGCGGCCACTCCGCGCTGCGGCCGCTGTACGAGGCGAGCGCCCACCACTACACCGGCCCGGCCCTCGCGCCCGTACTCAGCGACGACTGGTCCGGACGGATCGTCAGCACCCGTGCCCGCGACATCCTGCGCGACCTCGACCGCTTCCCGCGCGAGGGCCGCGCCGCCCTGTACCCGTGCGGTCAGGAGTCCGTCATCGAGGCCGTCGAGCGGATGTGCGCCGAGGGGATCGAGGAGGCCGCGCAGCGCGCCGGGCAGGCCGGCGCCGATCCCGTCGAGCGGGCCGCCGCCCTGGACGTGCTCCTGGGCACCCTGGGCCGGCTGGAGAGCCGGCTGGCCGCAGAGACGTACCTGGTCGACGACCGGCTCACCGCGGCCGACATCGAACTGTGGGTCGCCCTGGTGCAGTTGGACACCGTCCACCGCTGCCATCTGGACGCCTCCGCCGTCCACCGCATCGCGGGCCACCACGCCCTGTGGGCCCACGCCCGCCGCCTGGCCGCCCACCCTGCGTTCGGCCACCATCTCGACCTCGACGGCATCTCACGCCGCCACCAAGGCCGTTGCCGGGGTCTCGAGGCGGCCGGGGCTGCCGTCCAGATCCTGGACTGGGCGGGCCACGCCGCGGATGCCGAGGACGCTTCCCGCAGGTGAGAAACGGTCGGACGACATCCACCACGCGGACGGCCGTTGACATCCGAACGGGCAACTGCCTTACTTGCGGCTCAGAACGGTCATGAGCGTCAGCGCCACGCCCTGGCTCGCTGACCGGCAACCCTCGCATCGCGGTGGGGTGCCCCAGGTGACGACCGGACCGGGATGACGCTTTCGGTAGGCGCGAGGGCCCCGCGGGGCCGGAACAGTGACAGGTGACGCCATGTACGCAGCTCCCAGGACGGCCGTGAGCCGCCCCCAGGGCTGCGTACGGTCGTACGCCGGGCTCCTCGTCGCCGACCGCGCCGTCGATCTGCTCCGCGTCAACAGCGCACTGTGTACCGCACCGGGCTCTGCCCGCCGCCGGGGCTGACGTCTCCTTCCAGCGCCCGCTCCAGCCCCGCGTCCTGCCGCGCTCGCCCTCGCCGACGCCTGCCCTCGCGAGCCGGTGTTCTCGTCACGGACATCCGTCACGGACATCCGTCACGGACATCCGTCACGGACATCCGTCACGGACATCCGTCACGGACATCCGTCACGGACATCAAGGAAGGCACCGCCGTGTCCCCAACTCCCTATTCTCCGCTGCACCTTGCCGTCGCCCTGGACGGCACCGGCTGGCACCCCGCGTCCTGGCGCGAGCCGGTCGCCCGCCCCCGGGACCTGTTCACCGCCGGCTACTGGGCCGACCTGGTCGCCGAGGCCGAACGGGGCCTCATCGACTTCGTCACCATCGAGGACGGCCTCGGCCCGCAGTCCACACACTTCCTCGATCCCGACGAGCGCACCGACCTGGTGCGCGGCCGGCTCGACGCGGTCCTCGTCGCCTCCCGCGTCGCCCCGCTCACCAAGCACATAGGCCTGGTCCCGACCGTGGTGGCAACGCACACCGAGCCGTTCCACATCTCGAAGGCGATCGCCACCCTCGACTACGTCAGCACCGGCCGCGCGGGCCTGCGGGTGCAGATCAGCGCCCGGCCGAACGAGGCCGCCCACTTCGGCCGCCGTGGCATCGGCCGGATCGAGGCCTACGACAGCCCGGCCGCACAGGACATCGTCGCCGAACTGTTCGACGAGGCCGCCGATCACGTGGAAGCGGTGCGCCGGCTCTGGGACAGCTGGGAGGACGACGCCGAGATCCGGGACGCGGCGACGGGCCGCTTCATCGACCGGGACAAGCTGCACTACATCGATTTCGAGGGGCGGCACTTCAGCGTCAAGGGCCCCTCGATCACGCCCCGCCCGCCCCAGGGGCAACCGCCGGTCACCGCCCTCGCCCACCGGACCGTCCCGTACCGGCTCGTCGCCCGCCAGGCCGACGTCGGTTATGTGACCCCGCACGACGCGGAGCAGGCCCGGGCGATCGTCGCCGAGATCCGCGCCGAGCAGCGGGCGGCGGGCCGCGCCGGGGACACCGTGCACATCTTCGGTGACCTCGTCGTCTTCCTCGACGACAGCCCGGCCGAGGCCCAGGCCCGGCGGGAGCGGCTGGACGCGCTCGCGGGCGAGCCGTACACCGGCGACGCCCGGATCTTCGCCGGTACGGCCGCGCAACTGGCCGATCTGCTGGATGAGTTGGCAACGGGCGGGCTGACCGGGTTCCGGCTGCGGCCGGCCGTCGCCGGGCATGACCTGCCCCGCATCAGCCGTGACCTGGTGCCCGAACTGCAGCGCCGGGGCCTCTTCCGGGAGGCCTACGAGTCCGGCACCCTTCGCGGTCTGCTCGGCCTCGCCCGCCCCGCCAACCGCTACACGGCAGCCACCGCCTGAGCAGCCGGAGAGGACGACCGCACCCATGAGCAAGCCGCTGAAGCAGATCCACCTGGCCGCCCACTTCCCGGGCGTCAACAACACGACGGTGTGGAGCGACCCCGCCGCGGGCAGTCACATCGAGTTCAGCTCCTTCGCGCACTTCGCGCGGACCGCCGAACGCGCCAAGTTCGACTTCCTGTTCCTCGCCGAGGGACTCAGGCTGCGCGAACAGGGCGGCAGGATCTACGACCTGGACGTCGTCGGCCGCCCCGACACCTTCACCGTGCTGGCCGCACTGGCCGCCGTCACCGACCGGCTCGGCCTGACCGGCACCATCAACTCCACCTTCAACGAGCCGTACGAGGTGGCCCGCCAGTTCGCCAGCCTCGACCACCTCTCCGGCGGCCGCTCCGCGTGGAACGTCGTCACCTCCTGGGACGCCTTCACCGGCGAGAACTTCCGCCGCGGCGGCTTCCTGCCGCAGGAGGAGCGCTACTCCCGTGCCAAGGAGTTCCTGGCCACCGCGCACGAACTCTTCGACTCCTGGCGCGGCGACGAGATCCTCGCCGACCAGGCCACCGGCACCTTCCTCCGCGACGCCCGGGCCGGCGCCTTCGTCCACCGGGGGCAGCACTTCGACATCCACGGCCGGTTCAACGTCCCGCGCTCCCCGCAGGGCCGCCCGGTGATCTTCCAGGCCGGCGACTCGGAGGAGGGCCGTGAGTTCGCGGCGTCCGACGCGGACGCGATCTTCAGCCGCTACTCCACGCTGAAGGAGGGCCAGGCCTTCTACACCGACGTCAAGTCCCGCCTCGCCAAGTACGGCCGCCGCCCCGACCAGCTCCTCATCCTGCCCGCCGCCACCTTCGTCCTCGGCGACACCGACCATGAGGCCGCCGAACTCGCCCGCGAGGTGCGCCGGCAGCAGGTCAGCGGCGCCACCGCCATCAAGCACCTGGAGTTCGTCTGGAACCGGGACCTGTCGGCCCACGACCCGGAGGGCCCGCTGCCCGACGTCGACCCGGTGGTGAGCGAGGAGCACATCTCCCGGGGCCGCGCCCAGGTGCGGATGTACCGGGACCCGATCGCCATCGCCCGCGAGTGGCGGCAGCTCGCCGAGGCCAACAAGTGGTCCATCCGCGACCTGGTCATCAACACCGGCAACCGGCAGACCTTCGTCGGCTCCCCGGCCACCGTCGCGCGGACCATCGACGACTTCGTGCAGGCGGACGCCTCCGACGGCTTCATCCTCGTGCCGCACATCACCCCCGGCGGCCTCGACCCCTTCGCCGACAAGGTCGTACCCCTGCTCCAGGAACAGGGCGTCTTCCGCGCCGACTACGCGGGCACGACCCTGCGCGACCACCTCGGCCTCGCCCACCCCGACGCCGGCACCACCGCCCCGTCCGAGGGGGCCGCGTCGTGAACCGGCGTCCGCACACCGGCGTGGCCGTGGACGTCACCTCCCCCGTAGGTGACGTCCACGGCCGCTCCCCCGGTGCCGGACCTTGGGGTGTGTCGTCAGCGTGTGCTCACCAGCACATGACCGCCGTCTCTCCCGCCCCCCACGAGGAGTACAGACGGACGCGGACGACATAGCGGCGGCCCCTGACGAGCCGCACCCGGACGGCGGCGTTGTCCGGCGTGCCGCCGTCGTCGTGGCCGGCGAGGAAGCGCGGCACCCCGTCGCGCTCCTCGAAGACCACGAGCACGGTGTCGGCGTCGCCGAAGGTGCCCACGGTGTAGTCGCGGGTCTCCGGCGGCTCGACGGTGAAATCGGCCTGTTCGCCCGGTCCGAGACCGAGCGGTGCCGACCGGAACGGCACCAGCGCGGCCGGCCCCGCCGGGCCGGCGGGCGGATACCAGCGCAGCACGAACTCCTTGTCGGCCGGGGACGGTCCACCGGACGGAGACAGCCCCCCGCGGTACTGCTCCGGCTCCAGCACCAGCCCCGGCCCGAACGGGAACGTCATCACCGACTGCGGGTCCCACACCGAGCAGCTCGCCTCGGCGGCGTCCAGCTCGCACAGGACGTTGGTGTACGTCGTCTCCCGGCTCCAGAAGTTCGGCGGGCCCGCCAGCTCGGCGTACACGGCCTCGTCGTCCCAGTGGAGCCCGGCGTACGGGCTCTGGTGCTCGTGCACCATGCCGAGCGCGTGCCCGATCTGGTGCAGGACCGTCCCGCGCTCCCCGGGCCCGGTCACGTCCCAGCCCAGGTTCATGGTGCGCTCGTTGCGGCCGGCCGACAGCGCCTCCCGGCCCACCGCCGACCAGGAACCGCCGCCGGCCTGGAACCCGATCCGCAGCTCCGCCTCGCGCCGGTCGCCGACCTCGGCGAACGTGACGCCGATGCCGAGCCCCTGCCACTCGCGGAAGGCGTCGCGGACCACGTCGCGCTGCTCCTCGCCGCCGGCCCAGGGCACCCGGCGCAGCTCACCGGTGCCCGGGACCGGGATCACCGAGGCCGCGGAACCGTCGCCCGCGTCGGCGAAGGCGTAGTGCAGCACCGTGCCGCCGACCCACATCCGCCGTCCGGCGAGCAGCGCGCCCAGCCGTTCGGCGGTCAGCCCCGGTGCGAAGCACGGGGCCGGCTGCCGCGGGAGCGAGCAGAGGCGTCGGGTCATGCGGCCACCATGCCCGCCCACCGCGGCCGGGCGCCTGAGTCGGGGGCTACTCAAGTCGCCCTGTATCAAACCTGAGTACGCGCGCTCTGCATGATGTGAGGACCTACGAGCAGGACGCGAAGACGCTGGAGCTGCCCTGGCCGTTCACCGGCCGGGAGGACGAACTGGAGCTGGTGCGCGCCTCGTCGGCCGGCGGCCGGCCCGGCATCGTGGTGACCGCACCGGCCGGCCACGGCAAGACCCGGCTGATCACCGAGGCGGTCCGGGGCACGGAGCACGCCCTGGTCACCGGCACGCCCGAGGTCCAGGGCCTGCCCTTCGCGGCGTTCGCCCACCTGCTGCCCGACACCGTCTCGCTGCACCGCGCGGTGCGGATCCTGTCCGGCGTACGGCTCCTGGTCGTGGACGACGCCCATCTGCTGGACGAGGCCTCCGCCGCCCTCGTCCACCAGCTGGCCGTGCACGGCCGCACCCGGCTGGTCGTGGCCGCGGTGGACGGTGTGCCCGCGCCCGGCGCGGTGTCCCGGCTGTGGACCGGGGAGCTCCTGCCCCGGCTGGCCCTCGAACCGCTGCCCTGCGAGGACGTCGCCCAGCTGCTCGCCGCCGCCGGGCTGGAACCGCTCACCGTCCGCCGCCTGCACCGGATGTGCCGGGGCGATCTGCGGCTGCTGCGCGACCTGGTCGCCGCGCTCGGCACGGCCGGGCGGCTGGCTCCCGTTCCGGGAACGCAGGAGCGGGCCTGGCGGGGACCGCTGCCGGTCACCGCGGCCGTACGGGAGCGACTCGCCCCGGTACTGGAGCACTCCGGCCCCGGAGAGCGGGACACGCTGGAACGGCTGGCGTTCGCCGAGCCGCTGCCCTTGTCGCCGTCGCGGGAAGACCTCGACCTGGAGGTCCTGGAGCGCCTGGAGGCGGACGGGCTGATCCACGTCGACGACCAGGGCGGCGTCACCCTCGCCGATCCCCTGCACGGGCCGGCCCTGCGGGCCACGGCCGGCCGCCTGCGCGCCCGTCGGTTGACCAGCGCTCCTCACGACCACGGTCCGGCCCTGGAGGCCGAACTGCAGGCCCTGGTGGGGCGGATGGAGCGGCTGGACGTCCGGCCGGTGCCGACGCCGGTGGGGGAGTGGCTGGCCGGGGAGGGCGCCACACTCCCCGCCGGGTACGCCGCCGTCCGTGCCCGGTTCGCCCGGCTGCGGGGAGAGGTGCGCGACGCCGCCGCCTGGGCTCGGGAGGGGCTGCGGGGTGCGCCGGGAGACCCGGGATGCCTTGCCGAGCTCCGACTGGCCGGCGGCGAGGTGGAGGAGACGGGCGGCGATGATGCGTACACCCGCTACGCCGCCGTACGCCGCGGTGAACCCGAGCGGGTCGCCGGGCAGTTGCCCGCCGGCAGCGTGTTCGCGCGGCACGCCGAAGCGCTGGCGCGGGAGGACGGGTCCGGACTGGACCGGGCCGCCGAGGGCCTGGCGGAGCGTGGCTTCCGGCTGTTCGCGGCCGAGGCGTACGCCCAGGCCGTACGGGTCCACCGGGATCCGCGGGCCGTGCGGGTGTCCCGCACCCGGGCGGTCGCGCTCGCGCGTCGGTGCCAGGGGGCGCGGACGCCCGCCCTGGCCGGGCTGGTGCTCGGTGAACTGACGGCCCGGCAGCGGCAGATCGTGACGCTGGCCGCGGCAGGGCTCAGCAACCGGGAGATCGCCGAGCGGCTGACCCTGTCCGTGCGGACGGTGGGGAACCACCTGTACAGCGCGTACAGCAGGCTCGGCACGGGAGACCGGGGAGCGCTGCCGTGGCTGTGCGAGTCCGCGTAAGGGCCTACGCCGCCCCGAACGCCGCGAACGCCCAGCCCGTCGCCTGGTGGACCGGGTCCTCGGGCAGGGTGGCGCGCGCGTCCCGAAGTGCCTCCGCCAAGGACAGTCCAGAGCCCAGGCCCTTGTGCAGGGCGAGCATCAGGGGGACCACGGCCGCGTCGTTGACGGGGGCGCTGCTCGCCACCACCCCGGCCGTGCCGAGCGGCAGCAACGCGGTGACCAGACCGAGGAGTTCGTCGGCGCCGACGGAGGCGAGGCGGGCCGTGTCGCAGCTGGAGAGGATGATCCGGTACGGGCTGCGGGTGAGCCGTTCGAAGTCGTGCACGATCAGCGGGCCGTCGGCCATGCGGAGGGCGGAGAACAGGGGGCTGTCGGCGCGGAACGTACCGTGGGCCGCGAGGTGCGCGAGGGCCGCCCCGTCGAGGTGTTCCAGGACCCGCGGGACCTGGGCGTCGTCGCCTTCCAGGATCGTCGCCGCGCCGTAGTGGGCGGCCAGTTCCGGTACCTCCGCGCCGCCGGACGCGAGACCCGGTCCGCGCACCAGCACATGCCGGCCGCCCGGCGGCGGCTCGGTCTCGCGGGCGCGCAGCCAGCTGCCCGCCGACGGAGACACGCTGAGCACCCGGTCCCGCAGCGCCGGCAGCAGTGCCCACGGCACCCGGTGCAGCGCCCCCGGCGGCACGACCGCCACCGGGCCCGACCCCAGATGCGGTACGGCCCCGCCCAGCAGCAGTTCCTGCAGGCGCAGGCCCGCGGCCTCCACCAGCGGCAGCCGGGCCTCGGCGCCGGGGTGGGCAAGGCGCCGCAGCCCGGCCTGCACGTACTCGGCCTCCGCCACCGCCTCGGTCAGCGGGCCGCCGGTGAACCGCCGTACCCGGCCCTGCCCGCACAGCAGGACGTGCACCCGCCCGTCGACCACGGCGAGTTCGACCAGGCGCGCCTCGCCGAGCCGGTCCAGCAGCCGGGCCGTGTCGAAGCGGTCGCCCTCGTGCGGGGCGGAGCCGCGTATGTGGTGGGTGCGGGAGCGGATCGCCCGTTCCAGGCGCCGTTGTTCGCGCTCCAGCGCGGGCACCGGACGGCCCTCCATCCGGGCCTCCTCGGCGCGGGCCGCGATCTCCCGGTAGGCGGTCAGGCCGCTGAGCAGCGCCGGATCGGCGGGCGGCCGGGTGGGCGGCGCGGACAGCACGGTCGCCCGCCAGCGCTCGCTCCACTGCAGCAGCCGGCGCGGTGAGCCGTGCGCGAGGCTCACCTCCTGGGCCAGCGCGGCCAGTTCGGCGCCCTGCGCGGTGGCGTGCGCCCGCAACTCCGGGGCGCCGAGCGTCATCCGGTGGTCGTCCAGCACCTCCAGGCCGCGCCGGCATGCCTCCAGCACGCCCCGCCGGGACCCGGCCGCGCGCGCCCGGAGCGCCTGTGCCGCCCAGCCCGTCACCCGGGCCGGCGGCGGGCCGCCGTACCGGCTGCGCGCGGCCACCGCCAGATGCCGTTCGGCGTCGGCGGTCCAGCCCAGCGCGAGCGCGATCCGGCCCGCGAGCAGGGAGGCCTCCGGTGCGGCGGGCGAGCCGAAGGAGGCCAGCTTCCCGGCGACCGCCGCCGCGTCCGCCACCAGCCGCCCCGAGCGGCGCCCGGCCGCCACCCGCGCCTCGATCAGCACCAGCCGGGCATGCTGCTCCCACCACATCCGGCGCTGCGCGGCGAACAGCCGTACGGCGACCGCGGCGCGGGCCACGGCGGTGTGCGCGTCCCCGACCGTGCGGGCGGCACGCGCGGCGGCCAGCAGCAGCTCGGCCTTGCGGGTGGACTGCCCGCCGATCCGGTCCAGCAGCGCGATCGTCGCGTCCGCCTCGGCCAGCGCCTCCGGGGCGAGCCCGGCCGCCATCAGCACCTCGCAGCGGCGCAGGGACAACATGTAGGTGGGGGTGCCGAGTTTGGCGTACCGCTCCTCGGCCTCGTCCAGCAGCCGCAGCGCCGCCGGGATGTCCCCGGACCGGAACGCGGCAAGCCCGCGGCTCTCCACGGCGTCGGCCTTGTCGTGCTCCTGGCCGGTGGTGTCCCACAGCCCCTCCGCCGCCGTGAAGTCCGCGACCGCCCGGTCCACCGCGCCGAGCGCCAGATGGACGGTGGCCCGCAGGGTCAGCGCCCGCGCGGTCCAGATGTCGTCGCCGAGCTGCCGCAGCACCGGCAGCGCCCGCCGTACGTCCTCCAGCGCCTCCCGGTGACGCCCCAGCACCCACCACACGTACGCCCGCCGGTACAGCACCCGGGCCCGGGTGTGCCCGCTGCCCCGGGCGACCCCGCGCTCGAAGGAGGTGAGCCCCTGTCGCGTGCGCCCCGCGTGCACCAGTGCGACCCCGAGCGTGGCGAGCACGTCCGCCTCGCGGTCGGCCGACTCGGCGCGCGCTGCCAGGTCCCGGGCCCGGCGCAGATGCCTGAGCGCGATCCGCAGATCCCCGAAGTCCCGCTGCCAGATGCCGAGCACCTGGTGGGCGACGCTGGCGTGCAGCGGCGGCGGAGAGGCCCCCAGCACCTGTTCCGCGCGTGCCCGGGCCTCGCCCGGGTCGGCGAACACCAGGGGCAGCAGTTCGAGAACCGACTCGCTTCCCGCCGTCACGTCTCGCATGGTAGTGGCCTGCTGTATCAGACGGTGGTCCCGCGGCTCTCACTGTCGAACACCGTCTTCAGGGGGAGGACAGGTCATGGCTCCACAGCGGTTCCACGAGCAGTTCGAGCACATCCAGCGCTCCATGCCGGACGTATCCCTGGCCATGGGGCCGGAGGAGGACACCCACTTCCTCTACGAGAAGGGCGTCGTCCTGGCCCGGGACGGCGCGGAGGCCCGGGTCGTCGAGGACGCCGTGCGCGCCCACTTCACTGCTACCGAGGGCCTGGACCCCGCGCACGTGCGGCGGGACGGCCCGGAGAGCAACCGCACCGGCGTCACCCGCATCCGCACCGGCGACCCGGGTTCCGGCGACGACACCGTCCCGCACGCGCTGCGCGCCCTGCGGGAGGCCGAGGACCGCCGGGGCCGCCGGCTGGTGGGCCGCAACCACGTGGTGCACATCGCGGTCAACGCCTGCCCCGGCGACGAGCCGGTGCCCGTCGCGCGCACCCGGTCGGCCAACCCGGCCGCCGCCGACGGCGGTTACGACGCCGACGCCGCCGTCCGTGTCCTCGTGATCGACACCGGCCTGGTCCACGACCACCGCTCCTACCCGCTGCTCGCCCACACCACGGGCGACGCCCAGACGGCCGAGACCGACGCCGACGGAGTGCTGCGCCAGTACGTCGGCCACGGCACGTTCATCGCCGGAATCCTCGCGGCCGTCGCGCCCAGCACCGACATCACCGTCCGCGGCACCCTGAACGACGCCGGGGCGATCCTGGAGTCCGAGTTCGGCGCCCGGCTCCTCGATGCGGTCGACCAGGGCGGCTGGCCCGACATCATCAGCCTCTCCGCCGGCACCACGACCGGGAGCGGCGACGGACCGATCGGCCTGGACGCCTTCATGCGCGAACTGCGCGAGCAGCGCACCCTGCTGGTGGCCGCCGCCGGGAACAACGCCAGCGACACGCCGTTCTGGCCCGCCGCCTACGCCGCGCTGCCCGAGTACGCCGACAGCGTGCTGTCGGTCGGCGCGCTGCGCGCGGACGGCGACGGCGAGGCCTGCTTCAGCAACCACGGCCCCTGGGTGCGGGTCCACGCCCCCGGCGAGCGCCTCACCAGCGCCCTCACCGGCTTCGACACACCCGTGCCGTACGTCTACCAGCACTCCACCTACGACGCCTGCCGGTTCGGCTTCGACTACCCGTGCACCTGCCAGTTCCCGCGCCACACCGGCGTGTTGAGCGAGGACCGGGAGAGCACCGGGGCCAAGCCGGACCAGGTGATGTTCGACGGCCTCGCGCAGTGGAGCGGCACCTCCTTCGCCACCCCGGTCGCCGCGGGCGTCGTCGCCGCCCGGATGGCGGCGCACGGGGAGCGCGACCCGCGTACCGCGCTCACCCGGCTGCTCGCGGCCACGACGGACACCGCCGAGGTGCGCGGGGCGCTCGTCCCGGCGCTCCGGCCGGCCACCTGGCGCCCGGTCCCGGTCGTGGCCCCGGCCGTGCCCGCATGAGGTGCGGAACGCTCCACTCCGCGGCGTACGATGACGTGCCGTACACGAGGGGTGGAGCCGTGGACCGAACAGAGGTCGGCGCGCTGGTCCGGTCCGCCGTCGACGGGGACGCCGCGGCCTGGAAGGCGCTGGTGGAAGGGATGAGTCCGCTGGTGTGGTCGGTCGTGCGCGCACACCGGCTCTCCGATGCCGACGGGCACGAGGTCTACCAGACCGTGTGGTTCCGCTTCGCCCAGCACCTCGGCCGGATCCGCGAGCCCGACAAAGCGGGTGCCTGGCTGGCCAGTACGGCCCGCCACGAGTGCCTGAAAGTGCTCAAGAGCCTGACCCGGCTGACCCTGACGGACGATCCGCGGGTGCTGGACCGGGCCAGCGACGACCGGACCCCGGAGGAGTCGGTGATCGATTCGGAGGAGGCGGCGGACCGGGCCGAGCGGTTACGCCGCCTGTGGCAGGAGCTGGACGGAATGGGGGAGCGCTGCCGGCAGCTGCTGCGTGTGCTGGTGGCCTCCCCACCGCCCAGCTACGGCGAGATCTCGGCCGCGCTCGGTATCGCGGTCGGCAGCATCGGACCGCTGCGCCAGCGCTGTCTGCGCCGGCTGCGGGCCCGGATGGACGCACGGGGTGCGGCGTGAACGACGACCATCGGTTCCCGGAACCGGGCGCGACGGACGAGGAGTTGACGGACTCCCTGCTGGAGGAGGAGCTGCGCCAGACGGCCGCGGTCCTCGACCCGGTACCGGACGTTCTGCTCCAACTTGCCCTGGACGCCTACGCGTTGCACGACCTGGACGCGAGAATCGCCGAGCTGACCTTCGACTCGCTCGTGGACGCGCTGCCGGTCAGGGGCGTGCCGGACGCCCCGCGGATGCTGACGTTCAGCGCGGGCGAGGTCACCGTCGACGTCGAGGTCACCGAGGACGGGCTGATCGGCCAGGTGCTGCCGCCGCAGTCCGCGCGCATCGAGGTGCTCGGCGGCCCGCAGACCGCCCGCCCGGTCACGGCCGACACCCTCGGCCGCTTCACCAGTGACACACCACCGGCCGGCCCGTTCGCCCTCAGGCTGCGGACCGGCGCGGAGGTGATCGTCACGGAGTGGCTGCGGGCGTGACCCGCTCAGGCGAGCCAGGTCACGGGCAGCGTCCGCGGCCCGCGGATCATCGTCCGGTGCCGCCAGCGCACCTCCTCGGCCGGCACCGCGAGCCGCAGCCCGGGCAGCCGGTCCAGCAGGCTGTCCACCAGCAGCTCGGTCTGCAGCCGGGCGAGCAGCGTGCCGGTGCAGAAGTGCGGGCCGTTGCCGAAGGCCACGTGCGGGTTCGGATCACGGTCGGGGTCGATGCGGTCCGGGTCCGGGAAGACGGCCGGGTCACGGTTGGCGGCGAGGTAGGAGACGTAGACCGGCTCGCCCGCGGCGATCCGGTGGCCGGCGATCTCCACGTCCTCCAGCGCGATCCGGGCGAGCCCGACCGAGCTGCGGTGCGGGATCCACCGGAACAGCTCGTCCAGCACGGGGCCGCGGGCCTCGGGGCGCGCCCGCATCCGCTCCATCAGCTCCGGCCGGGTCAGCATCAGGTACAGCATCTGCCCGCAGTTGTGCGTGACGGCCTCGCCGCCGATCTGCAGCGGTCCGGCCAGCCCGACGGCCTCCTCCTCGCTGATCTCCCCGCGCGCCACGGCCCCGCCCAGCATCGAGTAGACGTCCTCGCCCCGGCTCTCTGCCCGGGCCCGGACGGTCGTGGTGATCCACCCGTACAGGCCCTCCTTGGCCCGTCCGGCCGCCTCGGCCCCGTTGGTGGAGATGATCTCCCGGGTCCAGGCGTGCACCTGCGCCCGGTCTGCGGCGGCCACGCCCATCACCTCGCTGACCACGGTGAGCGGGAACGGCTCCAGCACCCGCTCGATCAGATCGGCCGGCGGCCCGTCCCGTACGACACCGTCCACCAGCTCGTCCAGGATCTCCTGCGCACGGGGCCGCAGCCGCTTCATGGCGCTCACCGTGAAGGCGCCCGCGACCGGCTTGCGCAGCCGGTTGTGGTCGGGCTGGTCGGCCCAGGCGAGCGAGCCGGGTCGGGGCGCGAAGTTCGGTGCCATCCGGGTCACCTGACGGCGGGTCACCTCCGTACGGGTGAACCGCGGGTCGTTGGTGATCAGCTTCACGTCGTCGTGGCGGGTCGCCAGCCATGCCCAGCCCTCGCCGAACGGCAGCCGGATCCGGGTCAGCGGACCCTCGCACATCAGGCCGGCGAGGACCGGGTCGAAGTCGGTTCCGTCCAGGTCGGGGGTGGGCCAGTCCCGTACGGGCGGCGGGGCGTGGCCGGTGAGCGTGGTCTCCTCGGTCATGCGCACCACCCTGGTACGGGCAGCGGCGGCTGTCTCGTCGGAGTAGTCCAGGTGGAGGGCTTTGCGCCTACCGGGGTGCCGCTCCGGGGCGTCGGTCGTGTGCGGCGCCGTTCGCGGTTGGTCGCGCCCACGCGGCGGAGCCGCACATTGATACGGCCCCGCGCCCTCGGGGCGCTCAGGCCGCGTTGACCAGAGCGGCCAATGCTGTGGCCAGGCGGTCGAGGCCCGGCCCGGCCGGTCCGCCCGGCTCCGCCATGTAGGTGTCCCGGCGGATCTCCACCATCAGGGCGGTGACCCGGGCGTCGGTGCCGTAGAACTCCAGCGGTACGTACGTCCCGGCGAACGGGCTGTCCAGCCTCGTCCCCCCGACGCCCGCGAAGGCCTCACGGGCCGCTTCCGTGAGCCCTTCCGGGGTGTGGAAGGAGTCCGTCCCCAGGCACACCGGCGGACGTGGCCCGGTGCCGTGGAGCTCGTAGGGGAGCGGCTCGGCCGGGTAGGAGTGCACGTCGATCACCACGGCCCGCCCGGCCGCCGCCAGCCGTCCGGCGACCGCCTCGCTCATGGCTTGCGCGTACGGCCGGAAGTACCGCGCCAGCAGCGGCTCCGGATCGGTGTCCGCGGACCGTAGTTCGCTCCGGTGCGTGGTCCGGGTGTACACGGCGCCCATGCCGACGGCCGTCATCTCCTCGCGCTCGTCCGGGAACCGCTCCGGGTCCACGACCAGCCGGGACAGCCGGTTCACGAACCGCCAGGGCGTGACGGCGGCCAGATCCCCGGCCCGCTCGGCGAGCTCGGCCGTGTGGGCGTCCGTGATGTGGTCCAACTCCCGTTCCAGCGCGGCGTCGTCCAGCACGATCCCGCGGCGCGCGTCCTGCGGAATCGCCCGGGCCGAGTGCGGCACGTGCAGCAGGACGGGGGAGGCGGGGGCACCGGGGAGGAGTTCGAAGGAGGACACAGGTGGCTCCGGGGGCGTTGTCAGTGGTCTGGTGCAGGATCAAGGTGTCACGACGACACCGGTCGAGGGGCGGGGCCGGAGCATGCCGATCAGCAATCCCCAGGTGGCGCAGCACGCCTTCCTGGACGGGCTGTACCGGGACGGGTACTTCCCGGACCACGTCGTGGACGAGGGCCGGGCGATCCTGCTCGCCCTGTGTGCGCGGATCGAGGCCGAGCGGCCCGCCGACCTGACCGCGCTGTACCGGCTGACGCAGGCCGCCACCGAGGAGTTCAACGCACTGGAGGCGGAGTTCGAGGCCGCCGGGAGCGGGATCGGGACGGTGGCCCGCGAGGAGATAGGCGGCGACTTCCGGTTCGTCGCGCGGGCCTACGGCTTCGGGGAAGCGGACGCGGAGGAGCTGATCGCCACCCGCGAGTGATGACGGCCCGTCCGCTCTCCTGCACGGGGGCGGTGCCCGGACATGCCTCCGCCCCGGCGGGGATACCGGCCGGGGCGGAGGTCACTCGGGTGAGCGGTTCAGGCGCCGCAGGCACTGGCGCCGCAGGCACTAGCCCAGGGACGCCAGCGCCTCGTTCCAGGTGGCCGACGGGCGCATGACCGCGTCCGCCTTGGCCTTGTCGACCTGGTAGTAGCCGCCGATGTCGGCCGGCTTGCCCTGGACGGTGATCAGCTCGTCCACGATCGTCTGCTCGTTCGCGGTGAGGGTCTCGGCGAGCGGGGCGAAGGCCTTGGCCAGGTCGGCGTCGTCGGTCTGCCGGGCCAGTTCCTGCGCCCAGTACAGGGACAGGTAGAAGTGGCTGCCGCGGTTGTCGATGCCGCCGACGCGCCGGGTCGGGGACTTGTCCTCGTTGAGGAAGGTCGCCGTGGCGCGGTCGAGGGTGTCGGCGAGGACCTTGGCGCGGGTGTTGCCCGTGGCCGCCGCGTACTGCTCGAGGGAGGGGACCAGCGCGAAGAACTCACCGAGGGAGTCCCAGCGCAGGTAGTTCTCCTTGACCAGCTGCTGGACGTGCTTCGGCGCGGAGCCGCCGGCGCCCGTCTCGAACAGGCCGCCGCCCGCCATCAGCGGGACGACCGACAGCATCTTGGCGCTGGTGCCCAGCTCCAGGATGGGGAAGAGGTCGGTCAGGTAGTCGCGCAGGACGTTGCCCGTCACGGAGATGGTGTTCTCGCCGCGGCGGATGCGCTCCACCGACAGCTTGGTGGCCTCGACCGGGGACAGGATCTTGATGTCCAGGCCCTCGGTGTCGTGCTCCGGCAGGTACTGCCTGACCTTCGCGATGAGCTGCGCGTCGTGGGCGCGGTTCTCGTCCAGCCAGAACACCGCCGGGTCGCCGGTGGCGCGGGCGCGGGTCACGGCCAGCTTGACCCAGTCGCGGATCGGGGCGTCCTTGGTCTGGCAGGCGCGGAAGATGTCGCCCTGCGCGACCGGCTGCTCGATGAGCACGGTGCCGGCCTGGTCGACCAGGCGGACGGTGCCCGCGGCCGGGATCTCGAAGGTCTTGTCGTGGGAGCCGTACTCCTCGGCCTTCTGCGCCATCAGGCCGACGTTCGGGACCGAGCCCATGGTGGACGGGTCGTAGGCGCCGTTGGCCCGGCAGTCCTCGATGGCGGCCTGGTAGACACCGGCGTAGGAGGAGTCCGGGATGACGGCGAGGGTGTCGGCCTCCTGGCCGTCCGGGCCCCACATGTGGCCGGAGGTGCGGATCATCGCCGGCATGGAGGCGTCGACGATGACGTCCGAGGGCACGTGCAGATTGGTGATGCCCTTGTCGGAGTCGACCATCGCCAGGGCCGGGCCCTCGGCGATCTCGGCGTCGAAGGAGGCCTTGATCTCGGCGCCCTCGGGCAGGTTCTCCAGGCCCTTGAGGATGCCGCCGAGGCCGTCGTTCGGGGTGAGGCCGGCCGCCTTGAGGGTCTCGCCGTACTTCGCGAACGTCTTCGGGAAGAAGGCGCGCACCACGTGACCGAAGATGATCGGGTCGGAGACCTTCATCATCGTGGCCTTCAGGTGCACCGAGAACAGGACGCCCTCCTGCTTGGCCCGGGCGACCTGCGCGGCGAGGAACTGCTCCAGCTCGGCCACGTGCATGACGGAGGCGTCGACGACCTCGTCCTTGAGCACCGGCACGGACTCGCGCAGCACGGTGGTGGTGCCGTCCTCGCCGACCAGCTCGATCCTCAGCGCGCCGTCCTCGGCTACGACGACGGACTTCTCGGTGGAGCGGAAGTCGTTCTCGCCCATGGTCGCCACGTTGGTCTTGGACTCGGGGGTCCAGGCGCCCATGCGGTGCGGGTGGGTCTTGGCGTAGTTCTTCACCGAGGCCGGGGCACGGCGGTCGGAGTTGCCCTCACGCAGGACCGGGTTGACGGCGGAGCCCTTGACCTTGTCGTAGCGGGCGCGGATCTCGCGCTCCTCGTCGGTCTTCGGGTCGTCCGGGTAGTCCGGCAGCGCGTAGCCCTTGCCCTGCAGCTCGGCGACGGCGGCGCGCAGCTGCGGGATGGACGCCGAGATGTTCGGCAGCTTGACGATGTTGGCGGCGGGCGTCTTGGCCAGGTCACCCAGCTCGGCCAGCGCGTCCGGGATGCGCTGGTCCTCGTTCAGGTACTCCGGGAAGTGGGCGATGATGCGTCCGGCCAGCGAGATGTCCCGGGTGGTCACGGGCACGCCGGCCTGCGAGGCGTACGCCTGGATCACCGGCAGGAACGAATGCGTCGCCAGGGCCGGGGCCTCGTCTGTGTAGGTGTAGATGATGGTCGAGTCAGTCACCGGGTGCTCCGCTCCACGTCTGCAACATTGCTCGACATCAAGATATCTCGTGATCGGGATCCGCTCGACAGGGGTCCTGGCCGGAAAAGGTGCCGCGCCGGTGCAACCGGCAGCCGCCTTTAGTGGTCATGACAAGCGATCACCACCGACCACGGTGATCGTCAACGACCGGCGGCCGGACCGACCACCCGGCCGCCCGAGCGGAGGCGGACCATGAGATATCGCAGCAGAGTGACGGCCCCGGCGGCCGCCCTGATCGGCACGGCCGCGGCGCTGACCGTCGGCTCCCCGGCGTGGGCGGCCGGCACGGTGAGGCGGACGGGGGAGCCGGGCCCGGAGACCCTCGGCGACCCGGTCTTCCCGGCCCTCGGCAATGACGGCTACCGTGTGTCGTCGTACCACCTCGACCTCGCCTACGACCCCACGGCCCAGCGGGTGGATGCCACCGCCACCCTGCGGATCCGCACCACCGGGGCGCTGACCGGGTTCTCCCTCGACGCGCTCGGCCTGGACATACGCTCCGTGTCCGTCTGCGGCCGGACGGCCGGCTGGGAGCAGGCGGACGAGAAACTGCGGATCACCCCCGCCCGGCCGCTCCCGGCGGACGCGGCGGCCACCGTCTGTGTCACCTACTCGGCCGACCCGCACCGCACGCTCGCACACACGGCCTGGGTGCCCACCCCGGACGGCTTCGCGATCTGCCCGCAGCCGAACTCCGCGCACACCGTCTTCCCGTGCAACGACCACCCGTCGGACAAGGCCCGTTTCACCTTCCGCCTCACGGTCCCGGACGGGCTCCGCGCGGTGGCCAACGGCCTCCTCACCGGCACGGAGAGCCTCGACGGCGGCCGGACCGCGTACACCTACGAGTCCCGGGAGCCGATGGCCACCGAGCTGGTGCAGATCACGGTCGGGGACTATGTCGTCAAGGACCGCCAGGGCCCGCACGGGCTGCCGCTGCGCGACGTCGTCCCGACCGCCCGCGCCGCCGCCCTCGAACCGGCGCTCGCGCTGACCCCCGGACTGGTGGACTGGATCGAGCAGCGGCTCGGGGCGTTCCCCTTCGAGACGTACGGACTGCTGCCGTGCAACTCCGACGACCCGAAGGCCTTCGACTTCACCGGCCTGGAGACCCAGACCCTCACCCTGTACAAGCCGAACTTCCTGCTCCAGGAGGAGAAGAAGATCGGCTCGCACATGATGCACGAGCTGGTCCACTCCTGGTTCGGCAACCTGGTCAGCCCCGCCACCTGGGCCGACCTGTGGCTGAACGAGGGCCACGCCGACTACTACGGGCTGCTGTACCGCTACGAGCGAGGCTGGACCGACTCACTCGGCTACAGCACCTTCGAGGACCGTATGAAGTACACCTACGGCCTCGGCGACCAGTGGCGCCACGACTCGGGCCCGGTCGCCGCCCCGAACGCCGTCAACCTCTTCGACAGCCAGCGCTACACCGGCGGCGTCCTGGTCCTGTACGCGCTGCGGCAGGTCGTCGGCGAGGACGTCTTCCACGCCGTCGAGCGCGGCTTCCTGGACCGGTACCGGAACTCCTCGGCGTCGACGGAGGACTACATCGCGGTCGCCTCGGAGGTCTCCGGCCAGGACCTGTCCGGCTTCCTGCGGGACTGGCTGTACGGCACGAGGACCCCGCGCATGCCGGGCCACCCCGACTGGACCGTGACCCCGGTCAGCTCGTCCCTCATGGCCCCGCACAGCAGGCGCGGCGGCCACTGGCACGAGAATTCGGCCACGCTCTGATCAGCCCCTGCGGGCGGGGCCGGGACCGCTCCCTGCCCCGCCCGTCATCTCCCGCTCGATCCACCGGCAGATCACGTCGACCACGTACACATGCTCGGCACGGGTCAGCTCCCGCCCCTCGGGAATGCCGTGCCAGCGCTCCAGACAGCCCCGGCAGCACGTGGCGGTCGCGTGCTGCGCGACGAAGACCGGATGGCCGCGGTACGGCGTCTGCTTGCCGTCCTTGTACGGCTCGGCCGGCGCCAGCCGCTTGGCGATCAGGTCGTAGGCGTGCCACCGGATCGTCGCCGGCCCCTTGAGCTCCGCGGTCGCCCGGTCCCGTCCGCGCAGGTGGAACCGCGCCCGGAACGGCTGGAGTGCGAGCGCGTTCAGCCGCTCGTCCAGGGCAGAGGGGTCCGGCGAGGTGGTCATGCTGCGGTGAGCGTACGTCGTCCCGACGTGGGAACGTACGCCGTCCCGACGCGACTCAGCCCAGCAGCAGGCGCTTCTGGGCCTGGAACTCCTCCTCGGTGAGGACCCCCTGGGCCTTCAGATCGGCCAGCTGCTTGAGCTGGTCGATCTTCTCGGTCATCTCGTCGGGTGCCGCGGCCGGCGCCGCTTGTTGCGGTTGCGCGTACTGCGGCTGTGCGTACTGCTGCTGCTCGTACTGTTGTTGCTGCTGTTCGTAGTCCTGCTGCGCCCACCGGCCGGCCTGCCGCCGCGAGACACGGTTGGACACGGCGGTGGCGGTTCCGGCGACCACGGCTGTGCGGGCGACGCCGCGAAGCAGTCCGGGCATGTTCGGTCATCTCCCATGGCATCGGTACGGGATCGGCAGGGGACCGGTGCGGTGCCGGTCAAGCCGCCGTGGAGCCGCCGGGCGGCACAGTCTCCTCCGTGGCGTCCAGCGCCGCCAGCAGCGCCTGCACCGGGATACGGCCGCTCGCGACGAGCTGGGCCCCGCTGCGCCTGAGCGCGGCGGCCAGGGGAGCGGCCCACAGGTTCTCGTACACCAGCACCGCGGCCGAGTTGCCCGGCTCCAGCGCGTTGGCCGCCTCGTCCAGGTCACTTTGGTCCAGCACGCCCGCCGACGCTCCCTCGAAGACCGTCAGATCGGTTTCGTCGCCGAGGTCCTGCACCTCCAGCCCGACGACCGAACCGTCGGTCTCCTTGCGGACGAAGGCCAGGTCGATGATCCGGACGATGCCGCGGTCGACGAGATCGACCAGCAGCGGGAACGCCTCTCCCGTCATCCGGTTGCCGGGGAACTCGATGACCAGGTAGTCGACGGGCCCCATCTCTTCGACGCCGTCCATGACTTCTCCTCGCGAGACGCATGGGAATCGGGACCGCTCGCCCGGCCCGCCTCCAGTCCACCACGCGGTGCGAGGGCCCGCACATCGGGCGGGCGGCGGTGGTGGTGGGCGGCTGCGGGTGGCGAGCGGGGCCGGCGGCTCACCGGACGACTCCGGAAGTGCCGCGGGGCGCCCGGCCCTCCACCCTGGACGCAGCGAAGGGAGCGAGGTCATGCCGACCGTCGGGGTGCCGTCAGCAGGCGGGGAGCGGGCGTACCCGCAGCGTTCCCCCCTGGGGCCCTGATGGCGACGGCAGGACGCGCGCATCGGCTGATCGCCTGGGCGAAATCGGTGCATCAGCGGGCGGAGAGCCGGTTCCCCGTGGTCACGCACGTCGCGGACCGCATGGTGTCCGTGAACATCTTCGATTCCGGTACGCGCATCGCGGCGCAGTGCTTTCTGACGGCGGTCCCGCTGCTGTTCGTCGTCGCGGCGTACGCTCCGGCGGCGGTGCGCCGTGAGCTGGTCGCATCCGTGACAGGGGTCTTCGGGCTGACCGGCGCGGCGCGGGCGCAGCTGGAGCAGCTGCTGCAGCCCACGTCCGACGACCTGAAGCAGACCACGGGCGTGGTGGGCGGACTGATGGTGCTGCTGTCGGCCACCGCTGTCAGCCGGGCGATGCAACGCCTGTGCAAGCGAGCCTGGGAGATCCCGCGCGCCGGCACCCGGATCGCCCCCTGGCGGTGGCTGGCCTGGCTGGGCCTGTGGATCGGTGTCCTGGTGCTCCAGGGCCCGTTGCGTGACGGCTTCGGAGCCGGTGTCTGGCTGGGCATCCCCCTCACCTGGGTCAGCCAGGTGGGCCTGTGGTGGTGGACCCAGCATCTGCTGCTCGGCGGCCTGGTCGGCTGGAAGCCCCTGCTGCCGGCTGCCGTGGTCACGGCGACCGTGCTCACCACGCTGGCGGTGACCGCGCGTCTGTACATGCCTCGGGCCCTCGACCGCGCCCTGGCCAGTTACGGTTCCGTGGGGTCCGTGTTCGTGGTCCTGTCGTGGCTGATCGTGGTGTGCGTCGCCGCGGCCGTCGCCGTCAGCGTGGGCGCCGTACTGGCGCAGGAGCCCTTCCTGGCGGCACGCCTCGGCAGTCCGCCCCCACTGCGCGACCGTCAAGCGGGCGGCCGGTGAAGCCGCGCCGGGGCCGGGGCCGGGTTCGCCCGTCCGGACCGCCCGGCGCGCGGAGCGTCCGTGGGGCTGACCCAATGGTGCTGTCCAGGCAACCACCACGCCGGAGGTTCCATGACCAGGCCGCCCGCCCCGCAGTCACCGGAGCCGGACCCGCACCGGCCGACTGAGGCACACGGGCAGGACCGGGCCGCACGTCCGCTGGATCCGGGCGCGAACCCACAGGGCGGCGAGGCGGATCGGCCGACCCGGGAGGCGCGTCGACCCGACCCGCTCCCGGATCCGCCGGACCGCGCGGGCATGAGCGGCGCTGGGCAGCCGATCTCCAACGGCGGCGGCCGGGCGAGCACCGGCGGCGGTGGGGAGGGAAAGCCGGCCGACGATGCTCAGGCGAGCCCCTCCGGCGGTGGGTTTGGAATGCCGTCCGGTGGCGGGCAGGGAATGCCGCCCGGTGCTGGCCAGCTGGGCCCCTCCGGCGGCGAACAGGGAATGCCGCCCGGTGGTGGCCGGCCGGGCCCCTCCGGAGGAGGGCGGGGGAAGCCGCCCGGCGGTGGTCAAGCAGGACCGTCCGGTGGTGGGCAGGCAGGCCCCTCCGGTGGTGGGCAGGGAGTGCCGGCCGGTGGTGGTGGGCAGGGAGTGCCGGCCGGTGGTGGGCAGGCGGGCCCGCCCGGGGGCCGTTCCGCGGGGGCAGGGTCCGCCGCGGGGCGGATCGCGCGTAACACCGCCTCGGCCGTGCTCATCGTGCTGACCTGCATCCTCGTACCCGTCGCGCTGCTGGCCACCTGGGTGCACGACATCGCGCTCGACACCGACCGCTATGTGGCCACTGTCGAGCCGCTGGCCACCGAACCCGCCGTCCAGGACGCGGCGGTGAACCGGATCACCGACGCCGTCGGCGCCCACGTGGACGGCAAGCGGGTCGCGGGGGACATCGCCTCCTGGCTGCAGTCCCAGGGCCTGCCGCCGATCGCCGCCGACGCGGTCAGCCGGCTCGGACCGCAGATCGACTCCGCCGTGGACTCGGCCGTGACCAAGATCGCCACCCGTGTCGTCCACAGCGACGCGTTCGCGACGGTGTGGCGCCATGCCAACCGCGCCGCCCACAACGCGGTCGTGCACGCGCTGACCGGCAAGGGACGCGGCGCGTTCGGAGTCAGCGACGGCACGGTCACCCTGGACGTCGGTACGGCCGTCGACCGGGTCAAGAAGGAACTGGTCGACGCCGGCCTCAAACCCGCCGAAAAGATCCCGCAGGTGAACAAGCAACTCGTGCTGTTCCACTCCGACCAGCTCGCCAAGTTCCGCAAGGGCGCCCGCCTCCTCGACATCGTCGGGAACTGGTTCCCCGTGATCGTCGTGCTCCTCGGCGCCGCCGGGGTGTTCCTGGCCCACCACCGGCGCCGGGCCCTGGCGCGCACCGCGCTGGGCGCCGCCTTCGCCTGCCTGGTCGTGGCCATCGGCCTGGTCGTGGCGCGGACCTACTACCTCGACCACCTGCCGCCCCAGGTGCAGTCCAAGGCCGCCGCCGGGGCCGTCTTCGACACCCTGCTCCGCTTCCTGAGGGTCAGCCTGCGTACGGCCGTCGTCCTCGGCGTGGTCATCGCGCTGGGTGCCTACTTCGTCGGGCCGGGACGGCTGCCCGTGGCCGTCCGGGGCTACTCCGACCACACGGCGGACTCCGCGGCGCGCTGGGCGGCCGGCCATCACGTCGGCGCCGGGCGCGTCGGCGCGTGGGCGCTGGCCTACCGCCGGGCCGTCACGCTCCTCGTCCTGTTGATCATCGCGCTCGTCTTCGCGCTCTGGAACCATCCGACCGTGCTCACCGTCCTGTTGCTGGTCCTCGTGCTGCTCGGCGTCCTGGCCCTGCTCGCCCTGCTGGCGGCCGCCGGGCGCGTCCAGTTGAACGCGGCACGCGGGGAGCCGCGGCCGGCCGGGGACGAGCGCTGACAGAGGCATTCCACGGAGCCGGCCCACGCGCGCCCCCGGCGCGAGCACCCGGCCTGCGGGGACATGTGAGCTGCGGGGATCCATGGATGGGCCGACCGGCCCTGTCCGACCTGCGCGGGGGCCGAAAAACTGGGATCCTGAGCGGGTGGAGCCCGCTCCGCAAGCCCGACGACAGGGCGGTGACCCTGTGACCACGCGGCAGAAGACCCCGAGGCGATCGGCCGTCGCACACGTCGATCCGCTGGGCGAACCCTTTCTCCGGACCCGGTTCGCCCTGCCGGCCAGGCCGGCCGTGTTCCTGCGCCGCCCGCGGCTCGACGAACACCTCGACCAGGCCTTCGGAACACCGCTGACGATGGTCAACGGCTCGGCCGGCGCGGGCAAGACCCTGCTGGTCGCGGACTGGGCCGCCCGGCAGCGGCAACCGGTCGCCTGGTTCACCACGGAGGCGGGGGACCAGGGCTGCGGAGTGTTCTGGGCGTATGTGCTCGAGGCCCTGCGCGCCGCCGGAGTACCGCTGCCCTCCGACATCGGTTGCCCCGGCGACGCGAGCCGCGTGGACCACGGGCTGCTCTCCCGTCTCGCGCACGAACTGAACGGGCTGGAGCGGCCCGTCATCCTCGTGCTGGACGAGTTCGACCGGGTGACCTCCGCACGGATCGCGGAACAGCTGGAGTTCGTCCTGCACCACGCCGGACGGGGGCTGCTCCTGGTCGTCGTCACCCGCACCGAGCCGCTGCTGCCGCTGCACCGCTACCGGGCGGCCGGGGCCATGACCGAGATCCGGGGCGCCGAGCTGGCCTTCACCGTCGAGGAGGCCGCCGCGCTCCTGGAACTGCACGGACTGCGCCTTCCCACGGCCGCCGTCCGCGCACTGGTGGAGCGCACCGGGGGCTGGGCCGCCGGGCTGCGCCTGTGCGCCCTGGCCGCCCGGCAGAGCCCGGACCCGTCGGCGTATCTGCGGGACTTCGAGGCGGGCCGGAGCACGATCGCCGACTTCCTGCTCACGGAGGTGCTCAAACGTCAGCCGGTACGGGTGCAGGACCTCCTGCTGCGGGTCAGCGTCGTGGAGCGCTTCTCCCCCGAACTGGTCGCGGAGCTGACCGGCCGCGGCGGCACCGAGCCGATCCTCGCCGCACTGCACAGCCAGAACGCGTTCGTGGAGGACCTCGGGCACTCCTGGTACCGCCTGCACCCCCTCTTCGGTGAAATACTCCGGGCACACCTGCGGTTCCGTTCGCCGGGACTGGAGACCGAACTGCACCGCCGTGCCGCGCAGTGGCTGCACGCCTCCGGCGCGCTGCCCGAGGCGCTGGCGCACGGCGCGGCCGCCGGCGACTGGAACTTCACCACCCGGACCCTCGTCGACGACCTGGCGATCGGCCAGCTCTTCACCGGCCTGCGCGCGAACGACCTCACCGAGCTGTTCTCCCGGATGGGCCCCGAGGCCACGAGCGCGGCCGCGGACCTGGTGCGCGCCGCGCGCGAACTGTCCCGGGGCGACGTGGAACGCGGCCTGATCCAGTTGCGCCGGGCCGAGGAGCGCCTGGATGCCCGGCCGGACGCCGCGACCCGGCTGAGCCTTGTGCTGCTGCAGTCCCTGGCGGCCCGGCTGACCGGCTCGCCCGGCATGGCCGAGCAGGCCGTGGCGACGGCGGAGCGACTGTGGGGCGAGGTCCCTGCCGAGTTGCTGGACAGCCACCCCGAGTTCAGCGCCCTGCTGCTGACCCACGTGGGGTCGGCCCGGCTGTGGGCCGGGCGCTTCGACGACGCGCGCGCCGCCCTGTCCACGGTGGCCGGATGCCCCGGCGGCGTCTCGACGGCGCTGCCACGCGAGGACTCCCTCGGCCAGCTCGCGCTGATCGACTACCTGAACGGCTGGCTCTGCCGGGCGGAACGCAAGGCCCAGGCGGCCCTCAGGGAGACGGAGCGCTTCGGCCTGCGCGACCCCGGCTTCCCCGGTGCGGGCCTCGGGCAGCTGGTGCTGGCGGCCGTGGCCGTCGACCGCGACGAACTGCGGGCGGCCCGGGCCCTGTTGGACGAGGCGGCGGCGGCCTCGGGCGTCCCGCGAGATCCGGTGACGGCCGCCGGCCGCTCCCTCGCGACGTCCCGGCTGCTGCTGTCGCGGGGGGAGCCACGGGCCGCCGCGGCGGCGGCCGACCTCGACGTGCGGGCCCTGGTCGACTCCCCGTGGGCAGAGGTCCAGACGGCGCTCGTCGCCTCCGCCGCCCATCTGGCCGAGGGCCGCACGGACAGTGCCCTGAAGGTGCTCGACGACCTCTCCTCGGACGGTGAGCCCGCGTGGGCGGCGGAGCTGGCCTGGGCCCGGTTCGCCGCGGGGAACCAGGAAACCGCGCTCGAACTGCTCGACAGCATACGGACGCACCGGCACACCGGCCCGAGGGCGGCCGTCCAGTGCGCGCTGGTGCGTGCCGGGGCCGCCCAGGAGACGGACGTCGCCGCCGCGCGCAAACTGCTCGCCGGCGCCTTGCTGCAGGCCCGGCGGGAGCGGCTGCGGCGCCCCTTCCTCGAAGCCGGACCGCGCATCCGGCACCTGCTGGACTCGCCTCCTCTGCAGGATCTGGCCGCGGGCTGGCTCACCTCGGGCCACCCCGCCCCGCCCGGCGGCCCGGGGGCGGCCGGAGACGGCTCCTGCCTGGTCGTCGAGGAGCTGAGCGGACGCGAGCGCGAGGTCGTGGGCAGGCTGGCCGAGCTGATGTCCACGGAGGAGATCGCCGCCGACCTGTACGTCTCGGTCAACACGGTGAAGACCCACCTCAAGAGCGCCTACCGGAAACTCGGGGTGAACGGGCGCGCCGAGGCGGTGCGCCGGGCCCGTGACCAAGGGCTGATCTGACCCCTGCCCGGCCGGTTCGCCCGTGACGGGTGAGGCGCGGACACGGCAGCCCCCGCTGCGATGAGGGTGGCGGCCGGGCAGGCCGGGGCGGTCGCCACGGGACCGCGCGAGCGGCCGGGAGCACCCGGGCGAGGTGGTGGACACCGTGGGACATTGGCGCGCTCTGATGGTGCTCGGCACGGCCCAGTTCCTGATGGTCCTGGACACGTCCGTCATGAACGTCTCCATCAGCCAACTGGTCGAGGACTTCCACACCGAGGTCACCGCCATCCAGGCCGTCATCACGCTGTACGCGCTGGTCATGGCCGCGTTCATGATCGTCGGCGGCAGGCTCGGCGACATCCACGGCCGCCGTCGGCTGTTCCTGCTGGGCCTGATCGTCTACGGCACCGGTTCGGCCCTCACCGCCCTGGCGCCCACCCTGTGGGTGCTCGCCCTGGGCTGGTCGGTGATCGAGGGGCTCGGCGCCGCGATGGTGCTGCCCGCCATGGCGGCCCTGGTCGCCGAGTCCTACCGGGGCAGGGACCGGGCCGTCGCCTACGGCGTGATCGGCGGACTGGCGGGTGCCGGCATCGCCGTGGGTCCGCTGCTGGGCGGCTGGGTGACGACGTATCTGACCTGGCGGCTGGTCTTCGCGGGCGAGGTCGTGGTGGTCCTCGTCGTCCTGTTGTGCCATCGGGTCATCAAGGAGGCCCCGCGGACCGGACCGCCGCCCCGGCTGGACGCGGTCGGCGCGGTCCTCTCGGCGGGCGGACTCGGGCTGGGCGTGCTCGGCGTGCTGCAGAGCAGCACCTGGGGCTGGGTCCAGCCGCGCAACCCGCCCTTCACCGTCCTCGGCTTCGCGCCCACCCTCTTCGTCGTCGCCGCCGGGGTGGCCGTACTGGCCCTGTTCGTGCGCTGGGACCGCGGGCGGGAGGCCGCGGGCGCCGACCCCCTGGTGCACCTGTCCCTGTTCGGTGTGCCGCCCCTGCGCTCCGGCCTGCTCACCCTGCTGAGCCAGAACCTGATCCTGCTGGGCCTGTTCTTCACCATCCCGCTGTACCTGCAGGTGGTGCAGGGCTTCGACGCCTTCCAGACGGGGCTCAGGCTGCTTCCGGTGTCCGTGACCATGCTCGTCACCTCCCTCGGCGCGGCCCGGGCGGGCCGCGCCATCGGGCCGCGCCGGGTCGTCCGGATCGGCTTGCTGACGCTGGCCGCGGCCATCGTGTGGCTGCTCGCCACCATCGAACCGCAGATCGACGACGCCCAGTTCGCCGGCGCCATGGCGGTGCTCGGCATCGGCATGGGGCTGCTCGCCTCCCAACTGGGCAACGTCGTCCAGTCCAGCGTCGGCGAGGCGGAACGCAGCGAGGTCGGCGGCCTGCAGTTCACCGCGCAGAACCTCGGCTCGGCGCTGGGTACCGCGCTCATCGGTTCGGTGCTCATCGGCGCGCTGGTGAGCGCGTTCAGCACGGAGGTGGAGAGCAACCCCCAGCTGTCGGCCCAGGCCCGGCAGCAGACCAGCGTCCACCTGGAGGCCGGGGTCAGCTTCGTGCCCACCGATCAGGTGCGCTCGGCCGCCCAGCACGCCGGACTGCCGCCGTCCGAGGTCGACGCCCTCACCGGCTCGTACGCCTCGGCACAGCTCGACGGCCTGAAGTCGGCGATCCTCGCCACCGGCGGCATCACCCTGGCGAGCTTCCTCGTCACCCGGCACCTGCCGACCGCGTCCGGCCGCCGCCCGCAGCCGTCGCAGGGTGGCGCACCGGCCGGCGTCGCCGGCGCCAGGGAGTGAGCGTGAAGGCCACGGCGATGTCCTCGACCGGCGGCACCACGGCACGGGTACGCCGTACCGAGCGACGCGCCCACGCCGACTACACCGGTGCGGTGTACGGATCGATGCTGGCGGCGTCGGTGGTGATCGGTGCCGGCGGCCTGGGACATTTTCCCCGCCTGCAACTGGTGATGCTGCTGTTGCTCACCAGCCTCGTCTTCTGGGTCGGCCACGTCCACGCCCAGCTGTTCGGGGCCCGGCTCGCGCAACGGGCACTGGACCGGCCGACGGTCCTGCGGGTGTGCCGCGAGGAGTGGCCGATCGTCGAGGCGGCCGTCCCGCCCGCCCTCGCCGTCGCCCTCAGCCCGCTGCTCGGCCTGGACGTCGCCGGCGCGGTCTGGCTGGCGGTCGCCGTCGCGGTGGCCGGCCAGGTGGGCTGGTCCGCGGCAGGCGCACGGCAGGCGGGAGCGTCGTGGCGCCTGGTGGCGGGCACCGCCGCGGTCAATCTGCTGCTCGGCCTGGCGATCATCATGTTCAAGATCGCGCTGAGCCACTGAAGCCCGGCGCCCCGGATCACCTGTGCCGGGTGAGGCCCGACGCGGCCGGGCGGAGCAGGATCGCAGCAAGTCCGCAGGAAGACCGCAGCGGCCCGCGGCGGGAGTACGGCCCATGCGCTACGAGATCCGCGTCGATGGACACATGTCGGAGACCCTCACCGAGGCCTTCCCGGAGTTGGATCACGTGAAGATGTCCGGTCAGACGGTGCTGTTCGGCCCCGTCGTCGACGAGGCACACCTGTACGGGCTGCTGAACCGCTGCCAGTCGCTCGGCCTGCGGGTCGTGGAGATGCGGCAGCTGCCGGAGTGAGCGCCGCTCACCGCACGGTCTCTCAGCGGTCGGCCGTCACGATCCGCCCCGAGCGTGCGGCCTCGCCCAGTGCCTCGAAGTCCCGCTCGTTGCGGTCCGCGTAGGCCTGCGCGAACCGGGCCAGCGCACGGTCGAAGCGGTCCTTGTCCCCGAGGTAGGCGGAGATGGCGACGGGATCGCCGGACCGGGCGTGGGCCCGGGCCAGGGACGCCCCGCACGTCCGGGCGAACAGCCGCAGCAGATCCGGGTCGCAGTTCTCCGGCCGGAAGCTGCCCTTCCAGTCCCACAACTGCCGTACGTAGAAGTCCCGGCCGCGCCCGTCGAAACCCACGACGTGCGTCCACCCCAGGAGGATGTCACCGGCCGCCTGGAGCAGCCGCTGCCCGTTCACCACCCTGCGGCCCTGGTTGTCGTACCGTTCGCCGCCGGAGTGCGCCGCCAGCACCGACTCCTGTGCCTCCTTGGCCTGCAGCAGCAGCGGATCGTCGTCGTCGCGGCCGAGCAGCAGCAGGACCCAGCACCGGGTGCCGACGCTGCCGACCCCGACCACCTTCCGGGCCATGTCCACCAGCCGGAAGTGACGCAGCAGGTGCCGCCGGTCCGGCGGCAGGGTTCGCGCGTACGCCTCCAGCAGGGTCTGGAGCTCCTTGTCCTCCTCCCCGCGGGAGGACTCGCCGCGCAGCTCGCACAGCGGGGTGATCAGCGGCGGGTCCGGCGCGATCCGCCGGCCCTCCGGCGTGAGCCGGGTGAGCTTGGCGTACGCCCGCAGATGTGTCCGGGCACGGGCGCGCGAGGCCGCCTCGGCCGTACGACGCCTGGTCTCCCTGCCCATCGAGGAGGCCAGCAACTCGCGCATCGCGTCGGCGTCGTCCTGGGCGTACCAGACGTCCAGGGTGCGCATGCCGGCGAACTCCCGCATCCGCTCCCGGTACGCCCGTACGCAGGTGCCCGCCGCGTCGTTCTGCTCCCGCTGCGTGAAGCCGTTGGCCCGCCCCGCGATGACGAAACTCGCCGCCAGCCGTTTCACGTCCCATTCGAACGGACCCGGGAACGTCTCGTCGAAGTCGTTGATGTCGAAGACCAGATGACGTTCGGGAGAGGCCAGCAACCCGAAGTTCAGCAACTGCGCGTCCCCGCACAACTGGACCTGGAGCCCGGTGTCCGGCAGCGTGCCCAGGTCCGTCGCCATGACCGCCGCCGCACCACGGTAGAAGCGGAACGGGGACGCGAGCATGCGGCCGTAGCGGATCGGCACCAACTCCGGCAGCCGGTCGGCCGCTTGGTGCTCCAGTACGTCGACGACGTCCGGCCGGTGCGGCGCGGGTTCGAACTCCCCGTGGCCCGTGCGCGGGGCGCGCCTGCGGGCCTGCCTGCCGTGGGCCGCCCGGTCGGCCGGTGACGACGAGACGGTGACGGCACTGGGTGCGGCCATGGTCCACTCTCCTGGTCCTGCGGCCCGTCGTCCGCCGCCGGAACCGGGCTCGCGCGGGGCGCAGGAACACGGGCTGTGCACCCGTCGGGTCCACCCCACCGCCCGGGCCGGGCGGAAGGATCACCCGCGGCGGGTGATCCGGCGTGGCGGCCGCACCGGGCAGGCTGTCCGCTCGAGGGGCCGCGGGCCGCCTTGCCGACAGTCCGTGAGCGGCCTGATCCCATCGCGCGAGGAGGAGCCATGACCGAACCGCGTGGACAGGCGCAGCGGGCCGGACTGTCGTATCTGCCCGGCGAGGCGGCCACCGGCCCCGCACAGGCCATGACGGCGATCGCCCGCTCCTGGACCTGGATCCTCGGGGCGGCGATCGTGACGCTCGTACCGGGGGTGCTGATCCTCGTCTGGCCGGACGAGACACTGCACGTCCTCGCCGTGCTCATCGGCCTCTACCTGCTGCTCATCGGCGCGATGCGGTTCGGGACGGCGTTCGCGCGGGAGGATCACGCAGACCGCCTCACAGTTCTGCTGGTCGCGGTGCTGTACGTCCTGGCGGGCGTGCTCTGCCTGCGCCATCCGCTGCAGACCATCACCGCGCTGTCGCTGATCGTCGGGCTCGTGTGGCTGGCGTCCGGCGTCCTCACCCTCTACCCGGCGATCGCCGCCAAAGACCTGCCGCACCGCGGGGTCGTCCTGGGCGCCGCGCTGCTCGGCATCGTCGCCGGGATCGTGGTGCTGGCGCTGCCCGCGGAGTCGGCGCGGGCGCTGACCCGGCTGCTCGGTCTCTGGCTCGTGCTGCTGGGCCTGGCCGAACTGGTGACCGCCTTCGCGTGGCGGGCCGCGCTGCGCCGGAGCGGCATGCCGCCGGGCGTACCCGACTCCGCGGACTGATCCCCGGCACGATCACCCGCATCGGGTGAGGACGCCCTCGCCTCGTCGTGTGCACGGTGAGAACGGCAGAGACCGGCTCGGCGAGCCGGTGCCCCGGACGGAGGAAAGACATGAGCGCGCAGACATATCTCGCGTACGACTACCCGGTGCTGGGTGCCTTCATGACCATGCTGGTGTTCTTCCTGTGGATCATGTGGTTCGTCCTGCTGTTCCGGGTCATCGTCGACATCTTCCGCGACGACGACATGGGCGGCTGGGGCAAGGCCGGCTGGACGTTCTTCGTGATCGCGCTGCCCTTCCTGGGCGTCTTCGTCTACCTGATCGCCCGCGGCAAGGGCATGGGGCGGCGGGAAGTGGCGCAGGCGCGCGCCCAGCAGGAGGCCTTCGACTCCTACGTGCGGCAGACCGCGCAGGGTGCGACCGGCACCAGCAGCGCCGACGAGCTCACCAAGCTCTCCGCCATGCGCTCCCGGGGTGAGATCACCGACGACGAGTTCCGCAGGGCGAAGGAGCTGGTCCTCAGCGGTGCCGGCCCGGCCCGGAGCGGCGACACCGTACACACCTCCACCGGGCGCTGAGTGGCGCCCACGAGAACGAATCGAGGCCACCCATGACCACGACCCCCTCCCGCGCCCACACCCGCAGCACCAAGCAGGCATGGGCGGGCGGCCTGACGTCCTTCGCGGGCGTCATGCTGATGATCGCCGGGCTGCTCGGCGTGTTCCGGGGCATCATGGCGATCGCCCAGGACAACGTCTTCGTCACGACGCCCAACTACGTCTTCAAGTTCGACCTGACGAGCTGGGGATGGATCCATCTGGTCCTGGGCGCGATCGCCGTGGTCGTCAGCTTCGGCCTGTTCGGACCGTCGATGTGGGCACGCGTCGCCGGAGTTGCCATCGCCGGCCTGGTGATCATCGCCAACTTCCTGTCCCTGCCGTACTACCCGGTGTGGTCCGTCGTGATGATCGCCGTCTCCGGCTTCGTCATCTGGGCCCTGTGCGTGGTCCAGGGCCAGGAATCCGCCAAGAGCCCGTAGCCGCACCGCGGCTCCAGCGCCGTCCGGCACGACCGCCGACCGGCGGTGCACCCCGCGCTTCGACCCGCCCGGCGTCCACGCCTCGCTGCTGGACGGCGAACGTGAGGTGACCGCCGGTCGGCGACGTCACCGCCCGCCCTGTCCCTCCCCGACGCTGCCGAGGAGGCGGGGTGTGTCGGCGCTTCCGGCTGTCTGTCCCGGCCGCGCGCCCGGAGTACGCCCACGGCATCGCTGCCGCTGCGGCCGCCGGCCCTTGCCGGAGCGTCACCGCGCGGGGCCGAGCGGGTGTGTCGTGCCGTCGGCAGGGCCGCCCCCGGCAGCGCCCGGTTGTTCAGCGGAGGTGTTGGTCGTCCCGGGCGGGGCCCGGGACGGCCGTCTCCCCGGTGCGCTGCTGCGGGATCACCGCCGCACCCTGCTGGAGGGTCACCGTGCGGGTGGGGGCGGGGATGCTGATGCCCTCTGCGCGGTAGCGGCGGTGGAGGCGCTTGATGAACTCGTGCTTGATGCGGTACTGGTCGCTGAACTCGCCGACGCCGAGGATCACCGTGAAGCCGATGCGGGAGTCGCCGAAGGTGTGGAAGCGGATGGCGGGCTCGTGTTCCGGGACCGCGCCCTCGACCTCACGCATGGTCTCCGCGACGACCTCCGCGGTCACGCGCTCCACGTGCTCCAGGTCGGCGTCGTAGCCCACCCCGACCTGCACCGGCACCGTCAACCGCTGCTCGGGATGCGTGTAGTTGGTCATGTTGGCCTTGGCGAGCTGGCCGTTGGGGATGACCACCAGGTTGTTGGACAGCTGGCGGACCGTCGTCTGGCGCCAGTTGATGTCGACGACGTAGCCCTCCTCGCCGCTGCCGAGCCGGATGTAGTCGCCCGGCTGGACCGTCTTGGAGGCCAGGATGTGGATGCCCGCGAAGAGGTTGGCGAGGGTGTCCTGCAGGGCGAGTGCGACTGCCAGACCGCCGACACCCAGGGCGGTCAGCAGGGGCGCGATGGAGATGCCGAGGGTCTGCAGGACCACCAGGAAGCCGATGGCGAGGACCAGAACCCGGGTGATGTTGACGAAGATGGTCGCCGAGCCCGCCACGCCCGAGCGGGACTGGGTGACCGTGCTGACCAGACCCGCGATCACCCGGGCCGCGGACAGGGTCACCACGAAGATCAGCCACACCTCCAGGAGCTGGTTGGTGTGGTGGTGCACGGTCCGCGTGAGCGGCAGCACGGCCGCGGCCGCCGCTGCACCGCCCGCGATCGCCGCCCACGGCACGACCGAGCGCAGCGCGTCCACGATGACGTCGTCGCCGCTCCAGCGGGTCCGCTTGGCGTGCCCCGCCAGCCAGCGCAGCAGGGTGCGGGACATGAGGGCGAGCACCAGGCCCGCCGCCACCGCGATACCGGCGAGGACGAGGTCGTCCAGGGTCAGCGCGCGGTTCACCGGTCACCTCCGGTGCGCGCGCCTGCTGCGGAGTTGTGAAGTCTCGTCACGTTGTCACCTGCTCGATGTGCGGGATGTGCGATCGCGCCGGCCGGAGAAACCCCGGTGACCGGCGCGATCGCTCATCCTGCCGTATCCGGAACGCCGGTTCGCACCCGGACCGGCGCTCTTCGGGCAGGTGGCTCAGACGATGCCCTCCGCGAGCTCGGCCTGGTCGCGGTCGCTGCCGTACGCGGCGGCGGTGGGCGTGCCGTACGAGCGGCGGGCGATGTACCACCAGATGGTCGCGAGGACCAGGACGACGGCGAGCGCCACCGACGCGTAGTTCATCGTGTCGACGGTGACCGGCGAGGCCTGCGGCAGGCAGAACAGCACGGTCACACAGGCCACCCAGATCACCGCGATCCAGCCGATCGGCCGGCTCCAGCGGCCCAGCTGCCACGGCCCCGGCCGGAAACGGTCGCCCGCGCGCAGCCGCAGCAGCACCGGGATGGCGTAGGCGGGGGTGATGCCGATGACGTTGATGGCGGTCACCGCGTTGTACGCCGTCGCCGAGTACAGCGACGGCAGGGCGAGGACACCCGCCACGACGACGGACAGCCACACGGCGGCGACCGGTGTCTGGGTGCGGCCGCTCACCTTGCGCCACAGCTGCGAGCCGGGCAGCGCGCCGTCGCGGCTGAACGCGAACACCATCCGGCTGGCCGCTGCGACCTCGGCGTTGCCGCAGAACAGCTGGGCGACGATCACCACCAGCAGCAGCGCGCTCGCGCCGCCGGTGCCCAGGCCGTCGAGCAGGATCTGCGCGGGCGGCACACCCGTGGCGGTGTTGCGCGTGGCGTCGTAGTCCTGGATGGCGAAGGTCAGACCGGCGAGCAGCACGAAGCCGGCGATCCAGGACGCCCAGATGGACCGCACGATGCCGCGCGCCGCGGACACCGAGGCCTGCGAGGTCTCCTCCGACAGGTGCGCGGAGGCGTCGTAGCCGGAGAACGTGTACTGGGCGAGCAGCAGGCCGATCGCCGCCACGTAGAGCGGGTTGTGCCAGCCGGTCTCGTTGACGAACTTCGTGAACACGAAGGACACCGACCGGTGGTGGTCGGGGACGATCGCGAGCGCGCCGACGATGAGCGCGACACCCGCCAGATGCCACCACACACTCACCGAGTTCAGCAGGCTGACCAGACGGACACCGAACAGGTTCAGCACCGCGTGCAGCAGCAGGATGGCGCAGAAGATGAGCATCGTCTTGCCGGGCGTCGGCGTGAAGCCCCACTGGAGGTTCGCGAACGCGCCGGTGAACAGGGCGGCGCCGTAGTCGATACCGGCGATCGCGCCGAGCAGACCGAGCAGATTCAGCCAGCCCGTGTACCAGCCCCAGCGTCGGCCGCCGAGCCGGTCCGCCATGTAGTACAGCGCGCCGGAGGTCGGGTAGGCGCTGGTGACCTCGGCGAGCGCGAGGCCGACGCACAGCACGAACAGGCCGACGCCCGCCCAGCCCCACAGCATCACGGCCGGGCCGCCGGTGTTCAGGCCGAAGCCGTACAGGGTCATGCAGCCGGACAGGACCGAGATCACCGAGAAGCTGATCGCGAAGTTGCCGAAGCCGCCCATGCGGCGGGCCAGCACCGGCCGGTAGCCGAGTTCGCGCAGCCGCTGCTCCTCGTCCTGCTGGCGCAGGCCCGGCGAGGGCATGGGCTCGGGGGTGGGGGACATGCGGGGGACCTCCGGGTCAAGAGGGGTGAGGACAGGGGCCGTTCAGGTGCGCGAGCCGTCCGCGGCCGCCCGGCAGCGGTCCCGGGCCTGGGTGAAGACCTCCACGGCACGGTCGCGGTCGGGCGTGCGGTACATCCAGGGCGGGGGTGTGAAGTACGGTCCGATGGCGTCGAACACCCTTGCCGCGTCGGGGAACCGGAGCGACCCCCACAGGGCGTGGGCCAGGTGGTTGAGGTCCGGCAGCGAGCACTCGTCGCGCCGGGTGTGCTCGAACCAGGAGCGCAGGGCGTGCCGCGCCTCGCGGGCCGCGTCCTCCGCCACCCAGTGCAGGTCGAGCGCCGCGTCGTGCCCGCTGTCGCGCCGGTAGCGCTCGACACGGACGTACAGCGGCAGCAGGTGCAGCGCCGAGCCGGGCGGCGCCTGCCCGGCGGCCCACTGGGCGAAGCCCGCGGCCTGTGCGAGCCGGCCCGAGCCGCCACGCACGTACAGGAACTGGAGCATCCGGTGGTGGGCCTCGCGGTTGTACGGATCGCGCGCGTGGGCCTCCGCCAGCAGCCCCCAGGGTCCCGGCGGCAGCATCGGCTCGGGCGCGGGCACCCGGTGCTCCTCCCAGCGCTGCTCCGGATCCAGCTGGGCCAGCGCCAGCAGACACACCCAGGGCACCGGGTCCCGCGGGGCTACCCCGGCGGCGGACTGGGCGGCGTCCCAGGCCTCGATCCACAACTCGTGGGTACGGCGGTGCTTCTCGCGCCGGGCGCGCAGTGCCCGTTCCACCCCGACCCGCGCCCGCATCACCGCGGCGTGGACGCTGTCCGGCTCCTCCGTGAGCCAGGCGCGCACCACGTCGGTGCCGGCGGCGGCCGCCGCGAGGACCTGGGTGCGCTGGGTCCACCGCCCTCCGGGTGGGGTGTCCGCGAGCAGCGTGCGCATGGCCATCCAGCGGCCGGTGCGCAGGTCCTGGAGTGCGGAGCGCAGGGCGTGGTCGGGGCCGGCGGGATCGTAGGAGGGACGGGGTCCTTCTCTGGCCATCAGCCGACTGCCCCGGGCCACTGGGGCGCGGGTGAGCTGGCGGGGTGGCGTGGCAACAGCCCTCCTGCGGGCGGACGGAGGTGTGGGGCGCTGGTCGGCGGTCACTATAGAGGCGTGGGTTCCGCCGTGCCATTGTTACCAACTCAACCAAGCATTCGGCCAGTTGGCGGTCGAGGGGCGCTTGACGCCGTCCCGGGGCGGCGGCAGGCTGGCGCGGTGATCTTCGGTGCGGAGCGGGGTAAGGCGCGATGACGGGTCCGGTGCTCGCCGTCGACCAGGGCACGTCCGGCACCAAGGCCCTCGTGGTCTGTCCGGAGCGCGGCGTACTCGGCTCCGGGTTCGCGGAGGTCCGCCCCCGGTACCTGCCCGGCGGGCTCGTCGAGGCCGACCCGGCCGAGCTGTACGACTCCGTGGTCGACGCCGGCCGGCAGGCGCTCGCCGAGGCCGGCGAGGACGTCGTGGCGCTGGGCCTGGCCAACCAGGGCGAGACCGTCCTCGCCTGGGACCCGTCCGACGGCCGCCCGCTCACCGACGCCCTGGTGTGGCAGGACCGGCGCGCCGAGACCGTGTGCACCGAACTCGCCGGGCACGCCGAGGAGTTGCGTGAACTGACGGGGCTGCCCCTCGACCCGTACTTCGCCGCCCCCAAGATGGCCTGGATCCGCCGCCACCTCACCCGCGAGGGCGCCGTCACCACCTCCGACGCCTGGCTGGTCCACCGCCTCACCGGCGCCTTCGCCACCGACGCCGCCACCGCCGGCCGTACCCAGCTCCTCGACCTGGACCGCACGCAGTGGTCGCCGAGGGCGCTGGAGATGTACGGCCTCGCGGACGAACGGCTCCCGCACCCGGCCGACAACGCCCAACACATCGGCACGACAACGGCGTTCGGCCGCGAGATCCCGCTCACCGGACTGATCGTCGACCAGCAGGCCGCCCTGCTCGCCCAGCGCGTCACCGCACCCGGCACCGCCAAGTGCACCTACGGGACCGGCGCGTTCCTGCTCGCGCACACCGGCGACCGGCCCCGGCGCGGCACCTCCGGCCTGGTGAGCTGCGTGGCCTGGCGGCTGGCCGGCGCGACCAGCTACTGCCTCGACGGCCAGGTCTACACCGCGGCCTCCGCCGTCCGCTGGCTCCGCGACCTCGGGGTCATCTCCTGCGCAGCCGACCTCGATCCCGTCGGCGGCGCCGTCCCCGACAGCGGCGGCGTCACCTTCGTCCCCGCCCTCGCCGGACTCGCCGCCCCCTGGTGGCGCGGCGACCTGCGCGGCTCGCTCACCGGACTCGGCCTCGACACCGGCCCCGGCCATCTGGTGCGCGCCCTGTGCGAAGGCATCGCCGCCCAGGTCGCCGAACTCGCCGACGCGGCCGCCGCCGACCTCGGTGGCCCGCTCGACACGCTCCGCGTCGACGGCGGCCTGACCCGCTCGGCCCTGCTCATGCAGACGCAGGCCGACCTGCTGCAGCGCCCCGTCGAGGTCTCGGCGCTGCCCGACGCCACCGCACTCGGCGCGGCCGCCCTCGCCCGCCTGGGCGCGGACCGTACCCTGGGCGTCGCACAGGCCCTGCCCGACTGGAAGCCCGCCGCCGTGTACGAACCCCGCATCACCGCCGACCAGGCCGCCGAACGCCGCGCCGGCTTCCGGGCCGCCGTCGCGGCACTGCTCGGCTCATGACCGTCACCGCGGAAGGCCCGCTGCCCACGACGTCGTACGACGTCGCGATCGTCGGCGCCGGGGTCGTCGGCTGCGCCATCGCCCGGGAACTCGCGCGCCACCCCCGCCTGCGCGTCGCCCTGGTCGAGGCCCAGGACGACATCGGGCAGGGCACCTCCAAGGCCAACACGGCGATCCTGCACACCGGTTTCGACGCGGCCCCCGGCACCCTGGAGGCCCGGCTGGTCCGCGAGGGCTACGACCGGCTCGGCGCCTACGCGGCCGACTGCGGCATCCCCGTCGAACGCGTCGGCGCCCTGCTGGTCGCCTGGGACGAGGAGCAGCTCGCCGCCCTGCCCCGGCTGGCCGGGAAGGCCGAGCGCAACGGCTGCCACGAGACGCGCCTGCTCGGCCCCGACGAGCTGTACGCCCGCGAGCCCCACCTCGGCCCCGGCGCGCTCGGCGCCCTGCACGTGCCCGGCGAGAGCATCATCTGCCCCTGGACGACGACCCTGGCCTACGCCACCCAGGCGGTCCGCGCCGGAGTGGACCTGCACCTGAACACCGAGGTGGAGCAAGCCGGCTGGCGGGACGGCCACCGCCTGCTCACCTCCCGTGGGACCCTGCACGCCCGTCACCTGGTCAACGTGGCCGGACTGCACGCCGACACCGTCGACCGGCTGCTCGGCCACGAGGACTTCACGGTCACCCCGCGCCGCGGCCAGCTCCTCGTGTACGACAAGTTCGCCCGCCCGCTTCTCCGGCACATCCTGCTGCCCGTACCGACCGCGCTCGGCAAGGGCGTCCTGGTCGCGCCGACGGTCTACGGCAACGTGCTGCTCGGCCCGACCGCCGAGGACCTGGACGACAAGCGGGCCACCGGCTCCACCACCGACGGCCTGGCCGGACTGCGGTCCAAGGGCCGCCGCATCCTGCCGGCCCTCCTGGACGAGGAGGTCACCGCCGTCTACGCCGGGCTGCGCGCGGCCACCGGGCAGGAGGACTATCGCATCGCCGCCCACCCCGAGCAGGCGTACGTCACCGTCGGCGGCATCCGCTCCACCGGCCTGACCGCGTCCCTGGCCATCGCCGACCATGTCGTCGGCCTGCTGGCCGGGACCGGACTCGACCTCGGCCCGGTGCGCGAGCCGGAGCCGGTGACCGTGCCCGACCTCGGCGAGGCCTTCCCGCGCCCCTACCAGCGGCCCGAACTCATCGCCGCCGACCCCGAGTACGGCACCCTCGTGTGCCACTGCGAGCGCGTATCCCGCGGCGAGATCCGGGACGCCCTCGCCGGAACGATCCCGCCCCGCACCCTGGAGGGCCTGCGCCGCCGCACCCGGGCCCGGGCAGGCCGCTGCCAGGGCTTCTACTGCGGGGCGACGGTACGGGAGCTGTTCGAACGGGGCCGTGCGGAGGGCGAGGGGGCGACACGGAAGCCGGCGGGCGAGGAGACGGTGCGGCGGGAGGTCTCCGCCGGGGAGCGGGAGTGGGGGCAGGAGCCGGCCGGTGAGGGGGCGGTGCGGCGGGAGCCGTGTGCTGGGGAGCGGGAGTGGCGACGGGAGCGGTTCGGCAGGGGGCGGTCATGACGGACCATCGCCGGGTCGACGTCCTCGTCGTCGGTGCCGGCCCCGCCGGACTCGCTGCCGCCGCACGGCTGGCCGCCGCCGGGGCGGGGCACGCGGAGGTGCTGGAGCGGGAGACCGAGGCGGGCGGAGTCCCGCGGCACTGCGCCCACGGCGGCTTCGGCACGTGGACGCATCCGCTGACCGGCCCCGCCTACGCCCGCCTTCTGACACGGGCCGCCGTGCGGGCGGGAGCGGTGGTCCGAACCGGGGTGACGGTCCTGGACTGGGCGGCCGCAGAGCTGCCGGCGTCCGGGGACGCCCCGGACCCGGGGCCGGCCGCAGCGTCCGAGGCGGGGCCGGGCACCGTACTCACCGCCGTCGGACCCGGTGGGCCGGAGATCATTGAGGCGCGGGCCGTCGTGCTGGCCACCGGTGCCCGTGAACGCCCGCGCACCGCCCGGCTGGTGCCCGGCACCCGTCCCGCCGGTGTCTACACCACCGGTGAACTCCAGCAGGCCGTCCACCTGTTCGGGCAGTACATCGGCACCCGCGCGGTCGTCGTCGGCGCCGAGGACGTCTCGTACGCGGCGGCCGCCACCGTGTGCGCGGCCGGCGCGGAGGTCGTCGCCCTGGTCACGGAACACCCGCGGGCCCAGACCGGACGGGCGCGCGCCCAGGCTGCCCGCCTGCGCGACCGCATTCCGCTGCTGACGCACACCACGGTCGCCGAACTCCTCGGCCACGGCCGTCTGTCCGGGGTCCGCGTCCGCCGAAGCGACGGGCGTACGGCCGTTCTGGCCTGCGACACCGTCGTCTTCACGGGCGACTTCGTCCCCGATCACGAACTCGCCCGCCGCGGCGCCCTCGCCCTGGATCCCGGCACCCGCGGCCCAGCCGTCGACGGCGGCCTGCACACCTCGCGCCCCGGAGTCTTCGCCGCCGGCAACGTCCTGCACGCCGTCGAGCGCGCCGGCACCGCGGCCGCCGAGGGTGCTCGGGTGGCCGGTACCGTGCTGGACTTCCTGGCGGGTGCCCCCTGGCCGGGCCCGGGAGTCCCGCTCGTCGTCGAGGCCCCGCTGCGCTGGATCGCCCCGAACCGCGTCAACCCCGTCGATCCGCCCGCCCGTTACGTCCTGCGCACCAACGCCCCGCTGACCCGCCCGGTCCTCCGGGTCCACCAGGACGGCCGCCTCCTGCACCGTGCGCGCCCGGGCCTCGGCACCGCACTGCCCAACCACACCCTGACCCTCACGGCCCGCTGGACGGGCCGGGTCGACCCGAAGGGCGGAGAGGTGCGGGTGAGCGTGGGCTGAGCGGGCCGGCTTGCCGGTGCCGTGCGCGACCCGTCATAGATCGGTGAACGAACCGTGCCGCCCGGATCCTGACGCGAACCGGGCCGCGCCCTCCGCGCTGTGGGCCAACACGCCCATGCCGTAGCGGAGTTCACTCCGCAACGCCGCCTCCTCGTCCAGCCCCTCCTGGTCGAGGACCGACACGCGGTCGCTGCGCAGGCACGCCTGCGGGAAGCGGGCCATGTCCGCGGCCAGCGCCTCGGCCTCGGCGCGGGCGCGTCCCGTCGGCACCACGCGGTTGGCGAGCCCGATCTCATAGGCCTCACGGGCCGGTACGGGACGGCCGGTGAGGATCATGTCCATGGCCCGGCTGGTGCCGATCAGCCGGGGCAGCCGTACCGTGCCGCCGTCGATCAGCGGCACGCCCCAGCGGCGGCAGTACACCCCGAACACGGCGTCCTCCTCCGCGACCCGCAGATCGCACCAGAGGGCGAGTTCGAGGCCGCCCGCGACCGCGTGCCCGGCCACCGCCGCGATCACGGGCTTCGACAGCCGCATCCGGGTCGGCCCCATCGGGCCGTCACCGTCCTCGGCCACACGGTTGCCGCGCTCGCTGCCGATCGCCTTCAGGTCCGCCCCCGCGCAGAACGTGCCGCCCTCACCCCAGAGCACCGCGACCCGGGCCCGGTCGTCCGCCTCGAACTCCCGGAAGGCGTCGGCGAGTCCGGCGGCCGTGGGACCGTCCACCGCGTTGCGGGCCGCCGGCCGGGAGAGGACGACCGTGGTGACGTACTCCGTGCGCTCCACGCGGACCGGCATGGGAGGTTCTCCTTGTTCCGGTTTCTGGTTCGGAAGGCCACTCTGCCTCAGATGACCTTGAACCGTACCAGCGCACCCAGCGTCAGCGCCCCCGGCAGCAGCGGCACCCACACGGTGATGATGCGGTAGGCGAGCACCACCGCCGTGGCCACCGCGGCCGGACCGCCCACGGCGACCAGGGCCACGATCAGGGCGGCCTCGACCGAGCCGAGCCCGCCCGGTGTGGGCACCAGCGCCACCGCGACGGTCGCCGCGAGGTAGGCGAGCGCCATGTGCGCCACCGGCACCGGCAGCCTGAGCGCCTGGCCGACCGCGGCGAGACCGGCCGCCTGCAGTGCGGGGAACGCCAGCGAGCCGCCCCACAGCGCCAGGGCGCGGGCCGGCCGGGTGTGCACCGAACGGGCCTCGCCGAGGGCGTCCCGGACGAAGGCGCACAAGCGGGTGCGCAGCGGTCGTACGAGGGCCACCGCGGCCGCCGCCACCACCAGCAGGCCGCCCGCGCCCAGCAGCAGCGGCAGGGCCGAACCGTCCGGCAGCAGGGGGCCGAGCTGCAGCGCGTCGGGGAAGGCCAGCAGCAGCACGGACAGCAGACCGAGCCGGCCGACGGACTCGGCCAGCAGATACAGGGCGAGCGCGGCCGAGGAGCGGGCGAGCGGCACCCCGCACACGGTCATGAAGCGCAGGTTCACCGCGCCCGCGCCCAGCCCGGTGGGCAGCAGGTGGTTGGCCGAGGCCGCCGCGAACTGGGTGGCCAGCAGCCGCCCCTTGGGCAGCGGCTGCACCACCGCGCCCTGGCGGGTGAACGCGGCGGCCACCCAGGTCAGACAGGTGGCGCCGGCCGCCGCGAGCAGCCACGGCCAGGAGGCGCTGCGCAGCTGGCCGAAGCCCTCGGCGAGCAGGGAGCGGTTCCGCACGGCGACCACGGCGACGAGCAGGAGCGGCACCAGGCACAGCACCTGGCGGACGGGGACGCGACGGGGGAGTCGTCCCCGGGGAGGCGGGGACAGCGGGACGGCAGTCACATCCGCAGAGGTTCTCCGGGCCGTCCCAACGGCGGGTGAAAAGGCGGGAACATTGACCTCAACGAGGCTTGAGGTTCTACGTTCTCTTCCATGAGCATGGAGACCACCGCATGGATGCAGCTGCATAGTGTCATGAACGCGCAGGACGAGCGCCGGCCGTTCGCCCGCGCCACGCTGCGCCGTATCGCCGCCTTCGCCCGCCCCCGCCGCGCGGGCATCGTCCGGTTCGTGGTGCTCGGGGTGGTGACCGCGCTGCTCGCCGTGGCCACCCCCGTGCTCGCCGGCCGCGTCGTCGACGCGATCGTGGCGGGGCACGACTCCGGCACGGTGGTCCGGCTGTCCCTGCTCATCGCGCTCGTCGCCCTCGCGGAGGCGGGGCTCGGCATCCTCGGCCGGCGCCTTTCGGCGACGCTCGGAGAGGGACTCATCCTCGACCTCAGAACGGCTGTGTTCGATCATGTGCAGCGCATGCCCGTCGCGTTCTTCACACGGACTCGTACGGGAGCGCTGGTCAGCCGACTCAACAACGACGTGATCGGCGCCCAGCGGGCGTTCGCCAACACCCTGTCCGGCGTGGTCAGCAACCTGGTCACCCTGCTGCTCACCCTCGCGGTCATGCTCACCCTGTCCTGGCAGATCACCCTGCTCGCGCTGGTGCTGCTGCCGGTGTTCGTGCTGCCGGCCCGCCGCATGGGCACCCGGATGGCCCGCATGCAGCGCGAGGCGGCGGCGCTGAACGCGGCCATGGGCACCCGGATGACCGAGCGCTTCTCCGCGCCCGGAGCCACCCTGGTCAAGCTGTTCGGCCGCCCGGAGGAGGAGTCGGCGGAATTCGCGGCCCGCGCCGCGAGGGTGCGGGACATCGGTGTGCGCACGGCCACGGCCCAGTCGGTGTTCATCACCTCCCTCACCCTGGTCTCCTCCCTCGCGCTGGCCCTCGTCTACGGCCTCGGCGGCTGGTTCGCGCTGGACGGCACCCTGCAGGCGGGCGCGGTCGTCTCCCTCGCCCTGCTGCTGACCCGCCTGTACGCCCCGCTCACCGCGCTCGCCGGCGCCCGGGTCGAGGTGATGAGCGCGCTCGTCAGCTTCGAGCGGGTCTTCGAGGTGCTGGACCTTCAGCCGCTGATCGAGGAAAAGCCGGACGCCCGGGACGTCCCCGAGGGACCGGTCGCCGTCGAGTTCGACGCCGTCCGCTTCTCCTACCCCGCCGCCGACCAGGTCTCCCTCGCCTCCCTGGAGGAGGTCGCCGCCCTCGACACCCGCGGCGGCTCCGAGGTCCTGCACGGCATCTCCTTCCGCGCCGAACCCGGCCGGACCGTCGCCCTCGTCGGCTCCTCCGGCGCCGGCAAGTCCACCATCGCCCAGCTGCTGCCGCGCCTGTACGACGTCGACGCGGGCGCCGTCCGCATCGGCGGCGTCGACGTCCGCGACCTGACGGCCGCCTCCCTGCGCGGCACGCTCGGCATGGTCACCCAGGACGGCCACCTCTTCCACGACACGGTGCGCGCCAACCTCCTCCTCGCCCGCCCCGACGCCACGGACGAGGAGCTCTGGGCCGCCCTCGGCCGCGCCCGGCTGGCCGACGTCGTACGGTCCCTGCCCGACGGCCTGGACACGGTGGTCGGTGAGCGCGGCTACCGGCTCTCCGGCGGCGAGCGCCAGCGGATGACCATCGCCCGGCTGCTGCTGGCCCGCCAGCGCGTGGTCATCCTGGACGAGGCCACCGCCCACCTGGACAACACCTCCGAGGCGGCCGTCCAGGAGGCCCTCACCGAGGCCCTGGAGGGCCGCACCGCCGTGGTCATCGCCCACCGCCTGTCCACGGTCCGGGCCGCCGACCTGATCCTCGTCGTGGAGTCCGGCCTGATCGTGGAGCGCGGCACGCACGAGGAACTGCTGGCGGGGGAGGGCCGGTACGCGGAGCTGTACCGGACCCAGTTCGCGGGTCGTGCGGAGCCGGACGCCGAAGTGGCGGTCGGTTGAGTCTGCCCTCCAGGCCGCTGCAGACCTCGGTGGTGCCGCAGAAGGCGCCACCTAGACGGCCGGCCACCGCCCCGGACCTCGTCGATCTTCCGCGGATCGACGGGGTCGCGCGCCAACCGGCCCTGACGTAGGGCGAGATGGGCGACACGGCGGCCCACGGTGGTGAACGTCTGTCACATCACTTGACGCCAGTGGTCCGTACCTTTAGTTTCACGCCTTAAACAAAGCCTGCGGACGCCTCAACGCCCATTCTTCCCACTGGCGTTGGGCCGCACCCCCCACACGAAGGGCCGCCCCTCGCATGGCCAGACCTCTGCCCGCGGCAGTCTCCGTCGCCGTACTCGCGCTCTCCACCGGACTGCTCACCGCTTCCCCGGCGCAGGCCGCCACCGGCGCCATCACCGGGCTCGCCGGCAAGTGCCTCGACGTCGCCGGGGCCAACTCGGCCGACGGCACCCCCGTCCAGCTCTACGACTGCAACGGCACGAACGCCCAGCAGTGGACGGTCGGCACCGACGGCACCATCCGCGCCCTCGGCAAGTGCCTGGACGTGACCGGCAATTCGACCGCCGACGGCGCCAAGGTGCAGCTGTGGAGCTGTACCGGCGGCGCCAACCAGAAGTGGACCGTCACCGCAGCCCACGACATCGTCAACCCCCAGGCGAACAAGTGCCTGGACGTCACCGACAACAACTCCGCCAACGGCACCCGGACACAGATCTGGAGCTGCAGCGGCGGCGCCAACCAGAAGTGGAACGCGCCCGCGGCCGGCGACAGCACCCCCACCGCGCCGATGGCCGTCGCGCCGTACCTCTACAACGGCTGGGGCAGCCCGCCCGACCCGACCACCATCACCCAGGCCACCGGCGTGCAGTGGTTCACCCTCGCCTTCGTGCTCAGCAACGGCTACTGCAACCCGCAGTGGGACGGCAGCCGCCCGCTGACCGGCGGGGTCGACCAGCAGACGGTCAACACCGTGCGGGCGGGCGGCGGAGACGTGATCCCGTCCTTCGGCGGCTACAGCGGCAACAAGCTGGAGAGCTCCTGCTCCAGCGCCGGTGAACTCGCCGGCGCCTACCAGAAGGTCATCAACGCCTACGGCCTGAAGGCGATCGACATCGACATCGAGGCCGACGCCTACAGCAACGCCACCGTGCAGCAGCGCACCGTGGACGCGCTGAAGACCGTCAAGGCCGGCAACCCGGGTCTGAAGGTGTACATCACCATCGGCACCGGGCAGAGCGGCCCCGACACCAGCCTCATCAACCGGGCCGCGTCCTCCGGGCTGACCGTGGACGCCTGGGCCATCATGCCGTTCGACTTCGGCGGCGCCGGGCAGAACATGGGCAACCTGACCACCCAGGCGGCCGAGGGACTCAAGACCGCGCTGAAGAACGCGTACGGCTACAGCGACGACCAGGCCTACCGGGACATGGGCATCTCGTCCATGAACGGGGTCACCGACAACAACGAGACCGTCACGGTGAACGACTTCCGGACCATCCTGGCCTACGCGCAGGCGCACCACCTCGCCCGGCTCACCTTCTGGTCCGCCAACCGCGACCGGCCGTGCACCGGCGGCCCCGCCGACAGCTGCTCCGGCGTCGCCCAGTCCGACTGGGACTACACCCGCGTCTTCGCCGCCTACACCGGCTGACCCCGCCACCCCCCACCAGGAGAACCCGTGTTTCCTCGTCCACGCCGCAGACCGGCGGCCGTCGCCCTCGTCGCGGCAGCGGCCGCCGCCCTGCTCACCGCCGCGCCCACGCCCCTGCTCGGCGCCGGGCCCGCGCACGCCGCCACCGCCCAGGCCGCCGCCCTGCCCACCGGCTTCGCAACCGTCATCAACGCCGCGAGCGGCAAGTGCCTTGACGCCAAGGCCGCGGCCACCGCCAACGGAACCGCCGTCCAGCAGTACGCCTGCAACGGCACCACCGCCCAGCAATGGAGTCTCACCGACGCCGGCAACGGCTACGTCCACATCGACAACCGCAACGACACCAACCAGGCCGTCGACGTCAGCGACGTGTCCACGGCCGACAACGCGCTTGTGCACCTGTGGAGTTACGGCGGCGGCGCCAACCAGCAGTGGCAGGCCGTGGACGACGGCGGCGGCGCCTTCCACTTCGTCAACAGGAACAGCGGCAAGTGCCTGGACGACCCCGGCGCCTCGACCGCCGACAGCGTGCAGCTCCAGCAGTACACCTGCAACGGCACCGCCGCCCAGCGCTTCCAGGTGGTGCCCGTGACCCAGTCGGCCACGAACCCGGACCTCGGTCCGAACGTCGTCGTCTTCGACCCGTCGATGTCGTCCTCCGCCATCCAGAGCAAGCTGGACAGCATCTTCAAGCAGCAGGATACCAACCAGTTCGGCTCCCAGCGCTACGCGGTCCTGTTCAAGCCCGGCGCCTACAGCGCGGACGTCAACGTCGGCTTCTACACCCAGGTGCTCGGCCTCGGCCTGACCCCGGACGCGGTCTCCGTCAACGGCGCCGTGCACGCCGAGGCCGACTGGTTCCAGGGCAACGCCACGCAGAACTTCTGGCGCGGCGCCGAGAACCTCTCGGTCAACCCGGCGAACGGCAACGACCGTTGGGCGGTCTCGCAGGCCGCGCCGTACCGCCGGATGCATCTGCGCGGCAACCTCGCCCTGGACGACGGCGGCTGGTCCTCCGGCGGCTATCTCGCCGACAGCAAGGTCGACGGACAGGTCGACTCCGGCACCCAGCAGCAGTGGCTGACCCGCAACTCCCAGCTCGGCAGCTGGACCGGGTCCAACTGGAACATGGTGTTCGTCGGCAGCCAGGGCGTCCCGGCCACCAGCTTCCCCAACCCGCCGTACACCACCGTCGCCCAGAGCCCGGTGACCCGCGAGAAGCCGTTCCTGTACGTCGACGGCTCCGGGAACTACCAGGTGTTCGTGCCGTCGGTGCGCTCCAACTCGACGGCCACCAGCTGGGCGAGCGGCAGCCCGTCGGGCACCGCCCTGCCGCTGAGCCGATTCTACGTCGTCAAGCCCGGCGCCACCGCCGCACAGATCAACGCGGCCCTCGCGGCAGGACAGAACCTGCTCGTCACCCCCGGCGTCTACCACCTCGACCAGACCCTGAAGGTGACCCGCCCCGACACCGTCGTCCTCGGCCTCGGGCTCGCCACCTTCGTCCCGGACAACGGCATCACCGCGATGACCGTCGCCGACGTCGACGGCGTCAAGATCGCGGGCCTGCTCTTCGACGCCGGCACCACCAGCTCGAAGACCCTGCTCGAGGTCGGGCCGGCCGGCTCCACCGCCTCCCACGCGGCCGACCCGACCTCCCTGCACGACGTCTACTTCCGCATCGGCGGCGCGGGCGTCGGCAAGGCGGCCACCAGCCTCGTCGTCAACAGCGACAACGTCATCGGCGACCACATGTGGATCTGGCGGGCCGACCACGGCAGCGGCGTCGGCTGGACCAGCAACACCGCCGACACCGGGCTCGTCGTCAACGGCGACGACGTGACGATGTACGGCCTGTTCGTGGAGCACTTCCAGAAGTACCAGGTGCTCTGGAACGGCAACGGCGGCCGCACCTACTTCTTCCAGAACGAGATGCCCTACGACCCCCCGAACCAGTCCGCCTGGACGAACGGCTCCACGCGCGGCTACGCCGCCTACAAGGTCGCCGACTCCGTCACCAGCCACGAGGCGTACGGCGTGGGCAGCTACTGCTACTTCAGCGCCAACCCCAGTGTGACGGCCGACCGCGCCTTCGAGGTGCCGGACACCCCGGGCGTCCGTTTCACCAGCCTGGTCACCGTCTCCCTCGGCGGCACCGGCACCATCGGTCATGTCATCAACAACACGGGAGGACCGTCGAACTCCTCGTCCAACGTGGCGGACCTGGCCCGCTACCCGTGAGTGAAGGGGGCGTCCTCCCTGACGTGTGAGGCACCGCCGCGTGGATACGCGGACTGGACGGACACCAGGGCCCGTCCGGAAGGCCACCCCTGCCATGACCAGAGAAAACCAGCTCTCTCCCGAGTCGGAGATCACCCTCCGGGTCAACGGGAAGCCCCACACCCTGCACGTCGACCACCGGCGTGTCCTGCTGGACCTGCTCCGCGAGGACCTCGGCCTCACCGGGTCGAAGAAGGGCTGCGACCACGGCCAGTGCGGTGCCTGCACCGTGCTGGCCGACGGCCGCCGCGTCAACAGCTGCCTGCTGCTCGCGGTCGCCCTCGACGGCAGTGAGATCACCACCGTCGAGGGCCTCGGCGGGGACGGCGAGGAGCCGCACCCGCTGCAGCGGGCCTTCCTCGACCGCGACGCCTTCCAGTGCGGCTACTGCACGCCCGGGCAGATCTGCTCGGCCATCGGCATGATCGCCGAGGCAGCGGCCGGCCACCCCTCCCACGTCACCGACCCCGCGGCCCCCTCCGGCCGGCCCGTCCCGCTGGACCGGGCCGAGATCCGCGAACGCCTGAGCGGCAATCTGTGCCGCTGCGGCGCCTACCCGCGCATCGTCGAGGCGGTGGAGGACGTGATCCGGTGAACGGCTTCGGATACCTCAGGCCCGGCAGCCTCCAGGAGGCCGTCGAGGCGTACGCCGCCCACCCCGGCGCCCGCTATCTGGCCGGCGGCACCAACCTGGTCGACCTGATGAAACTCGGCGTCGAGCGCCCCGCGCTGCTCGTCGACGTCGGCCGGCTGCCGCTGGGCACCATCGAGGAGCTGCCCGACGGCTCCCTGCGCGTCGGCGCCACCGTCCGCAACAGCGACCTGGCAGCCGACGCCCGCGTCCGCGACCGCTACCCCGTGCTGTCCCAGGCGCTGCTTTCGGGCGCCTCCGGGCAGCTGCGCAACGCCGCCACCACCGGCGGCAACCTGCTGCAGCGCACCCGCTGCCCCTACTTCCAGGACCTGGACAAACCCTGCAACAAACGCGAGCCCGGCAGCGGCTGCGGCGCCCGGGAGGGCGTCCACCGCGACCACGCCGTCCTCGGGCACTCGGAGCACTGCATCGCCACCAACCCGTCCGACATGGCCGTCGCCCTCGCCGCGCTGGACGCCCAGGTCGAGCTGTACGGCACCGAGGGCGCCCGGCGCCTTCCGGCGGCCGAGTTCCACCGGCTGCCGGGTGAGCATCCCGACCGGGACACCTGGATCAGCCCCGGCGAACTGATCACCGGTGTGCTGCTCCCGGCCGCGGCCGCCGGCGTCCCGTCCGCCTACCGCAAGGCCCGGGACCGGGCGTCGTACGCCTTCGCCCTCGCCTCCGTGGCGGTCGTGCTGCGGGTGGCGGACGGCGTCATCGACCACGTGGGGATCGCCTTCGGCGGGCTCGCCCACCGGCCCTGGCGGGCCCGGCACACCGAGCTGGCCCTGCTGGGCGCCCCCGCGACGCCCGACGCCTTCGAGGGAGCCGTGGCGCTGGAACTCGCGCACGCCGAGCCGCTGCGGGACAACGCCTACAAGGTGCCCCTCGCCCGCAACCTCGCCCTGGACGTCCTGAACCGCCTCGCCCCGGCCCCGGCGGTGGCCTGAGCCGGCACGGCAGGAGCGAGCAGAGCAGGAGGAACCCATGACCGCCAACTCCCCGGGCACCCCCGAAGACCCCGCACGGCCCACGACCCCCGCCACCACCGGGCCTTTCGCCGAGCCCCGGCCGGGAGGGCGGCCGCGCCCCGGCAGCGGCTCGGGTGCGCCCGAAGAGCGCCGGGACGCACGGAATCGGACCGCCACTATCCCCACTGGCGCTTTCGGCGAGCGTCGGCCAGGAGGGCACCCGGGCCCTGGTAGCGCCCTGGGTGCGCCCGAAGAGCGCCCGGACGTACGGAACACAGCCCCCGCTACGCCCACCGGGGCTTCCGGCGAGCCCCGGCCGGGAGGGCAGCCGGCCCCCGGCAGCGCCCTGGGTGCCCCCGCCGAGCGTCGGGAAGGGCGGGCGAAGGTCACCGGCACGGCCCGTTACGCCGGTGAGTACGCCCTGCCCGGCCGTGCCCACGCCTGGCCCGTGCCCGCCGCGATCGCCCGGGGCCGGGTCACGGCCGTCGACGCCTCGGCCGCCCTCGCGCTGCCCGGTGTCCTCGCCGTCCTCACCCCCGACGACGCCCCACGTCTCGCCGTACCCGAGGACGCCACGCTCGCCGTGCTGCAGGGCCCGCACGTGCCGCACCGGGGCTGGTGCGTGGCCCTGGCCGTCGCCGACACCCTGGAGACGGCCCGCGCGGCCGCCGGGGCGGTACGGGTCACCTACACGGCCGAACCCCACCACGCCGATCTCGATCCGGAGCACCGGGACGCCTACGAGCCCGAGGAGGCCAACGCCGGCTATCCGGGCCGCGTCGAGCACGGCGACCCGGAGGCCGCCTACGCCGCCGCCGAGGTCCGTGTCGACGTCACCTACCGGGTGCCGCCGCTGCACAATCACCCCATGGAGCCGCACACCAGCACGGCCCACTGGGACGGGGACCGGCTCACCGTGTACACCTCCAGCCAGGGCGGTACGACCGTGCGGGAGATCCTCGCCCAGCTGTTCGAGCTGTCCGAGGACCACGTCACCGTCGTCACCGAGCACGTCGGCGGCGGCTTCGGCTCCAAGGGCACCCCGCGCCCCGACGTCGTCCTCGCCGCCATGGCAGCCCGGCGCACCGGCCGGCCCGTCACCCTCGCCTACCCCCGCCGCTACCTGCCCACCACCGTCGGCCACCGCGCCCCCACCGTGCAGCGCCTCCGCCTCGGCGCGAGCGCGGACGGCCGGCTCACCGCCGTGCTGCACGAGGCGACCACCCACACCTCCCGGGTGAAGGAGTTCGTCGAGCAGGCCGCGGTGCCCTCACGCATCATGTACGCCACCCCGGCCCTGCTCAGCTCCCACCGGGTGGTCCCGCTCGACGTGCCCAGCCCGTCCTGGATGCGTGCCCCCGGCGAGGCGCCCGGCATGTACGCCCTGGAGTCGGCCGTGGACGAACTTGCCCGCGCCCTCGGCACGGACCCGGTGGAGCTGCGCGTCCGCAACGAACCCGAGCGCGAGCCGGACAGCGGCAAACCCTTCAGCAGCCGGCACCTGGTGGAGTGCCTGCGCGAGGGCGCCCGCCGCTTCGGCTGGGCCGAGCGTGACCCACGCCCGGGCAGCCGCCGCGAGGGCCCGCTGCTCATCGGCACCGGCGTGGCCGCGGCCACCTACCCGGCCGCGGCCGTCCCGGCCACCGCGACCGCCAGGGCCCTGCCCGACGGCACCTTCATCGTGCGGATCAACGCGACCGACATCGGCACCGGGGCCCGTACCGTCCTCGCCCAGATCGCCGCCGACGCCCTCGGCGCGCCCCTCGACCGGGTCCGCACCGAGATCGGCCACAGCGACCTGCCGTCCGCCTGGCTGGCCGGCGGCTCCATGGGCACCGCCTCCTGGGGCTGGGCCGTGCACGAGGCCTGTACCGAGCTGGCCTCCCGGCTCGCCGCGCACACCGGAGCGCTGCCCGCCGACGGCATCGAGACCCACGCCGACACCGCCGGGCAGGCCGACGCCGACAGCCCCTACTCCCGGCACGCCTTCGGGGCCCACTTCGCCGAGGTCGCCGTCGACATCGTCACCGGCGAGACCCGGGTACGGCGGCTGCTCGGGATCTTCGCCGCCGGGCGGATCCTGAACTCCCGTACCGCCCGCTCCCAGTTCACCGGCGGCATGACCATGGGCCTCGGCATGGCCCTCACCGAACACAGCACCCTGGACCGTGCGTTCGGCGACTTCACCGAGGCGGACCTCGCCTCCTACCACGTGCCCGCGCACGCCGACGTGCCCGCCATCGAGGCCGACTGGATCGCCGAGGACGACCCGCACCTCAACCCCATGGGCAGCAAGGGCATCGGCGAGATCGGCATCGTCGGCACCGCGGCCGCCATCGGCAACGCCGTGCACCACGCCACCGGCATCCGCTTCCGCGACCTGCCGCTCACCCCCGACCGGATCCTCGCCGGCCTGCTGTCCGAGGGGTGACCGTGACGGGGCCGACCTGGGAGTACGAGGGCTACCGGCCGGAGGAGGAACGCCTGCGGGAGTCGCTGTGCACCCTGGGCAACGGGTACTTCGCCACCCGCGGGGCACTGCCCGAGTGCACCGCGGACGACATCCACTACCCGGGAACCTACGTGGCCGGCTGCTACGACCGGCTCACCTCCGAGGTCGCCGGACGCCGGGTCGAGAACGAGGACATGGTCAACCTCCCAAACTGGCTGCCGTTGCGCTTCCGCCCGGCGGGCCGCGCCTGGCTCAGCCCGGACTCCGCCCCCGTCACCGAGCACCACCTGACCATCCATCTCGAGCCCGGCCTGCTGGAACGCCGCACCAGCTACGGCCTCGACGGCGGCGCCACACTCCACGTGCGCCAGCTGCGCCTGGTCCATCTGGCGGACCGTCATATCGGCGCGCTGCGCACGGAGTTCACCGTCGAGGGCAACGGGACCGACCTGGAGGTCGAGGCAGCCCTCGACGGACGCGTCACCAATGCCGGCGTGGCCCGCTACCGGGACCTGGACGGCCGGCACCTCACCCAGATCCGGACCGGCCTCGCCGCACACGGCGCGATGTGGCTGCGCTGCCACACCCGCACCTCCCGTATCGAATGCGTCCTCGCGGCCCGGCTGTCCGCCGACGCGCCGGTGGCGACGGCGCACGAGGCCCTGCGCGCCGTCCAGCACGTGCGGCTGCGCCTGGCACCCGGCCGTACCGTCACCGTCGACAAGACGGTCGCCCTGCACACCTCGCACGACCCCGCCATCGGTGACCCGCTGGACGCGGCCGTCGACCGCGTCGGCGCCGCCCCCGACTTCGACGCACTGCTGGAGACGCACGCCACGGCCTGGGAACAGCTGTGGCGGCGCACCGCGCTGGAGGTGCCCGGCGAGGCGGGCAGCATCCTGCGCCTGCACCTGTTCCACGTGCTGCAGACGCTGTCACCGCACACGGCCGACCTCGACGCCGGTGTCCCCGCGCGCGGACTGCACGGCGAGGCCTACCGAGGCCATGTCTTCTGGGACGAACTCTTCGTCCTGCCCTACCTCAACCTGCACCTCCCCGAGGTCTCCCGCGCCCTGCTCCACTACCGGCACCGGCGCCTGGACGCCGGCTGTCATGCGGCCCGGGAACTCGGCCGGCGCGGCGCGCTCTACCCGTGGCAGAGCGGCAGCGACGGCCGCGAGGAGGCCCAGGAACTCCACCTCAACCCCCGCTCCGGCCGCTGGCTGCCGGACCACTCCCGGCTCCAGCACCACGTCGGCTCGGCGGTGGCCTACAACATCTGGCAGTACTGCGAGGCCACCGCGGACACCGACTTCCTGCACGGCGAGGGCGCCGAGATGCTGCTGCAGATCGCCCGCTTCTGGGCGGACTCCGCCCGCTACGACGACCGCCTCGGCCGCTATCGCATCCGCGGGGTGATGGGCCCCGACGAGTACCACGACGCCTACCCCGGCGCGGCCCTGCCGGGCCTGGACGACAACGCGTACACCAACGTCACCGCCGCCTGGGTGCTCGCCCGCACCCTCGACCTGCTGAACCTCCTGCCCGAGCCGCGCCGCCGCGAGCTCAGCGAGAGCATCGGCCTGGACGAGGACGAGCCCGCCCGCTGGGAGGAGGTCTCCCGCACCCTCCACATCCCCTTCCACGACGGGGTGATCAGCCAGTTCGAGGGCTACGGCGACCTCGCCGAACTCGACTGGGACGACTACCGCAAGCGGTACGACGACATCCGCCGCCTCGACCGGATCCTGGAGGCCGAGGGCGACACCGTCAACCGCTACAAGGCCTCCAAGCAGGCCGACGTGCTGATGCTCGGCTACCTCTTCTCCGCCGCCGAACTCAAGACCCTCTTCGACCGACTGGGCTATTGCCTGGACGAACGGACCTGGACCGCGACCGTCGACCACTACCTGCACCGCACCAGCCACGGCTCAACCCTGAGCGGACTGGTCCACGGCTGGGTCCTCACCCGCGCCCGCCGCGCCGACGCCTGGGCCTTCGTCCAGGAGGCGCTGCGCGGCGACATCGCCGACCTGCAGGGCGGCACCACCGGCGAGGGCATCCACCTCGGCGCCATGGCCGGCACCCTCGACCTCGTCCAGCGCGGACTGACCGGCCTGGAGACCCGCAACGGCGCCCTGTGCCTGGACCCGGTCCCACTGCCCGAACTCTCCTCCTACGGCTTCGCCATCCGCTACCACGGCCACTGGGGCGTCCATCTGCACCTGCGCAGCGGCCTGCTGGAGATCGCCGTACCGGACTCCGACCGCGCCCCCATCGACGTCTGCCTGCGCGACCGGGTGGTTCCGGTGGGCCCGGGGGAGGCGGCACGGCTGGTGGTCCCGGAGTGACACTCAGCCGTCCGCCACCGGGTACCGGTGCACGGCCGGGAGCCCCGGCAGCAGACCGGGCCACATGACGTCCAGGACGTGGGCGCTCGGCGTGAACAGCGGCCCGCCGAGCCAGGGCAGGTCCTCGACCTCGTGCCACTCCCAGCGGTGGATCAGCCGCGGCTCGGTGACCACGGGTTCGCCGGTGAAGGCGGTCACCCGGACGGCGGCCGTCACCCGGGGGATGCCGTGCACCGAGTCCATCAGGATCGCCCGCACCCGCGCACCGGCCGGGTCGGCCGTCAAGGACGTCTCCTCCTGCAGTTCGCGGACGGCCGCCGCGGCGAAGTCCTCGTCCGCGTCGTTCTTGCCGCCGGGCAACTCCCAGACTCCCCGAACCGACCAGCCCAGCAGTACCCGACCCGCGCGGTCGGTGACGACGACTCCGGCGCCGGTCAGGGCGTGCGGACAGGGGCGGCCCCTGCCGGCGTACCCGGGCGCGGTGGGGGAGGGGCCGCGCAAGATGAACATCGCCAGGCCGTCGGCGTCGTACCGGTCGGCGAAGGCCCAGCCCGTGCGGAGCAGGCCGATCTCCCGCTCGTCCAGGGCGATGTCGCGCCGGTCGTCCGGTACCGCGTCCGCGACCGGCGTGATCACGCACAGCGCCCCGCCCGGACGCAGCCGCTCGCGCAGCCGGTTCAGCACCCGGGTGCGGTCGCGGACGAAGGCCCAGCCGAGCCGGATCGTGATCAAGTCGTAGGCAGGGTGCGGCAGTTGACTCAGGTCGTCCCGCTCGATGTCCAGGCGTCGGTACGTCACGCCCGCCTCGCCGGTGCTCCGGGCCTCCGCGAGCGCCGCCTCCGACCAGTCGACGGCGTCCACCCGATAGCCGGATCCGGCCAGATGGCGGGCGAGTTCGCCCAGCCCGCAGCCGAGGTCCAGCGCGATCCCGCCGGCCGGCGCCGGAACGTGCTCCGCCAACAGCCGCCGCTCACCGTCGCCGAGCTCCCCGAACCGGCCGCCGCCTGCGTAGTGCGCGTCCCACTCCTCACGCTTCACGTATGCCACCGGGCCTCCTCGGACCGCTCGTCTCCGTGGACTTCGGGATCCTCGCCCGGTGCCGGCCGTCGTACACCACCGGCGTCCGCGTATCGACGCGGACGGCCGGGAAGGCCACCATGCACCGGGTAAGTGGTTGAAAGGGGAAGGAGCCAGTGGGGATGAGCGCGAGCGACGCTCCTTTGCGTGTGCTGGCGGTGGACGACGAGGAGCCCGCGCTCGAGGAGCTGTTGTACCTCCTGGAGCGGGATCCCCGGGTCGGTGCCGTGGTGCCCGCGGCGGGACCCACCGAGGCGCTGCGCCGGCTCGGCCGGGCCGGGGCGGACGGGTCGGACGGCGAGCACGGCATCGACGTCGTCTTCCTCGACATCAACATGCCGGGACTCGACGGCCTCGAACTCGCCCGGCTGCTGGGCGGGTTCACCGCGCCGCCGCTGATCGTCTTCGTCACCGCCCACGACGACTTCGCCGTCCGCGCCTTCGACCTCAAGGCCGTCGACTACCTGCTCAAGCCCCTCCGCAAGGAGCGCTTCGCCGAGGCCGTACGCCGGGTCGCCGAGCTGGTACGGGCCGGGCAGGGCCCCCGGCCGGCCGTCGCCCCCGCCGCGACCGCGCCCGAGCAGGCGCCCGCCTTCGGTGATCAGGTCCGCGTCGAACTGGGCGGGGTGACCCGGTTCGTGCCCGTCGCCGACATCACCTATGTCGAGGCCCAGGGCGATTACGCGCGACTGCACACCCCGCACGGCAGTCACCTGGTGCGCGTCGCGCTGTCCACCCTGGAGGAACAGTGGCGCGCACGCGGGTTCGTGCGCATCCACCGCAGCCGGCTCGTCGCACTCGGCCGCATCGAGGAACTCCGCCTGGACGGCGGCAACGTGACCGTACGGATCGGCGACCGCGTCCTCGCCGTGAGCCGGCGCAACGCCCGGGAACTGCGGGACCTGCTGGCCAGACACGCGGCGGGCCGGGCCCGTTGAGCACGGCAAGCGGTTGCCGGGTGACGGACCTGTGGCGATTCTCGTCCACCCGCTGTCTCGCCCCCGGCCCGCTGCGTACACTCGCCGCAGCACAAAGGTGATCACCGCTGCGTCGGGGAGTGCGTCATGGGTGCGGAATCCGTCCCTCGCAGAGAGGTGGTCACCGGACGGCCGCGCCCCGCCGGTGGTACGACCACACCCCGCCCGGCACTCTCGCCGTACCCCGGGTCCGAGGTGTTACCAGAGAAGCTGATACGGCGTCAGCTGAAGGCCGCTCTCATCACCACGGCCCTCCTCGCCCTCCCGCTCGGCCTGCTCCCCGTCCTCCTGCGCATCCTGCCGCTCGCCGACGCCGCACCCCGCGTCCCCCTGGCCGTATGGCTCGTCCTGGGCGTGGCGCCGTACCCCGCCCTGCTGGCCATCGGCGCCTGGTACGTCCGCCGCGCCGAGCGCAACGAGACCGACGCGGCCGCCGGCGCTCCCGCGGAACACCCCTGACCATGCGCCGACCTATCGCCGGGGCCGGCCGGTGAACCAGACGTACGGCATCGTGGGCGTGACGGCCGTGATCCTCGCCACGGTCCTCGTCGGCGCGCTCGGCCTGCGCATCTCCCGCACCACGTCCGACTTCTACGTCGCCTCACGCACCGTCGCCCCCCGCCTCAACGCCTGCGCGGTCAGCGGCGAGTACCTGTCCGCCGCCTCCTTCCTCGGCGTCGCCGGACTCGTCCTCGCCCAGGGCGTCGACATGCTGTGGTTCCCCATCGGCTACACCGCAGGCTTCCTGGTCCTGCTGGCCTTCGTCGCCGCCCCGCTGCGCCGCTCCGGCGCCTACACCCTGCCCGACTTCGCCGAGGCCCGGCTGGAATCCCGGGCGGTGCGGCGGGTCGCCGGTGTGCTGGTCGTCGGCATCGGCTGGCTGTATCTGCTGCCCCAACTGCGCGGCGCCAGCCTCACCCTGCGGCTGCTCACCGGCGCGCCCGGCTGGCTCGGCGGTCTCGTCGTCGCCGCCGTGGTGACCGCGGCCGTCGCCGCCGGCGGGATGCGCAGCATCACCTTCGTCCAGGCCTTCCAGTACTGGCTGAAACTCACCGCCCTGCTGGTGCCCGTTGCGTTCCTGCTGCTCGCCTGGCGCGGCGACAACGCCCCGGCACCCGCCTGGGACGACCGGCCCGTCTTCCACCGCTCCACCGAGGTGCGCGTCGACCGGCAACTCACCCTCACCGTGCGCGAACCGGTCCGGGTCACCGCGTCCGGCACCGTCGACGGGCGCGCGGTGCACGGGGTTTCGCTGCGGCTCGGCGAGGGCCGGCACCGGATCGGCGCGGAGACCGCCCTGCGCTTCCCGGCAGGCGCCCGCGTCCCCCTGCCGGACCGGGCGGCCGACCGCGCCGTGCCCTCCAGCTGGGCCATGCCGCTGTCCTCGGACCGCGAACAGCACGGCCTGTACGCCACCTACGGGCTGATCCTCGCCACCTTCCTGGGCACCATGGGCCTGCCGCACGTCGTCGTCCGCTTCTACACCAACCCCGACGGCCGCGCCGCCCGCCGCACCACCGTGAGCGTGCTCGGCCTGCTCGGCGCGTTCTACCTCCTCATCCCCCTGTACGGCATGCTCGGCCGCCTGTACGCCCCCGACCTGCTCATGACCGGCGACACCGACGCCGCGGTCCTCGTCCTGCCGCAGCGGCTGCTCGGCGGGGTCGGCGGGGACCTGCTCGGCGCGCTGGTCGCCGGGGGCGCCTGCGCGGCGTTCCTCTCCACGGCGTCCGGGCTCACCATGTCCGTCGCGGGCGTCCTCGCCCAGGACGTGCTGCCCACGCTCGGCGTCCGCCACTTCCGGCTCGCCACGCTGCCCGCGATCGCGGTGCCGACGGCTGCGGCTGCCGTGGTCAGCGATCTGCCCGTGGCCGACGCTGTCGGCCTCGCCTTCGCCGTCTCCGCGTCCTCGTTCGCTCCGCTGCTCGTCCTCGGCATCTGGTGGCGCGGCCTGACCCCGGCGGGCGCGATCGCCGGGCTCGTCCTCGGCGGCGGCTCGGCGCTCACCGCGGTGACGGCCACCATCGTCGGCGGCGCCCGCTCCGGCTGGCTGCACACCCTGCTGGCCTGGCCCGCGGTGTGGTCCGTCCCCGTGGGCTTCACCGCGATGGTCCTGATCTCCCTGGCCACCCGCAGCCGCGTCCCACCCGGCACCGCCGCCACCATGGCCCGCCTCCACCTCCCCGAACCCCCGGTCCCCACCCGCCCCGGACCGGCGACGACTTGACCGAGGAGCCGTTGTGCAGACCAGCGACACAGCCGGACGAGCCGGGACACCCGACGGCCGCCCCGACGGCGGCGCCGACACACATGCCGGTCGCCGGGACGGAGGAGAGCACGAGCGGCACCCGGCCCGGCAAGACCGCGCCACTCCGCAACACCGGCATGACCGTGACGCGGGGCGGTATGGGGAGGTGCCTGACACCGGCCGGTACCGGCAAGGCCCCGACGCCGGCTGCCAAGGGCAGGATGCTGACGCCGGGCGTCACCAACTGCATCCCGACGCTCACCGGCACCGGCAAGACCGCGCCGCTCGCCGGCACCGCCAAGCCCCCGGCGCTGGACGGTACCGAGGAGGCTGTGGGCGGTCCGGGCACGCGGCCGTTGGCGTCGCTCGCCGGCACCGCCAAGCCCCCGGCCCTGGACCGTACCGAGGAGCCCCCGGGCGGTCCAGGCACCCGAGGGTCGGCGGCGCCCCCGGGCGCTCCAGCGGCACGCACCCCGTCGGCCCGAACCCGCGCCGCCCATGACCGTCCTCGGTACCGCGGCGCTCGTTCTCGCGGGGCTCGGGCTGTTCGTGCTCGGTGCTGCTCTCGGGCACGGGGCGGCGCGCCGGCAACAGGAGCACTCGGCCGATCGCGACGACGCGCGCGCCTTCGCCCATGGGCTGCACACCGCTGCGCTCGCCGCGGCACCCCTGCGTGCCGGGCTCACCCCGGACACCGCCCGTAAGACGGTCCGCAGGCTGCGCCCCCTGCTCGGCACCCCTGCCGTCGCCCTCACCGACGACACCGCCGTGCTCGCCTGGGACGGCGCCGGCGAACACCACCGCTCGCAGGTGTCGGCACGGCTCGCCGACCCGCCCAGCGCCCGGACCTTCCCGCTGCCCTGCGACTACACCGGCTGCCCCGTCCGCTGGGGAGCCCTGCTGCCGCTCACCGCCGACGGCAGCGCGCCCGGCGCCCTCGTCGTGTTCGCCGCCGACGAGTCGACCGCTGTCGTCCGGGCCGGCGGGGAAGCGGCCCGCCGGCTCTCCCTGGAACTCGAGCTCGCGGGCCTGGACCGGGCCCGCACCAGCGCCCACGAGGCCGAGTTCCGGGCCCTGCGCGCCCAGATCTCCCCGCACTTCATCTACAACTCGCTCGCGAGCATCGCCTCCTTCGTCCGCACCGACCCCGAGCGTGCCCGCGAACTCCTGCAGGAATTCGCCGACTTCACCCGCTACTCCTTCCGCCGCGGCGGCGACTTCACCACCCTCGCCGAGGAGTTGCGGTCCATCGAGCAGTACCTGGAACTCGCCCGCGCCCGCTTCGGCCGCCGCCTGAAGGTCACCCTGCGCATCGCCCCCGAGGTGCTGCCCGTGACGCTGCCCTTCCTCTGCCTGCAGCCCCTCGTCGAGAACGCCCTCAAACACGGCCTGGAGGGGGCCGTGGAGCGCATCGGCGTCACGATCGTCGCCGAGGACGAGGGCACCGAGGCCCGGGTCGTCATCGAGGACGACGGCATCGGCATGGAACCGGAACGCCTGCGCGCGATCCTGCGCGGCACGGCCGGCCCCGCCACCGGCATCGGCCTGAACAACGTCGACCGCCGGCTCCGCCAGGTCTACGGCGACGACCACGGCCTCGTCATCGAGACCGGGGTCGGAGCGGGCACGAAGATCACCCTCCGCGTCCCGAAGTTCCGCCCCGGCATCCAGGCCCGGCCCGCGCGGCCCTAGGAACGGGGGTGCACGGCCCAGCCGTCGCGGCGGCGGTCCCGGACCTCGGGGAGCGGCTGGAAGCCGGCCGAGGTGTAGGTGGCGACGGCGCCGACGTTGGAGCTCGGGGTGCAGACGATCGCGCTCGACGAGCCCAGCTCCCGGAGTGCGGCCGCCGCGGCGACGGTGATCGCCGTGCCGTAGCCGTGACCGCGATGTGCCCGGTGCACGCCCATGGGCTCGAGCAACCCGGGTTTCCCCGGTCCGGCCGACCACACGGTCACCGCCGCCACAGCGTTGCCCTGGTCGTCGTGGGCGACCAGACACCGTGGTTGCCCGCTGCCGCGCAGATGCCCTCCGGCACGGGCGACTTGACGGCCGGCGCCGACTGGCCGACACGGCCGGTCGCCGCCACGGCGATGTCGAAACCGTGCCGGACGGGCTCGAGGGTCTCGGCGGTGGCGGCACCGTAAGCGCGCGCGATCTCACGGTGCTCCGGGTCGGGGTGGACGTACAGGACCTCGGAGGCACCGAGCGCACGGGCGATGTCACAGACGTACAGGGCCCGATGCCGCCGCGCGCGACGACCAGGACGCGGTCCCCGGGGCTGGCCTTGAGGTGCGGTGCCAGGAGCCGCCGTCCGAGGAGATCTGGCCGGCCCTGGTCGCCGCCGCCGAGGCGTTCGAGGACTGGGAGCGGCTCCTGACCGAGGCACTGACGGCGCACGGCGCGGATCCCGACCGGGCGCCCGGGCTCGCGGCCGTCGTCGTGGCGGCCGTCGAGCGAGCCATCGCCCCGTGCCGCGCCAAGCACAGCATGCGGCCGCTCGACCGTGTCGCCGAGGAACTCGAAACGCTGCTCACCGACGCACTCGCCCGCCCGGCCCGACGGCTCGGTGCCGCGCGTGGATGCGCAGTCCCGAGCCAGGGCCGCGGTGGCGGGGGCCCCCCCGCCCGGCGGGGGCCCCCCCCGCGGCCGTGCCGCCCGGCCCGGCGGCCGGCGGGCCGGCGGGCCGGCGCAGAAACCCCCCCCCCCGGGGGCCCCGCCCCCCCCCCCCCCCCCC